>NZ_JAAQWL010000004.1:0-541250 GCF_012985495.1 Pseudomonas sp. WS 5146
CCCGTTAACCACGATGGCCGAACGCAGGCTTGAATCCGTGGGTAACCCGGCAGGACGCCGGGTTAGCCGCGCTGGGCCAAGGATGGCCCATCGCGGCGGCCCACGGATTCAAGCCGGAGTGAGGGCATGCCGAGCCCCAGCGAGGCACCGAGTGGTGGGGCGAAGACCTTTTGGTTACTTTTGGGGCGTTTGCCAAAAGTGACCCGCCGTAAGGGCGGAACCATAGGTAGCCGTTACCGCAGCAACGGATATGTACTCAACAACCCCCGCTACAACCGAGACTTGCGCAAAGGAAAAAGACTGTTAAGCGTATCAATCAAGCGCACCAGATAAATGGGCTTGCGAAACAAATCCAAAACCTGCAACCGCAGCATGTCACTCACATCATCCATCTCCGCATGCCCAGACATCACAATCACCGGCAAATGCTGACGATCCGTGTGCTCACGCAAGCGCTTGATCAACGATATCCCACTCTCCTCTGGCATACGCAGGTCAGTGATAACCAGGGCAATGTCAGGATTCAGCGTCAGTTCCTGCAATGCGTAAGTCACAGAGCTGGCGGTAAAACAAACGAAGCCCTCGTTCTCCAGCGACTCCGCCAGTTCTACGAGGGCATCTTCTTCGTCGTCCACCAACAGGATTTGTTGACGGAAAGGTACAGCTGCAGCATTCATGGGCACTACCTGATGTCACCACTCAAAACCATCTGAAATCAACAGCAGGCCGTCCCAAACTCACAACGCGGTGATCGCCGCCTGAATTCTGGCAAAGAAGGCCGTAATCTGAGGCCCCAGCGTCGTCCCGGCTGCCAGTATCACCAATGCTACAATCGCCACGAGAATGAGGTACTCAATCGCGGTCGCGCCCTCTTTGCGATGAAAAAGTAGCTGAAGTTGAACATGGAGTTTAATCAACAGTTCGAGGATCATCGTACTACTCCTATGGGCGACCAGACGCCCTAGCTCGGTGCTGCACAGTAATTGCCATGTGCCACCTGAGCATTGTCAACAAACCCCACCCTCACAACTGTAAGAACTGATTAATCACAAAGTAGTGGTCGTTTTGCTGGCGCCTGAATCCCTTGTTTTCAAGGCTATCGAGGCGCGCCACGAAGAAATCTTTCTGTCAGTAATGGCATTTTGTCCTAGCTGAACTACCTTCAAATAGCGAAATAGTTAGTCACTGTTCATAGCAGCCGAGTTGCGGAATTAGCCTGTTGGGATCGACGGATTTTGGTGCAACAGGAAAAGGAGAGCCGTCATGAACACGCGTCTCAGCATGGTACTTGCCGGTGTGCTCTTGGTCGGTGCGCTGTTTGCCGGTTATTGGGGGTTGGTGCTCAGCCGCGAACCTGCCCCGGCGCCGCCACCACCGCCCACCGCACCGGTAGAAAAAGCCGTCGCCGTGGTCGAGGACCAGACCCGCCAATCGGTGGTGGTACTGGCCCACGATGTACCGCCCTTTATTGCCCTGACCGCCGCAGACCTGAGCATCGAAAAACTGCGCACAGCGCCAGCGGGCAGTATGACCAGTGTTGACCAGGCCATCGGCCGCACACCATGGCGCGCCTTGCAGGCCGGCACCTGGCTCAACGATGAGAGTTTCAGCCCTGGTGGCCCACTGGCCCGCATGATCCGCCCCAACGAACGCGCCCTCGCGGTTGCCGTCGATGAAGTGATTGGCGCTGCCGGCCAACTGAGCCCTGGCGACTATGTGGACGTGTTGCTGTACCTGCGCCAGGACGTCGCCAACGTCGAACAATCCGCTCAAGTGGTGATCCCTGCCATGCGCCTGCTCAGTGTCGGCGATCAAATGGGCCTGACCAACGACGGCGTTCCCGCTTCACCACCAGCAATGACCGCCGAAGAAAAAGCCCAACGCCATGCCCCCTCTCGCACCGTGGTGCTGGCCGTGCCCGAACAACTGCTGAGCCAACTGATGCTGGCGACCCAGGCCGGCACCTTGCGCCTGGCGGTGCGCAGCGCCGATGAACGCTTGCTGAGCCACTACTGGGCCGGTGAGAGCGATGCACCGGGCAAGCTGCAAAGCGCTAACCGCGACCTCTACCAATTCACCCAGCTGGCCTTCGTCCAGGCGCCCAAAAAAGTCGCCCAGGGTGGCCCCGCGCGCCGCACCGGTGTTGAGGTAATACGCGGTAATCAAGCAACCCAACAAACACCCGACTGAACAAGGATGCTGTGCATGAACCGACGTTTCGCACCGGTGTTCACGCTGAAAATCGCCTGTGCCCTGATGCTGTCGAACTTGTCTGTGGGGCTCGTTGCAGCCGCCCCGGGCAACTGCGGCAGCCTGGGCCAATTACCCGCAGCACTCTCGGTGGGCGAGGGCCTGCAACAGGAGCTGCAATCCCCTGTCGCCATCACACGCCTGGCCATTGGCGACCCGAAAATTGCCGACGTACACCTCAATGGCGATCGCGGTTTCCTGCTCACCGGCGTGGCCTCCGGCACCACCAGCCTGATGGTCTGGACCGCCTGTTCGAACACGCCGCGCCAGAGCATGGTGTTCGTCAAAGGCAAGGCTACCTCGGCATTGACCAGCCTGTCGCTGTCGCCGTCGGAAGACCCGACGCTGCCCAGCCAGGTGCAAACCGACATCCGTTTCGTCGAAGTCAGCCGCTCCAAACTCAAGGAAGCCAGCACCAAGATCCTCGGCATCGGCAGCAACTTTTTCCTCGGCAGCCCAAAATTGCTCTCGCCTACCGTCGACACGTTCAAGCTGCCGGTGAGCACCACCAACTTCAATATCGGCTTTGGCGGCGGGCGGGTTTCTGCCCTGATCAATGCCCTGGAAAGCAGCGGTTTTGCCTACACCCTGGCACGCCCAAGCCTGGTGGCCATGAGCGGGCAAAGCGCGACGTTCCTGGCCGGCGGCGAAGTGCCGATCCCGGTGCCCAGCAGCGGCAGTAACAACATCTCGATCGAGTACAAAGAGTTCGGCATTCGCCTGACACTCACCCCGACCGTGATCGACCACAACCGCATTTCCCTCAAGGTAGCGCCGGAAGTCAGCGAGCTGGACTACACCAACGCCGTGGTCATCCAGAACATCCAGGTGCCGGCGCTGACCATCCGCCGCACCGACACCAGCGTGTCACTGGCCGACGGCGAAAGCTTCGTGATCAGCGGCCTGATCAGCAGCACCAACGTCACCAGCATCAGCAAGTTTCCAGGCCTGGGCGATATCCCGATTCTCGGTGCGTTCTTTCGCGATTCCTCGGTTAACCGCCAGGACAAAGAGCTGCTGATGATCGTCACCCCGCACTTGGTGCAGCCGCTGGCCGCCAACGCCCAACTGCCGTCCTTGCCCGGCGAGAAGCTGCGCAACTACGACCCGAACTGGTACCGCCTGTACTTCCTGGAAAACGGCAATTTCGACCGACTCAATGGGTTGTCTCAATGAGCGATAGCCTGAGCCAGACGTTTCTGGCAATCACGCGCAACACCACCGACCTGGAATGGCTGCAGGGCGCGCTGGCACCGCTTGGCCAAGTGGTCAGCGCCGGCAGCGGCACCCTCGACGAGTTGCTGGCGCTGGTGGACGTGACCTTCGCCAACCTGGTGTTTGTCGGCCTCGACCGCGAACACGTGGTGGCCCAAAGCGCGCTGATCGAAGGCGCGTTGGAGGCCAAGCCGATGCTTGCTATCGTCGCCCTCGGCGATGGCATGGACAACCAGCTTGTACTCAATGCCATGCGCGCCGGCGCCCGCGATTTTGTCGCCTATGGCTCACGCTCCAGCGAAGTCGCCGGGCTGGTACGTCGCCTGAGCAAACGCCTGCCGCCGGTGACCACCAACACCCAACTGGGTGGCCTGACCGTGCTCTACGGCACCCAGAGCAATGCCGACGGCGCATTGCTGACCAGCCACTTGGCGCTGGTGGTGCAAAAGAGCGGCCAGCAAACCCTGTTGCTAGACCTGGGCCTGCCGCGCGGTGACAGCCTGGCGTTGCTGGGGCTGGAAAGCTCGTTCAATTTCGGCGATGCCTTGCGCCACCTCAGGCGCCTGGACACCACCTTGATCAACAGCGCGTTTACCTGCGCCGAAGAGGGCCTGCGCATCCTTGCCTACGCCCCCAACGACGAGCCCCTGGCACAGACCAGCGCGGCCGAGCTTTACATGCTGCTCAGTGCCTTGCGCCAACACTTCCAGCACATCGTGGTGAACCTCGCCGGCCAGCCCGACAGCGAAGCGCTGCGCACCTTTGTCAGCCATTGCGACAAGCTGTTGTGGTGCACCGACCAGAGTGTGCTGGACTGCCGTCGCAACCTCGGCGTGCTGAACCAGTGGCGCGAAAAAGGCATGAAGCTGGAACACGCCAAGCTGCTGGTCGACCGCTACATCAAAGGTTGCGCGCCCGACGCCGAAGCCCTGGGCAAAAGCTATGGGCTGGAGGTGATCGCGGTGCTGCCGCTGAGCCCGGAGGTGCGCCTGAATGCCAAGAACCAAGGGCAAACCCTGTTCGCCCTGGCCCCACGCGAAACCCTGACCCACAACCTCAAAGCTTTGGGCGAGCGCCTGGCAAAGCGCTCCGAAGGCATGAAGCAACCCTCGCACACCTGGTTTGAACGCCTGCTGAGGGCTGGCAAATGAACGGTGAAAAACTCTTCGGCGCCCCCGCTCGCGGCCTCGGTGGCAACACTGACCACGACGGGCTCAAGCTGGTGCTGCATCGCTACATCATCGATGCCATCGAGGAGTCAGGCAAAAACTTGCTGGAGGGTTCACGCCCGCTGTTGGCGCAGTTTGTCATCGACAAAGTGGCTGAATACATCAACCGCATGCACCTGGCGATTTCCCGTTATGAGATGGAGCGCCTGGCCGAAGAGATCGTCGATGAACTGACCGGTTTCGGCCCGCTGGAAGTGCTGCTGCGCGACCCGTCAGTGACCGAAATCCTGGTCAACGGCCCGCACCGGGTGTTTATCGAACGTGACGGTTTGCTGCATCAAAGCGACCTGCGCTTTATCGATTCGCACCACGTTGAACGCGTGATGCAACGCATCCTCGCACCGCTGGGTCGGCGCCTGGATGAATCGTCGCCGATGGTCGACGCACGCCTGCCGGATGGCAGCCGGGTCAATGCGATCATCCCGCCGATTGCCCTGGACGGGCCGTGCCTGTCGATTCGTAAGTTTCGCAAGGACATGCTCAAAAGCAGCGACCTGGTGGCGATGCAGACCATCGACCAGAACATCTTTGACTTCTTCCAGGAAGCCGTGGGCAAGCGCTGCAATATCCTGATCAGCGGCGGTACCGGCACCGGTAAAACTACGCTGCTCAATATTCTCAGCCAACTGATCAACCCCCATGAACGCCTGGTCACCATCGAAGACGTGGCCGAGTTGCAATTGGGCCACCCCCACGTGGTGCGCCTGGAAACCCGCCCGCCGAATGCCGAGGGCCACGGCGAGGTCAAGGCCAGCGACCTGATTCGCAACGCCCTGCGGATGCGCCCCGACCGCATCATCCTTGGTGAGATCCGTGGCGTGGAAGTGCTTGATGTACTCACCGCCATGAACACCGGCCACGACGGTTCCATGAGTACCGTGCACGCCAACAACGCTGCCGATGCATTGCTGCGCCTGGAAACCCTGGTGGGCTTGACCGGCCGTGTGGTGGCGGAGAAAACCCTGCGGCAAATGATCTGCGCGGCGCTCGATGTGGTGATCCAGTTGACCCGTTTGCCGGACGGGCGTCGTTGCGTCAGCGAAGTGGTGGAGGTGGTGGGTATCCGCGAAGACGTGTACGTGACCAATACCCTGTTCCGCCATGACCGGCGCACTGGCTTCGGCTTCTTGCGCGAGGCGGTCAACCCTGCCGGCGATAAACTGCGCCGCGAACCGGCTTAGCCTTGAAAGGGACATGACCATGACCGGGGCCATCCTGCTACTTATCTGTTTGATCCTGATCGGCCTGTCGATCCGCTCCTTTCAGAACGGCCTGCGCCGTGCCCAGACCGAGCGGGTACTGAGCCGGCTCGCCGAGGGCCAGCCGCAGCTCACCGAAGAAGCCAACCAGTGGAGTGGCGTGGAGCGGATGTTTCTGCGCGCAGGCCTGGGCAAACCCACGGACAGCCTGGGCCTGTGGCTGGCGATCTGGGCCCTGGGCGTGGCGTTGGGGCTGCTGGTGGCCGGCTGGCTCGGCCTGCTGGTGATGCTGGTGCTGCCGCCGGTGCTGCTGCGCCTGTACATCGCCTGGCGCTACCAGCGGCGCATCAAGCGCATGATCGAACAGCTGCCGCAATTGCTCGACCACACCGTGCGCAGCCTCAAGGCCGGGCGCACCCTGGCCGACTCGGTGCTGGGCGGTATCGAGATCACCGAAGACCCGCTGCAACAGGCCATGGGCCGTATCCAGCGCAATGTGCAGTTGGGCGTAAGCCTGCCGGAGTCGACCCACGACTTTGCCGAGTTCTACGAGCGTGATGAGTTTCGCCTGTTTGCGCTGGGCTTGAAGATCAACCATCGCTATGGCGGCAATGCCAGCGAACTGTTGGAAAACCTGATCAAGATGATCCGCGAGCGCGAGCAGGCCGCCCGCCAGTTGCGCGCCCTGACCGGCGAAACCCGCGTGACCGCCTACGTGCTCGGCGCCCTGCCCATCTCGATGATCGGCTACTTCCTGGTGGTGAACCCGGCGTACCTGATGACCATGTGGAACGACGGCACCGGGCGCACGCTGTTGTTCGTGGCACTCGGCATGCAACTGCTGGGCTGCTTCACCTTGTGGCGCATGCTGCGGAGTGTATGAGATGGCTATCCCACTGCTGATCAGCGCCGTAATGCTCCTGGCCGCCCTGGCGCTGGTGCTGGCCAACCTGCTCAAACACCGGCGCGGCCAGCGCCTGGTCGCCCAGCGCTTGCAGGGCCAGATGGGCCGTGAACGCACGCTCAATACGTTGATGCGCCAATTGGGCAACAGCCCTATCGCGCAACGCTCGGTCAGTCTGGACAACGAAACCCAACTGCTGCTCAGCCGCGTCGGTTGGCGCCAGGCCAGCCAACGTTCCATGTTCGCCGCCCTGCAGGTCGGCACGCCGCTAGTGGCGCTGGGCGTGGTGCTGTTGGGCCAGGAGCTGCTGTTTCCTCACACGGCCTCGCCGTGGCTGGCGCCCGCAATCGGTATGGGCATCGGTTACCTGTTGCCCAAACGCATCCTGGCCTGGGCCGCCAAGGCGCGTCAGCAGCGCATTTCCCGTGAGGTCTCGACCTTCATTCCGCTGCTGCGCATCCTGTTCGAGTCCGGCATGGCGGTTGAACAAGCGCTGCGCGTGCTGAGCATTGAAGCGCAGCGCCTGCTGCCGGACCTGACTTATGAACTGCGCCTGATCCTGACGCGTGTCGACTCCGGCCTGGAGCTGAGCGAAGAGCTGGGCAAGACCGCGCGGATGCTGGCCGTGGATGAATTCACCGACACCTGCACCATCCTCCAGCAACTGGTCCAGCAAGGCGGCGGTGCAATGAAATCGCTGCTGGCGCTCAAACAATTGCTCGACGACCGCCGCCTTACGCGCATTCAGGAATTCGTGTCGAAGATGTCGGCAAAGATGTCGGTAGTGATGATGGTGTTCCTGTTTCCCGCCCTGCTGATCGTGCTCGGGGGGCCGGCGTTCATCGGCATCTCCCGGGCCTTGAGTAACTTATGAGGACCGCCCGATGAAAGCCTTGATAGCCGGTTTGAGCCTGTTGCTGCTCGGGGGGTGTGCCACCAACGGCCAAACGCCGTGGGCGGCCCTGACAGCGGGCGGCAGTTGCCCCAAACCTGGGTCGGACCAGGAACTGGCGCTGAACCTGGCCGATGAAATGGCCGGCGACGGCAAGCTGCACGCCAGCCTGGCGAACCTGCAGAGCCTGCCGGCCAACCTGCCCCAGGTGCGCCTGCGCCAGGCCAAGGCGTATCGCCTGCTCGGGCGTAGCGAGGCACAGCCGCTTTATCAAAGCCTGATCGGCACCTGCATGGCGGCTGAAGGCGAACACGGCCTGGGCCAGTTGGCCTCAGCCAAGGGCGACAACGGCCAAGCCATGGCGCACTTGCAACGCGCGGCCCGGTTGGCGCCGACGGATGAAAAAATCCGCAATGACCTGGGCGTGGTGTACCTCAACCAACTGCGCCTGGAAGACGCACGCTTCGAGTTCATGACTGCCATGGAGCTCAAGCAGAGCGACCCGCTGGCGGCGATCAATCTGGTGACCCTGATGATCTATCAGGACAACTGGAAGCAGGCCGCGCAGGTGGCCAGCCAAATGAACCTGAGCCCGGAACAAGTTACCGACGCCCAGGCCCGCGCCGAGAAACTCAAAGGCGCCAGCGTTCCCGTCGCCAAGGTCAAAGACCAGGTGGCTACCATGAGTGATACCGCAAGCACCCCGAGGAATTGATCATGAAAATGCTATATCTCACCAGCCTCGCCGTGCTGGCACTACCCCTCAGTGTCATGGCCATTGAGCCCGGCCCGTCATCGCCGCAGCAGGCGGTGACCGAAAGCTGGCTGACCTTGCAGTCCAGCGGGAAAGCGGCCTCAAGCACCCAGCAAAAAGCCTCAGCCGCCGAGCGTGACCTGGCGGCGCAACGCTTGCTGGAAAGCTACAAGCACCCGATTCCGGAGTACTTCGATCAGAAGGCGGGCGGGACAGCCCAGGGCGGTAGTTGATAGCAGGACGCGGAGCGTCCTGGGCGGCATTCCCACGCAGAGCGTGGGAACGATCATTCAGACACAAGCGGGCTTTCTGTGGCGAGCAAGCTTGCTTGCGCTGGGGTGAGAAGCGCCCCCAAAAAAGCCGGAGACTGCTGCGCAGTCAACGGGAGCAAGCTCCCTCGCCACAGCAAGCCCGCTCCCACTCAGTGGGCGGTGACTCGCTGGCGCATCGCCGAGTTGTTGGGCGACAACGCCAGCGCCAACTGCGTGCGGTTATGCATGTGCGTCAGGCGCAGCACCTGGGACACATACAGCTTCACGGTGTTCTCGGTAATGCCCAGCTCACAGGCAATCTGATAATTGGTCTGCCCCTTGCCCACCAGCCGCGCAACATCCAGCTGACGTGGCGACAGTTGGTTGAAGATCGCCGGAATCTCCACCGGCCCGGCCTCCTCGGCCGACGCCTCGTCATTCTCATGCCCTGGCGGGCTGCGGCGTGCTTTGTCGAGGTCCTGGTACAGGTCGTTGATGGACTCGGAAAGAAATTGCAGCTTCTGGTTCAAGTGCCCCAGTTGCAGCTCTTTCTTGCGCTCCTCCAACGCCGCTTCCTGGCGCTGCAAGCCTTCGAGCAGCTCATCGAGGTTGATTGGCTTCTGGTAGTAATCTGCGATCCCCGCACGCAGCGCCTTGATCACATCCTGCTTGTCCGCACGGCCGGTCAACATGATCGCCTCAAAGGCGCGCTGCTTGCCCGCAACCTTCTGCAGGGCCTGGACCAACTCGATGCCGTCCATGTCCGGCATATGCAGATCGCACAGCACCAGGCCAATCTCGGCGTCTTCGGTAAAACGCTTCAAGGCCTGCTGGCTGGATTCACACGGGACGCAGCGGAAACCGCTGCTTTCAAGAAATTCACAGAGCTCTTCCACGATCAGCGGTTGATCGTCGACCACGAGCACTTTTACTGCAGAGGTAAGCTTGTTCACGCGCTACTCCATGCATTGCAAGCCAAAAGTTTGACTAATCCTTCACCACGAATATTCCCGTACATCTACGTATTAAACGTAGACGTACTTTCCGACTATGTACATAGCGTTAATACCCTCAGACGATTAATGGATCCAAAACCAGGTGGCGGCGAACCCCACCAGTAAAAACGGCGCAAACGGCAGTTTTCTTGACGGGTCCGGCGCCAGATAACCCAGATGCTTTTTAACCCCTTGACTCATAAGCGGCCAAAGCTTTGGCGCTGCCAATAGCCACAGCAAATTGGCGATCGCGGCCCCCACAAATGAACCCAGCAAATAGTCGGCATTGGAGGCCAGCGCCAAGGCCGCGAGCAGCTTTACATCCCCCGCTCCAAGGCGGCCCAGGGCGTAACCGGGCAAGGTCAGCAGCAGCGCCAGGAAAAACGCCCACAGCCCCTGCCCGACGGAGGCGCCGAGCCAGGTGTTGCCCGTCCACACGAGGTAGATCAACGCCAACAACGCCGCGCCCAGCGTCAGGCGATTGGCAAGCAAGCGCTGGCGAACGTCCTGCACGGCACACAGCCCCAACCACAACAGCACCACTGCACTATGGATCACGTAAAAAACATCCCTTTTCGCCGATTGATTCTATGCTGATATCAAGTAGTAGCCGTCAGGGTAGACGCGGTGATGAAAACAAGCCTCCCGGAAAAGCAAAAAGGCGCGGCAGCCATCGAGTTCATTGCCGTGTTTGTGATTTTTTTTGCCGTGTTCTACGGCACGGTCAGCTATAGCCTGCCGCTGCTGCTGTTGCAGTCGTTCAACCAGGCCACCGCCGAAGCCGTGCGCCAGAGCGTAGGGCTGGACCCGAATATGCAAGGCTACCCCGCCGCCGTACAGGCCACTGCCAAAACGGCGGTCGCCAACCGTTTGGGGTGGATTCCCAACGCCTACAAATTCGACGCTTCCACCCAAGTCACCACCACCTTCACCAGCGGGCTGTTGTCGGTGCAGATCAACTACCCGTCGGCCAACCTCCAGGCGGTGCTGCCCTTTATTGTCCTGCCGGGCATCGGCACCGTGCCGCAGTTACCGGCAACTCTGCAGGCCCAGTCGAGCCTGCAGTTTTGACTTCGGGGGACAGACTTTTCGGGCGCTTGCTCGGTCGCAATGGCGCGCTGGAAATCGACACGCCCGCGCCGCCGTCTGCCGGGTTGCATGTGCAACTGGATAGCCAAGGCCGCGTGCTCGACCTCAGCGGCACGTTGCGCCCACAGTTGCCGCCACTGGTTAACTCGCCGCGTTTGCAAGAACTGCTGAGTGCCCATAGCGCCGTAACGGTTGAAGGCGTGCCCGCCGACTGGCAGCGCCACAGCCTCGACCTGGATTTTCACGGGATCGCCGGGCAAACCCTGCACACCCGCGGCACGCTTGAACCCCACGACAATGGCTGGCTGCTGCATGCCGTAGACATTGGTGATTTGCTCGGCGGCCGGCAATTGGCCGAGCAGCGCGAACAGAACCACCAATTGAGCAGCCGCGTCAGTGAACAACTGCGCGTGTGCAGCCTCAGCCGCCTGCCCGAGGTGTTCAACGAACAGTTAAGCAGCGTGGCGCAGCGCTGGCGTATCCCCTGCGTGGCCCTGGCGCTGCTCGATCAGGAAGACCAGGGTTGGAGGGTCTACAGCCAGTACGCCAACCATGATGCACCGTTGTTCTGGCACACTGGGCAACGCCTCGGGACCTGCCTGGACAGCCTCAACGGCACCACGCCGCTGAGCCTGAAAGCGCCTTATGGGCGCGGCGAGCACCCGCGTTTGCACAGTATTTTCGGCAATGCCGATGGGTTCCTTGTGCCCTATCGCGATGGCCAAGGCATCGCCGCATGGCTGCTGTGCGGCGCGTACAGTGGCCAACTGCACAGCAACGACCGCGACTGGCTGAACCTCGCCGCCGCCCTCGCCGCCCCACTGCTCAGCCGCCTGCGCGAACACCGTCACCATCAACAACTCGAGCGCCAGGAAGCGTTGCAAGGCCTGCTGGGCACGGGCTGGTTTGAGTTATTGCCCGCCAGCGGCGAAATCCAGCTCGCCCCCCAATTGATGCGCAACCTCGACCCGGAAGACGGCCCGACCCGGCAACCCCTCGAAGCGTGGCTGAACCACATTCACCCCGCCGACCGCCAGGAACTGCACAGCCGTCTACGCGACCTGCAAACCCTCGGCAAACCCTTGCTCGCCAGCGCGCGCCTCAACCGTGGCGACAGCGTCGCGCCGACCTGGTATCGCGTGCAGGGCCAGGTGCTGGGCGCCGGTGAACAGCGGCGCTGGGTCGGTTTTATGCTCGACATCAGCGACATCCAGAACCAGCAGCTGCAAGCCGATGCCGCCCGCGCCCGCCTGGATAACCTGATTGCCAGCTCACCGGCGGTGATCTATGTGCAGCGCTATGTGAATGGCGCGCTGCAGCCGGTGTTTTTCAGTCACAGTCTGCTGCCCTTGCTCGGTCGCACCCTGGCCGAATGCACCCATGACAGCCTGGTGCAATGGGTACACCCGGACGACCGCGACCTGTACTTCCAGCGCACCCGCCAATTGCTGCGTGAAGGCAGCGTGCGCAGCCGTTACCGCGTGCAAGACACACACGGGGATTACCACTGGCTGCTCGACGAAGCCAAGCTGCTGCGCGACGACTTGGGCGTGCCGGTAGAAGCGGTCGGCCTGTGGCTGGATGTGACCGAGGCAACCTTGGCCGCCCAGCAGGTCAAGGACAGTGAGGAGCGCTATCGCATCCTTGTGGAAGACTCCCCGGCAATGATCTGCCGCTACCGCCCGGACCTGACCCTGACCTTCGGCAACACGCCGCTGGCCAATTACCTGGAGTGCCTACCTGCGCAGTTGCGCGGGGTCAACCTGGGTGAATGGCTGTCGACCGAACAGCGCGAAGCGTTTGTGCAGCGCATACAGCAGTTGACGCCGGAGTTCCCGGTGAGCACAGCCGAAATCAGCCTGCAATTGCCCGGCCGCGAACATGCCTGGTGGGTGTGGTCGGACCGAGGCGTCTTTGATGAGCACGGCACCCTTGTGGAAGTGCAGGCCGTGGGCCGCGACAACACCGAAGTGCGGCGCTCCCAGCAGCAACTTACGCAAAGCGCGAAAATGGCCACCCTCGGTGAAATGGCCACGGGCCTGGCCCATGAGATCAACCAGCCGCTGAACGTGATGCGCATGGCCATCGTCAATGTGCTCAAGCGCCTGAGCAATGGCGACGTGCAGATCGACTACCTGACCGAAAAACTCCAGCGCATCGACGCCCAGGTACAGCGTGCGGCGCGGGTGGTCGACCATATGCGTGTGTTCGGCCGCCGCTCGGAGGTCGAGCAGCAACCTTTTGACCCGGCGCAGGCGTTGGAGGGCACCTTGTCGTTGCTCAGTGAAGGCCTGCGTGGCAAAGGTGTTGAAGTGCGCCTGACCCAGGCGGATATCCCGGTGCAGGTCAAAGGCTACGTCGACCAGCTTGAGCAAGTGCTGATCAACCTGATGGTCAACGCCCGCGATGCGCTGTTGAGCCAGCGCGGAAAAAACCCCGAGCTGCGCCCGTGGATTGCCTTGCACACCGAACACGACAGCCGCCACGTGCGTATCTGGGTCGAAGACAACGGCGGCGGCATCGACCCGCGCTTGCTGGAGCGCATCTTCGAGCCGTTTTTTACCACCAAGCCGATTGGCGTGGGCACCGGGTTGGGCTTGTCGGTGAGTTACGGCATCGTCGAGAACATGGGCGGGCGCCTGAGCGTCAGCAACGGCGAACACGGCGCACGGTTCTGCGTGGAACTGCCCAGGGCCATCGACGTTTAAATCACCAGGTAAGCCTCGCCGGTCTGGCCACAGGTGAGGTTGGCGCCGACGTTCACATTCACCAGGCTGATGCCGAGCATACTCAGCAGGTTGTTGAGGATCGGGTTGAGCAGCGGGCCGAGCAAGCCATCCACCACCGGCGTGACAATCGCGCTGACGGCACTGAGCAGCGCTGTGACCGTAGGCGCCAGAATGCCCAACGGGCTTCCTCCGGACGGTTGGTAAGCCGTGATGCCCACGCCATTGAGCGTGGTTGAAAGGCTGCTCACCACATTGGTGGCGGGTGCCGCAGCCTGATAGGTCGGCGCAAGGCCCACGTTCGGCGGCGTGGCAAACGGCGTGGTACTGGAGAACACCAGGGTTTGATTGCTCTGCGCAATCGGACTGACCACCTTGATCGCGATGCCACCACCGGCAAACGGCACGCGCGGGTCACAGCTGCCGATGCCGAGTATCTTGTGGCAGGTCTTGGTACCAATATCGATCAGGGGTAACGGCGCTACCGTCATCGGCAAGGTGGTGGAAAACGCATTGGTAATACTGCCCACATTCAACGACGCCAGCGAGGTGGTGGTGTACGCCGTCAGGCTCTTGGTGCCCGCGTTGCCGGTGGGGCAGCTGTAGGCGGTGACGTAACTGCCCGCGGCCCCGGCATCCAGTACGATGTTAATCGGCAGGTTGCCGGGTAGCACCAGCAAATCCGCCTGCTGGCAACCAGCGCCCAGCAAGCACAAGGCCGAGTTGATCGTGCTCACCAGGTTCAGGTTCAGCAGGCTGCCGAGCACCGGCGTCAGTGGACCCAACAAGTCGTTTACCGCCGTGTTCAGCCCCGACAACGCACTTAATACCGGCAAGCTCACGGTCACTTCAGTGCGCACCTGGGCGGTACGTACGTAAATTTTATTTGGCCCTGTAGGGTTGGCCGCCGCCAGCACCGGGTTGCCGATCGCCGACAACTGTGGCGGTTCGATCACTTTGACCTGGGTGGTGATATTGGCCAACCCCAGCACACTCACGGGCAAGGTCGCCGCCGCCGCGCTTTTGCTGTTGGACAGTTGCACCACCCCTTGGATCAGTTGGAACACCTGCAAGTTGGCATTCAGCGCCGCAGCGGTGGTGCCGGTCTGCAATTGCAGAATCTGCCCGACGGTCAACGGTGCCTGGTTGATCGCGGCGACTTGCAAGCTGCCCAGGGCGGTGATCACGTCCGCCGTTGCGCCGTTGGCGGTCAGTACGGTGACCGCGGCCTGGATCAACTGCGCGGCGGTGACGTTGGTGTTGAGCAGCTGGGTGTAGTTACCGGCGGCCACGTTGAGGTTGACCGCCAGTTGGTTGAGGTAACTGAGCAGGTTGATATTGGTATTGAGCAAACCATTCCACCCGGCGACCGTCAGGTTGACGTTACCGCCGAGCAAGCCACTGAACAGCGGGTTCAACAGGCTCGCACTTGCGGTGTTGACGCTGGCCAGGGTGCTGTTGATGGTCAGTTGGGCCGAAGGTGGCGTGGGCACCGCCGCTACGGCGGTCGCGGTCAATACGGTATTGATGCTCACCGGATTGCCGGAGAACAACGCCCAAACCCCGGCGGCCACGCTGGTGGTCACGGTTTTGCTCACCACCACTTGAATCGCCGATGACACTGCAGGGTTGGCACTGAACATGCGCCGGCCCGACGCGCCGGTGGTCACGGTGCCGCATTGGGTCACCAGGGTATTGCCGCTGCCCACCACAAAATGATTGCGCGCCACACTCTGCCCGGCAAACGCCGCCGCGCTCAACCCGCTCAGGCACGTGCCGCTGCGGCTCACCGCTTCCAGCGCCGCCGTGTCTGCCACGCCTTGCAGCTTACGCTTCTCCAGGTACAGGCGGCCGCTGTCGATCATCAGCAATGTAAAGGCCAGCGCCACCGCCAACACGCCGGCGGCCATCAGGCCGATTGCGCCACCTTGCCTGGAACCAAGTCGGGGAGACATCGAGCACTCCTGTGCCGGCGAGTTGCCGAGCGCTTACTCTCCTGGGATGCAATTGAGTGTAGACAAGGGCTGGAGGTGGTGAAGATCAAAAATGTGGGGCTTGCCCGCGATGGCCATCGATATCTGTACAACCGGTTATTGGCAAGTGGGCTGTTGTGGCGTGCAGGCTTGTCCTGCGTTGGGTCGCGAAGCGGCCCCAGTATAGGCACTGCAGTTTTCCTGAAAGAACTCAGCGTCCGGGTTTGGGGCTGCTTCGCGGCCCAACGCAGGACAAGCCTGCTCGCCACAGGAGAAATTGGCTGCCTTCAAACGTTGTGTAGATACCTGTGCCACGATGGCGGCGGATCAGTCAATGCATCGGTGACTGACAGACCGCTATCGCGGGCAAGCCCGCTCCCACAGGGTTTGGCGGTGGTCTTTAGTGCGGTGGGTAGTTGGAGAGGATCCTGGTCACCGTGCTGCGAATGGCATCACTGCGATCCTGCGGGTTCGGCGTGCTGGCCATCATCTGCTCGTCGCTGCCACGCCATACCAGTTTGCCGTCCTTGCCGTCGAGCAGGTCGATCTGGATGGTCGCCACTTTGTAGGTGATGTTGCGCGTTTCGTTGTACATCGGCCCGCCCCAGTAGCCATTCCACGGGCCGCCCCAGGCGCCGCCGTAGTTGGTGGTGACTTGTTGCTGGCGCTCTTCGACGATCAGGTAGGCCTGTACATTCAGGTCGGCCCTGGTGCCTGCGGCTGCGGGGCGCAGGCCGCGCTGGTCGAGTTGCTCGCCCACGGCCTGGCGAATGCGTTGCTCGGTGAGGTCGCTCTTGATCCGTGGATCATCCGGGCGGTATTGCAGGGCAGGGTCTTTCCAGGCCCAGTTGCGGTACGCGCCAAAATCGCGGCTGGCATCAAAGTCATGGTTGACCTGGCTGGTCTGGCAGCCACTCAACAAGACCACTACAGCGAGTGCAGCAAGGCGACGAAGCATGGGGGTTCTCCAAAAAATGGAATAAGCCTGAGATGAGAATAGCTGCTAACTGGGTGGATAAGCGCTCATTGCCTTCTGCATCGCTTCGCGCAACGCATCAGCGCGTTCGCTCAGGCTACCCTGGCTGGTGGTTTCGGCGCTGGTGCTCCATACCGGCTGGCGCGTGCGGGCATCGAACAGGCTCACGCGGGCCACCGCAACTGTCACTTCATAGGTGCGTACCACCGGCACCGTGTTGTACATGCCGTAGCCATTGCCATAGCGGTTATAGCCACCGTAGCCGTAGCCATAGTCGTCCTGCACCTGGCGCAGGCGTTTTTCCAGACGCACGTCAGCAGTTACCAGCAGGTCGGGGGCGCGGCTGTCATGCAAAGGGCGCAAGCCGCGCTGATCTAGAGCGCCGCTGACCGCTTCGGCTATTTGCGCCGAATCCGCCCAGGCCGTCCCCGCGGGCAACTGGCCGTTAAGCCAGCCCCAACTGCGGTAGGCGCCATAGTCGCGCATCGGCGCCGGGTAGGCGCTGGCATCAAAGGTATTCGCTGCCTGGGCCGGAGCCGGCGGCATCGGGGCCGAGGCGGCCACGTAGGGGTTGGGCGTGGAACAGGCACCCAAGCCGAGGGATAACAGGATCAAACAGAGACGACGCATTTCGACCTCCGCAGACTGGGCCGCTTAAACCGGACGGCAGATCCAGTGCAAATAACGCCCAAGTCCGGCAAAGCTTGGGTGACGACGGTGAGCGAGTTCCATCTCCAACAAGTCCTGCAGATTGGCGCGAGCCTGGAACTCCATCGGCATATAGTCGTGGAACACCCGCACGCCGCTTTGGCTTTCGACCTGCCAAAGCCCTTCGAGTTGCGCCGCCAGTTCCCGTGGGTCGAGCGGTTGTTGCGGGGTAAGGCTTTGCTTCTCGCCGGCCATGTCGTTCTTGCGCATTTTGCGGAAGTGGCCTTTGAGCAGGTTGCGGTAAATCAGCGCATCACGGTTGTAGAACGCCAGCGACAACCAGCCGCCGGGCACCGTGAGCTGGTGCAGCACCGGCAGGATCGCGTGAGGTTCGGCCAGCCATTCGAGCACGGCGTGGCACAGGACCAGGTCGTAGGGCTCGGTGAGTTGGCCGAGCAATTGCTGCCAGGGCGCATGGATAAAAGTCGCGGTCTGCCCGGCGTCGGCAAACCGCTGACGGGCGCCTTCAAGCATCGGCTCGGCGGGCTCGGCCAGGGTCACTTGATGGCCGCGCTCAGCCAGCCACAGCGACATATGCCCCAGGCCCGCGCCGATATCGAGTACGCGCAAAGGGCGCTCGGGCAAGGCTTCAGTCAGGTCGGCCTGCAACACTGCCAGGCGAATCGCGCCTTTGGCGCCACCGTAGATCTTCTCGGCAAAGCGCGTGGCCAACTGGTCGAAGTGACGGTCACTCATGGGCAAACCGCCGTTCGCTGTCGGCCAGTTTGGCGCGTACCACTTCGTTCATGTCCAGGCCCAGCTCACTGCACAGCAACAGCAGGTACAGCACGATATCGCCGACTTCCTGCCCGGCGTGGGTGAGTTTGTCCGCCGGCAGTTGGCGCGACTGGTCTTCGGTCAGCCACTGGAATATTTCCACCAGCTCGGACATTTCCACACTGGCGGCCATGGCCAGGTTTTTAGGGCTGTGGAAGCGCTTCCAGTCGTTGGTATCGCGAATACGGTGCAAGCGTTCGGTGAGGTGTTCGAGGTTCATGCGGGGGCTCCTGAAGGTGTATAGCTTCGGGCGGATGCCGAGCGAAGGCAAGTGAATCCCTGTAACGCGTAAACCTCTATGCTAAAAGGGAACTCGCTTGGTGTAATAACGACCAAAGGCTCAGCGACGCCCACCTCTTCATCAGGACACACACATGCAGGTAGAAAGCTTTTTCGAATGGTTGGGCCAGGCACTGGGGTCCGTCATCCGCTTTATCGTCGACGGGCTCAGCGGGCTGTTCGGCGCCTTGACCCACGCGGGCGGCAACTTTATTGAAGGCCTGTCGCGCACATTGGGCATGGACACCTCGATCATCAGCATCGCCGCCCTCATCATCGGGTTGATGTTGCTGTACTCGGCGGTGCGTGCGTTTATGCGCGCCTCGATCATTATGGGAATTATCTGGTTGATGCTGGGTTTGTGGTTGCTCAGCTGGGTTGTGCATTAATACTTGAAAACACTCACCCTGCTGACAGATTGGCGCGACCGCCGCACCCATCGCCGCGTCTGGGCATTGGCTGCGCCGATGATCTTGTCGAACATCTCGGTGCCGCTGGTGGCCCTGGTGGACAGCATGGTCATCGGCCACCTGCCCCACGCCCATCAACTCGGTGCTGTGGCCGTGGGCGCCAGCCTGTATACCTTCCTGGCCTGGGCCATGGGCTTTCTGCGCATGGGTTCCACCGGGTTTGCCGCACAAGCCGCCGGGCGCGGGGATGGCGCGGCGCTCAGGCAAATCCTGCTGCAAGGTTTGTTGCTGGCGCTGGGGCTGGCCATGCTGCTGGGCACGGTGGGCATTCCGCTGAGCCATCTGGCCCTGGAGTGGATGCAGCCCTCGCCCGAGCTGAACCAACTGACCCGCGATTTTTTCCACACCCGCTTGTTCGGCCTGCCCGCCGCGCTGGCCAGCTATGCCTTGGTCGGCTGGTTCCTCGGCACGCAAAATGCCCGCGCACCACTGGCTATCCTGCTGACCACCAACCTGGTCAACATCGCCTTGAACCTGTGGTTTGTACTCGGTCTGGATTGGGGTGTGGTCGGCTCAGCACGCGCCTCCGTTATCGCCGAATGGACCGGCGCCCTGCTCGGCCTGGCCCTCACGCAAAAAGCCCTGCGCGCGTATCCCGGGCATATCGCCTGGGCCGCTTTGCAGCGGTGGCAAAGCTGGCGGCCGCTGTTGGCGGTGAACCGCGATATTTTTATCCGCAGCCTGGCGCTGCAGTCGGTGTTTTTCATGATCACGGTGCAAGGCGCACGCCTGGGCGATGCCACCGTGGCGGCCAATGCGCTGCTGCTCAATGGTCTGCTGTTGACGGCCCACGCCCTCGACGGTCTGGCCCACGCAGTCGAAGCGCTGTGCGGGCACGCCATCGGTGCGCATGATCGCCAGGCATTGCGCCGCTCGCTGGTGGTCGCTTGTGGCTGGTCATTGATCGCCAGCCTAGGGTTCGCCCTGCTGTTCACCTTCGCCGGGCACTTGTTTATCGCCATGCAAACCGATATCCCCAGCGTGCGCGAAACCGCCGATATCTACCTGCCTTACCTGGCCGTACTGCCGTTGATTGCGGTGTGGAGCTATTTACTGGACGGCCTGTTTATCGGTGCAACCCGCGCGCGGGAAATGCGTAACGGCATGCTGTTGACGGTGGTGATTGTGCTGCCATTCGCATGGGCCTTGCAGGGCTTGGGCAATCATGGGCTGTGGGTCACCTTCCTGCTGTTCATGGCCCTGCGCAGCCTGACACTGTGGGCAATTGCCTGGCGCCTGAACAAACAGGACCGCTGGCTCAGCGCCCGTTAGTAAAGAATGGCCGGTTTGCAGCGTAAGAAAAACTCACAACTGCGCGTGGAGCCTTTGCAAGGGCTACAACCACAGAGGATCCGCCTGGCCCACTCTCGCGAGCCAGAAGGAAACAGGAGCCTGCGTGAACACAGTACTTCCCCGCATTCCCCTCGGCGCATCCGACGCTCCGACATTGGCACCCCAGCCTGAAACGCCCAGCCTGTTGGCACCCACGCCTGACATTGGGCAACAGACACATACGTTGTTCAACGAAGCCAATGTACTGATCAAACGCGAAGTGGAAACCTGGCAAGACAGTGCCGGCAACTATCACTCAGCCAGCATGACTCACATCGTCACCGGCGATCAGGCAGACAATATAAAGATCACAGCCCATGACAGCAGGACATTGACGGCCATCATCAATGGGAAAACCTACCCCTTCCCAATGCCCAAAAGCACAGACCTGCACATGATAAATATTGAGACCCAGGGCGGAAATGACTCGGTGGTCATTGGCCCTGGCGTTAAGGCACCTGTTCGGATCATCACGGGCGACGGCAATGACCGGGTCAAAACCGGCGCCGGCTATGCACGGGTCAATGGCGGCAGCGGCAACGACTCCATTCACCTGGGTAGCGGCGGCGGAATCGCCTTGGGTGGTGACGGCGATGATCGGATGCGCGCAGGCACGGGCAGTGCCGTGCTGAGGGGTGGCAAAGGCAATGACGTGCTGCATGCAGGCAAGGGCGCCAATCACCGACTGGTGTATTTGAACGGCGACCAAGGCAATGACCAGCTGTATGCAGGCGCAGGCATCAACGTTTTAAATGGAGGCCGCGGCGACGATAAACTGGTGGGCGCCCGCAAGACCACGTTTTACGCAGGCGCAGGCCATGACGTGATTCACTCCACGAGTAAAAAAGATCGCATTTACGCCAAAGCGTCCGACAAGATTCATCACAATGGGCCTTCAAACGTCACGTTTATGGAGGTCAAGGACGTCGGGAGAAAAGGGCTGAAGATAGAAGGCAAACCCGAGTTCATCGACGCCGTGCAAGACGTTCTCGACCAGCTTCGAGGTTCGCCTGTCGGCCAGCGGATGCTTGAGCAAATGGACGACTTCGTGGACGACATAAGGTCTCCCGTCACCCTGCGAGAGTCTGCCGACATGAACGCCAGTTACTACTACTTCCGCAATGCCTACAGCGACGCGCTTTCCGCTTGGCAATCTTCGCAGTTTCAAAGCGAATCAGAATTGGGCTACATCAAAAATGAGGTGCCCGGTGCAGTCGCCACTCACGCCGAAATAGAGCTTCAAACCTTTCATTTCGGCCAACAGCTGTCGACCACACCGATGCTTGCACTCCAGCACGAGTTGGCCCATGCCTTCAATGGCGCCACTGGCACCTACCAACCCGGAAACCAACAGGCTTTTGGCCTCGATGGAAACCCCATTGAGCGCTACGGTCAGCCGGTTTTCGTTAATAACGTCGAGTACCAAGCACTCGGCCTCGCCATTGAGGACGGGGAGCTGTTCGATCACGACAACAACCCGCTCACCCGGCCAACCACCCTCAATCCATCGCCCTTCACCGAGAATGCGCTACGCCAGGAAATGGGCGTGCCCTTGCGTGATCGCTACCTATGGGATGAGGCGCCGCACGCAGTTTAATCAATGGACGGGAGCCAACCTGTCAGTTCTCACAGGTTACAAACCCGACTTTCCGGCGTTGAATGGAGATCGCCGCTGAAGAGCCTTCAGCTTAAGGCTGCGATCTTATTGCACTCAAGGAAGAACCCACATGAGTAACAACACCTACTTGCTTATCGGCGCGTTGATAGTGGTCGCATTGATCGCCGCCGCTGTTATTCGCTCGTCCAAGAAGAAACAAGCCAAGCCCCCTGTCGAAGCCGTCGCCGAGCCGTCCGTTCAGGTTCCCCCCGTCACTCCGGACACGGGCGAATGGACACTCAAACTGGACGACGCTCCGTCAACACTCCCAGCGCAGCCCGCCATCCAGAAAGGCGTGGAGGTTTGGAATCAAACGGATTTCCACTTCTTCGTGACACAACAAGGCATAAGAGCGACGCTGCCACCCCAGGGTCGAACACTGATGGACAATAGCGCTAGTCTGACAGTCAGCCCTTCAGCGCAAAACACGCTGCAGTCTGTAGCGCTGGAGGAAACCAGCCCCGAGAGCTCAGCGCAGTACACCCTGATAATCCGGTAAAGCCAGCCTCACTGGCCTGGAGTGGAGCGAATAAACGCCGTGACCCGATCCAGCACCGGCGCCAGCCAGCGCAATGGCTTGGCAATGGATGCCACTAATGTCGCGTGGCTGGTTCTGGTGAAATAAAACGCCTCGACCGGCACCCCCGCTTCGTGCAGCTTTTTCGCCAGCCCGCCCGTGTTGCGTGTGGGGTTGACCAGCGTGTCGCTCTGCGAGGCGATCAACAGGCTCGGCGGTGCATCATGACTGACGTGGTTGATCGGCTGGGAATCGGGCGGTGAGTCCGGGAAGAAAAACACAGGGCGCACATCGCGGTTTTCAATCGGCAGGAAGTCATAAGGCCCGGCCAGGCCGATCCAACCCTTGAGCATCGAGGGTGACAGGTTCACTTCTTTGAGCCAACGCGCATCCAGCGCCAGCATCGAGGCGTTGTACGCGCCGGAGCTATGGCCCATCAGGTAGAGCTGCTTGGGGTCGGCGCCATATTCGGCGATGTGCTGATGAGTCCAGGCCACCGCTTGGGCGCCGTCCTGGAGAAAAGCGGGGTAACGCACTTGCGGATAGAGCCGGTAGTCCGCGACGACCACCACAATGCCGCGTGAAGCCAGGGCTTCGCCAACGAAACCGTAATCATCCTTGGAGCCGCTGTTCCAGCTGCCGCCGTAGAAAAACACCACGACCGGGGCGTTGGGCAAGGCGGTGACAGGGCGATAGACATCGAGCCTCTGGCGCGGGTCAGGGCCGTAGGCAATCGATGAGGTTTTGGTGAACGTGCTGGAAGGGGTCAGTGCGTTGAGCACTTTGATCGGCGAGCAGGCCGAGAGGAATGCGGCGACTGCCAGGGTTAACGCTTGCAGCCATTTGCTCGACATCGTTCAGACCTCACACAGAAGGTACGACCAAACGAAAATCCAAATGTGGGAGCTGGCTTGCCTGCGATGGCGGTGTGTCAGCCCTGAATGTGCGGACTGATACACCGCCATCGCGGGCAAGCCCGCTCCCACACTGGATCTCAGTCACTTTGAGATCCTTGTCAGCCTGGGAGCAGTGTACTTACGAGGACAGGTAGGACGAACGCGTCAGCCCCAGACGCAACGCATCCAGGAACTGCGTACGCTCGCTGGCACTGATCTTCGCGCTGGCGCACTTGTCGCGGTAGTGCGTCATCAACTCCTCCGGCGACAAGTGCACGTAGCGCAGCATGTCTTCGATGGTGTCGTGGGTCTCGATCCCGGCGCTGTACACCGAACCGTCTTCACGCTGGTAGATGTTTACCGAGTCGGTGTCACCGAACAGGTTGTGCATGTCACCGAGAATTTCCTGGTAAGCGCCCACCAGGAAGATGCCCAGCAAGTAGTCTTCACCTTCGTTCAAGCCATGCACCGGCAGGCTGGTCTCGATGCTCTGCTCGTCGACGTATTGCTTGATCTTGCCGTCGGAGTCGCAGGTCAGGTCTTGCAGCACGGCGCGGCGCAGCGGCTCTTCGTCGAGACGGTGCAGCGGCAGAATCGGCAGCACCTGGCCGATGGCCCAGGTGTCCGGCAAGCTTTGGAATACCGAGAAGTTGCAGATGTACTTGTCGGCCAGCTTGTCGTTGAGCTCGTCCAGCACTTGGCGGTGCGAGCGCTGGCGGGCTTTGAGCGAGTTATGCAGGCGACGGCACACGGCGAAGTAACACTGTTCGGCCAGGGCTTTTTCGGCCAGCGTCAGCTTGCCGTCGGCGTACTGGGTAGCCACGTCGCTCATGTAGTGAGTGGCGCGCCAATACGTCTCGGTGACCATTTCGATGTCGGTCGGGCCCAGCAGGTCCACCAGCCACTGCACGGTTTCCGGCAGGCTTTCCTTGTTCTCGATCTGCGGCACGTCGTCGTTGTGTTTTTCAACGTCGGTGACCTGTACCACCAGCATGGCGTGGTGGGCGGTCAGGGAGCGGCCGCTTTCGGAGAAGATGTGCGGGTGCGGCAGGCTCTGCGCGTCGCAGAATTCCTTGAGCATGCCCACGACCACACCGGCGTAATCGTCCATGTCGTAGTTGATCGAACTGGCGTTACGCGAGTGCGTGCCGTCGTAGTCCACGCCCAGGCCACCGCCCACATCGATGTGATCGACCGGCAGGCCGAGGTTGCGCAATTCGCCGTAGTAACGAATGGCTTCCTTGAAACCGTGCTGGTAGTCGGCCAGGTTGGCGATCTGCGAACCCATATGAAAGTGCAGCAGGCGGATGCCCTGGTCCAGGCCGGCAGCGCGGAAGCGCTCGACCACCGACAGCAATTGCGCCGCCGACAAACCGAACTTGGACTTCTCGCCACCGGTGTCGGCCCATTTGCTCGACGCCAGCGACGACAAACGCACACGCAGGCCAACCTGCGGCTTGACCTTGAGGCTCGCAGCCTCTTCGATTACCAGACCGACTTCGGATTCTTTCTCGATCACGATAAACACATTGTGGCCAAGCTTCTGGCCCATCAGCGCCAGACGGATGAACTCACGGTCCTTGTAACCGTTGCAGACGATGGTGCCGCCCTTGGGTGCCAGGGCCAGCACGGCCAGCAGCTCGGGCTTGGAGCCGGCTTCCAGGCCGATCGACACGTTCTGGGTGGCGATGATGTTCTCGATCACCGCTTCCTGCTGGTTCACCTTGATCGGGTACAGCGCGGTGTACTTGCTCTGGTATTCCAGGCGCTCGATGTTCGAATCGAACGCGCCGGTCAGTTGGCGTACACGGTCTTGCAGGATGTCGGGGAAACGCACCAGCAGCGGCAAGGACAGGCCGCTTTTGCGCAGCTCGTCAACTTGCTCGTACAGATCAACCGGCGTGCTGTTCGGGCCGTTCGGACGGACTTCAACGCGACCGGCATCATTGATCGCGAAATACCCGGCCCCCCAATGGCGAATCCCATAAACACTGCGGCTGTCCGCAACTGTCCATTGGCTGCCATCGTCTTTGCGTGTGCGTCGTACGGACATCGAAGTCCCCTATATAAAGTCGAAGATCACCACGCCCTTCTTGCAAGGCTGGCGAAGTCTAAAGAATGAAAATGACGATTTGCCTGTAAGGAAGGTAGACCCCACTCGCAGGACAGAGTTTAGACACCGGTCAGGAACAGGCTCTGTGAAAACCATGGAGACGACAGTTTGCGTTCAGCAAAGGGCCATCGGGGTGGGTTTCACAGAGGCTGCTAGCCGCCGGATTTCTTCGCTTTGTAACCCAGCTTGATCAGCTCGGCCAACAGCAACTCGACGTGATCGCCCTGGATCTCGATGACACCGTCTTTCAACGCGCCACCGGTGCCACAGCGCTTTTTCAGCGTGGTAGCCAGTTCCTTCAGGGCTTCTTCAGCCAAAGGCACGCCAGTGATGGTAGTCACCGTCTTGCCGCCACGGCCTTTGCTCTCGCGTCGTACGCGGGCAATGCCGTCGCCTTCAGGGATCAGGGTCTGTTTGCAGGTACACGAATCCACGGGCTGACGACAGTCCGGGCAGTGTCGACCTGCGTCGGTGGAAAATACCAGGCCACCAAGGGCGGCGAAGGATGCGGCTTTTTTGGCCACCGGCAATCCTCTTGGGAGGACAAAGACTGATCGGAACCCGGCTCTCGTTACAAAAGGCAGCTTACCGACCGCGAAGCCCCACTCAGGCAGGGGCAGCGCTACCGAAACGCCAAGGCGGTTCGGGTGAAAAGGCGCGCAGTGTAACGGCAAAAAGCCGGCTTGCTAAGAGCCAAATAGCGCCAATTTATGCAACTTTAGCGACGTGAGGCCAGATAGCGCCGCAAGCCCTCTTGAGCATCCGGGCAGTAAGGCTTTTGTTGAGCTTCCTGCAGGACCGTTTCAAGGGGCAGAAACCGCGCTTCCATGACCTCCTCGGGCTGCAAGCGCAATGGGCCATCCCAGACTGCCGAGTAAGATTTGCACCAGAGCCGGCTGCCCTCCTCCTCAAAGTAGAAGTGGTCGTGCTCGACCAGTTCCACACCGCCCACGCCGAGTTCTTCTTCCAGCTCACGGGCAGCCGAAACCGCGTAGGTCTCGCCCGCCGCCACCATGCCACCTGCCGCCGTGTCCCAAAAGCCGGGATACAGGGCTTTGCTCAGGGTGCGTCGGTGCACACACAGTTCACCGGCGGAGTTGAACAGGAAGATAAAGGTGCAACGGCCGATCAGGCCGCGCTGGCGCAGGTCGGACCTGACAAGGTCGCCGAGCAGGTTGTCCTGCTCGTCCACCCAGCAGATCAGTTCAGCATCAGAGGCCTCACGGTGTGCGACCTCCTTTTGAGAAGCGTCCATCATTACCCCTGGTTGAGGAGCTGACGCAAATCTATAACTGCAGCGTTTGCCCGGGAAATATAGTTGGCCATGACCAACGAGTGGTTGGCGAGGATGCCAAAGCCACTGCCGTTAAGAATCATAGGGCTCCACACCGGCTCCTGCGAGGCTTCCAGCTCGCGAATGATCTGACGCACGCTGACGGTGGCGTTTTTCTTGGCCAGCACGTCGGCGAAGTCGACTTCAATCGCGCGCAACAGGTGAGACAAGGCCCACGCCTGGCCACGGGCTTCGTAGAACACGTTGTCGATCTGCATCCATGGGGTTTCCACCACTTCTTCATCGACCTGCGGCACTTCACCCGGCGCCAGGGCTTCGGTTTTCAGTGCGGTGTTGAGCTTCACCCGACCCACACTGGCCGACAGGCGTTGCGACAACGAACCCAGGCGCGTGGCGACATCACCCAGCCAGTTGTTCAGGTTGTCGGCGCGGGCATAGAACAGCGCGCCCTTCTGGTTCGGGTCGGACAGTCGTGCCTCGTAGCGGCTCAGGGAGTTGATGCCTTCCTGGTATTCCGACTCGCTGGACGGCAGCACCCAGCTCTTGTTGTCGAAGTTAAAGCGCGGTTCAGCCTTGGCCAAATCCGCGTCTTCAGCCGACTGCGACTGTGAACGGGCGAAGTCTTTACGCAAGGCGCGGGTCAGGTCACGCACCTGCACCAGCACGCCATATTCCCAGCTCGGCATGTTATCCATCCACAGGCCTGGCGGGAAACGGTCGTTGGAAATGTAGCCACCAGGCTTGTTCAGCAAGGTGCCGACCACGGTCTTGAGGGTTTCGACGGTGGTGTAGCCAATCACCATCTGCTTGCCTTCCTTCTCGGCGGCAAGCTGGGCGTTTTGCTGGACCGGGAACAGCGCCGGCTCTTCGCTCCAGTACCAACCCAGGCCGCCGGTGACCAACAGGTACAAGGCCAGCACGCTGAGCAGCGCTTTGCTCATCAGCAGGTTGCGAAAGTAGCCGCGTTGGGTCGACTTTGGCTCAGGGGCGGGGCCTTTGGCACTGCCTGCACGGTTTTTCCAGTCCAGCATGGCGATATCCTTTCAATCACTTGAGTTCATGCACGTCAATTGTCCGGGTGCGGTCAAACACTCCGACCACAACCCTACCCCATCGTGCCCATCGGCGCGGGGCTTTTAACCGAAAGTGGCAGGTGGGAGACGTTCGACTATAAAGGATGCACGCTTTTTACGCAGCGTGACCATTGGGTCGGTAACTGAATCCCCAAGACTTGCACTTAATTGACGTATGACACTCATGCAACAGAAAAGAGGTGCTAGCATAGAGCCATCAGTCGACCTCAGCATGCACCCTCACTAGTAGTCAGGATATGACCGAGCCAGAAGACCCCAGCCGTGAGCGTCTCAAGCACCATTTTGCCCAGCGGGTAATTCATCAGGCACGTCAAATTCTTGAGATCTGGCAACGCCTGCAACGCAGCGAATGGTCGAACACCGATTTGTCCGAACTCAGCGAAGCCAACCTGCGCCTGCTGCGCTTTGCCGAGCGTTTCGAACAGCCGGAACACGGCCAGCTGGCACGGCACATCGGCGAATCGCTCAAGGTGGTGGACGAAAATCGCGGCCGGCTGAGCAGCCAGGTCATCACCGAACTCAACCGCCTGATGCAACGCCTGTCCCGCACCGGTCTGCGCCAGGGTGATCAGCTGGAACAAACCTTACTGCCGCCGATGCGCAAGCCCATCTACGTGATGCTGGCCGATCACGACCGCGCCGAACGCCTGGCCAAGCAGTTGGAATTCTTTGGCATGAGCGCCCAGTCCCTGGACAGTGTGCCGGCGTTTCGTGCCTCCCTCGCCGAGCGCCTGCCGTCGGCGATTGTGATGGATGTGGACTTCTGCGGGGCGGGTCTGGGCCTCAAGCTGGCCGCCGAAGCCCAGGAAGGCCTCGAGCAAAAGCTGCCGCTGCTGTTTTTCAGCTTGCACGAAACCGACACGCCAACGCGCCTGGCCGCCGTGCGCGCCGGTGGCCAGGAGTTCCTCACCGGCACCCTGGAAGCGTCGAGCCTGCTGGAAAAGATTGAAGTGCTGACCTGCGTAGCGCAATACGAACCTTATAAAGTGCTGATCATCGATGACTCGCGGGCACAAGCGCTGCACACCGAGCGCCTGCTCAACAGCGCCGGCATCGTCACGCGCACCTTGATCGAACCGATCCAGGCCATGGCCGAACTGGCGGATTTCCAGCCGGACCTGATCATCCTCGACATGTATATGCCTGCCTGTACCGGCACCGAACTGGCCAAGGTGATTCGCCACAACGACCGGTACGTCAGTGTACCGATCATCTACCTGTCGGCCGAAGACGACCTGGATAAACAACTGGACGCCATGAGCGAAGGCGGCGACGACTTCCTCACCAAGCCGATCAAGCCGCGCCACCTGATCACCACCGTGCGCAACCGAGCCGCCCGTGCCCGTAACCTCAAGGCGCGAATGGTGCGCGACAGCCTGACCGGGTTGTACAACCACACCCATATCCTGCAATTGCTCGAAGACTGCAGCTTCCGCGCCCGCCGCGAGAACAAGCCACTGAGCTTTGCGATGCTCGACATCGACCACTTCAAGCGCGTCAACGACAGCCACGGCCACCCCATGGGCGACCGCGTGATCAAGAGCCTGGCGCTGTTTCTCAAGCAACGCCTGCGCAAGACCGACTACATCGGGCGCTACGGCGGCGAAGAGTTCGCCATCGTGATGCCCGACACCGACCTGGAGTCGGCCTGCAAGGTACTGGACGAAATCCGTGGGCGCTTTGCCGAAATTCACTACCCGGCCCAGCCGCAGGATTTATGGTGCACCTTCAGCGCCGGGCTGGTAGAGCTGTGCGACGGCTCCGACAGCCTGATGATGGCTGCCCAGGCCGACGAGGCGCTGTACCGCGCCAAGGACGCAGGACGCAACCGCGTGCAAGCCGCTCGTACATCAAAGCAAAGTGCCACCTTTTCACCGGAATCCACCGAATCCGTCATAACTTTGTAATGGAAACGCAATAACTTCAGGCACTTATCTTTTGCTGTCGGTTGAAACCACGCATGCGCCTGAAGCTGCTGACCAATCTCAATACCCTTCTGCTGGTGGCCGTGTGCCTGGCCCTTGGAGCGACGCTATGGTGGTCGCAACGTGCGCTGGAACGGCCTTATCTGCTGATGGAACGCTACCTGGGCCTGTCGCAGACCTTTCAGAACCAGGCCGCACGCAACATTGATGATTACCTCTCCAGCGGCGATGCCCTGCGTTTGAGCAGCGCCAGTCAAAGCCTGGAAAACCTGTTGCAGCATCTTGACGAATTGCCGGCAGAACTTGGGCAAAACCTGCGCCCCAGCCTGGTGGATCTGGACACCTTCAGCAAAACCGACCTGCTCGCCGCCGGCAAACTGGCGGGCGACCCGCAAGCCCTGTTGCTGCAAGCCGAACGTGAGCTGGGCGCGAACCTTGAGCAACTGAGCCAATACGCCACGGGCGTCAACTCTCCAGACGCCGCTCGCTACCTGCCGCCCTTGCTGGCCGCGTCCCAGCACTTGGGTAAACTGTCCCTGGCCCGCGACAAACTGGTCAGCAGCGGGCGCGCGGAGTTGGCCGATGACGTGGAGCGCGAAGTCGCCAGTATCCGCACTCAGGCCGACGTATTGGCGGGGTTGCCATTGCTTGGTGTCAAGGCCAGCAGTGAATCCAGCGCCGATGATTTTTCCGCCATGATGGGCCTGGAAAACAGCGAGAAAGCCGAAGTTCAGGACACCGGCGTCGACCTCAAGCGCGAACTCAACAGCCTGTTGACCCGCTACCCCGCCGAACTCAAGCGTACCCGCGAGCAAATCCAGCAGCGCACCGCACTGGCCGCCGCCACTCATTTAAAAATCGCCGCCGTGCAACAGGCCATCTCCGGCCTGGAGCCGGTGGTACGCGCCCAACACGCCAGGATCCAGGGCGAAGTTCGCCTGTTACAAGGCGTGATGATCGGCCTGATCCTGCTGATTGCCTTGCTGATCGACACCCTGCAACGGCGCCTGGCGCGGGTGCTGACCAACCTCGCGCCCGCCCTGTCGACCTGGGCCGAAGGTGATTTCAGCCAGCCGATTGCGCTGGGCAAGACCAACCGCGAACTGCACGATATTGAAGCCTCGCTGAACCGCTTGCGCGCTTACCTGGTGGACCTGGTGGGCACCATTCGCGCAAATGCCGAACAAGTCGCCGGCAGCAGCCGCGCCCTGGCCGAGCTGAGCAGTGGCCTGCACGACGGGGCCGAGCGTCAGGCCGGCGATACCGCGCAGATCCGCGATTCCCTGGGCGAGCTGGAAGCCACCATTCAGCAAGTGGCCGGCGATGCCAGCCAGGCCGCCGGTGCCAGCCGCAGTGCAGGCCTGGCCGTGGAACAGGGCCAACGGGTGATCGGCCTGAGCCTCACCGGCTTGCACGCACTGGTGGGTGAAGTGCAGCAAAATGCGCAGATGATCGAAAAACTCGCGGAAGAATCCGCCACCATCGGCGGCGTGCTCACCGTGATTCGCTCGATTGCCGACCAGACCAACCTGCTGGCCCTCAACGCCGCCATCGAGGCTGCGCGCGCCGGGGAAGCCGGGCGTGGGTTTGCCGTGGTGGCTGACGAAGTGCGCACCCTGGCCCAGCGCACGGCGGGCGCCACCGCTGAAATCCAGGGTTTGATCACCGGCCTGCAAAGCGCCGCCCATCAGTCGGTGCAGGGCATGCGCGCGCAGGTCGAACACGCCGAAGCCACCGCCCAGCAGGCCCAGGCGGCCGACGGCGCGCTGGATGAAATCGTCGGGGCGATCCAGACCATTTCCGACACTGCCGTGCGCATCGCCGATGTGACCGCGCAGCAGAGTGGCGCCGTCAGTGAGATTCGTGACAACAGCGAGCGGATTCACCAGCTGGGCGAGGATAATCTGCTGCGAATCGGCCAAGGCCGCAGCCAGGGTGAGCATCTGTTGGAACTGGGTGGGCAACTGAACACTGCCGTGCAGGCGTTTCGCGTTTAATGCGATCGAGATCGTGCCCACGCTCTGCGTGGTCATGCATCCTGTGACGCTCTGCGTCACGACTTTAGAGCGGGACGCGGAGCGTCCGGGGCGGCATTCCCACGCGGAGCGTGGGAACGATCAATCACTGACCAAATCCAGCCTCACAGTCACAAATTTTGCGCAATCATCGCTAATCGTGCCGCCTACTGCATAGAACTGGACAGTCACAAAGGCTTTGCGGCATAGTCGCCGGGTTCTGACGCACCCACATCAATAACAAGGAACAGCCGATGGCGACCTTACTGGTTCTTCACGGACCCAACCTGAACCTGCTCGGTACCCGTGAACCGGGTGTCTACGGGGCGGTGACCCTGGAACAGATCAACCTTGATCTGGAACGCCGGGCGCGTGAAGCCGGCCACCATTTGCTGTACCTGCAAAGCAATGCCGAGTACGAATTGATTGATCGCATCCATGCCGCGCGTGGCGAAGGCGTGGACTTTATCCTGATCAATCCCGCCGCTTTTACGCATACAAGTGTTGCATTACGTGACGCGCTGCTGGCGGTGAGCATCCCATTTATCGAAGTGCATTTGTCGAACGTGCACAAACGCGAAGCTTTCCGCCATCACTCCTACTTCTCCGACGTAGCAGTAGGTGTGATCTGCGGCCTTGGCGCCAGCGGTTACCGACTGGCCCTGGAGGCCGCCCTGGAACAACTTGAACAACCGGCCAAGCGCCCCTGACCGACCCTTGGGAGTTGATGATTCATGGATATCCGTAAAGTTAAGAAACTGATCGAACTGCTGGAAGAATCCGGTATCGACGAGCTGGAAATCAAGGAAGGCGAAGAGTCCGTACGGATCAGCCGCCACAGCAAGACCCCGGCTCAACAGTTCTACGCGCCACAGATGCAAGCACCTGCTCCGGCTGCCGCACCTGCCGCCGCCCCGGCTGCTGCCGCTGCACCTGCCGCCCCAGCCGCGCCTGCGCTGAACGGCTTCGTGGTCAAGTCGCCAATGGTCGGTACTTTCTACCGCACCCCGGCACCGACCTCGCCAGCCTTCGTTGAAGTCGGCGCAACCGTGAAAGTGGGCGACACCATCTGCATCGTTGAAGCGATGAAAATGATGAACCACATCACCGCTGAAAAAGCCGGCGTCATCGAATCCATCCTGGTAGAAAACGGTCAGCCGGTTGAGTACGACCAGCCGCTGTTCACCATCGTTTGAACCGCGGAGCGCCTTCGATGTTGAAACCTGCGAAGAAACTGCAAAAAGTCCTGATCGCCAACCGCGGCGAGATCGCGCTGCGTATCCTGCGCGCCTGTAAGGAAGAGGGCATCAAGACCGTCGCTGTTTACTCGACGGCCGATACCGAATTGATGCACGTGAAACTGGCGGACGAAAGCATTTGCATCGGCCCGCCACTGGCCACGAACTCGTACCTGAAAGTCTCGAACATCATCGCGGCCGCTGAAGTGACCGGCGCTGATGGCATCCACCCAGGCTACGGCTTCCTCGCGGAAAACGCCGATTTCGCCGAACAGGTGGAAAAATCCGGCTTCGCCTTCATCGGCCCTAAAGCCGAAACCATCCGCCTGATGGGCGACAAGGTTTCGGCCAAGGACGCCATGATCGCAGCCGGCGTGCCAACCGTTCCAGGTTCCGACGGCCCACTGCCGGAAGACGAGGCAACCGCCCTGCGCATTGGTCGCGAAGTCGGTTACCCGGTGATCATCAAGGCCGCCGGTGGCGGTGGTGGTCGCGGCATGCGTGTGGTGCACAAAGAAGAAGACCTGATCGAAGCTGCCAAGCAGACCCGCTCCGAAGCGGCTGCCTGGTTCGGCAACCCGATGGTCTACCTGGAGAAGTACCTGACCAACCCACGTCACGTGGAAGTGCAGGTACTGTCCGACGGCCAGGGCCACGCCATCCACCTGGGCGACCGCGATTGCTCGCTGCAACGTCGTCACCAGAAGGTGTTGGAAGAAGCTCCGGCACCGGGCCTGGACGAAACCGCGCGCCAGGAAGTACTGGCTCGTTGCGTCAAGGCGTGCATCGACATCAACTACCGTGGCGCCGGTACCTTTGAGTTCCTCTACGAGAACGGCCGCTTCTACTTCATCGAGATGAACACTCGTGTGCAGGTAGAGCATCCGGTTTCGGAGATGGTCACCGGTATCGACATCGTCAAGGAGATGCTGAGCATCGCCGCCGGCAACGTGCTGTCCTTCACCCAGGACGACGTCAAGATCCACGGCCACTCCCTGGAGTGCCGGATCAACGCCGAAGACCCGAAAACCTTTATCCCAAGCCCTGGCCTGGTCAAGCATTTCCACGCGCCGGGCGGCAACGGCGTGCGTGTGGATTCGCACCTGTACAGCGGCTACAAGGTTCCGTCCAACTACGACTCGCTGATCGGCAAGCTGATCACCTGGGGCGCCACCCGCGACGAGGCCATGGCCCGTATGCGCAATGCCCTGGACGAAATCGTGGTAGACGGCATCAAGACCAACATCCCGCTGCATCGGGATCTGGTACGCGATGAAGGCTTCTGCGAAGGTGGTGTGAACATTCACTACCTGGAACACAAGCTGGCCAACCAGTAAGTGCTCCACCCAACAAAGCCGCCTTCGGGCGGCTTTGTTGTTTGTGGGCCCGCAAGAACACCGCCGCCCCCATGTGTGCGGGCTTGTGTGGGAGCTGGCTTGTGTGGGAGCTGGCTCCCACACAAGCCAGCTCGCCACAAACTCGCCGCTCGCGTAAACTTGCGCGCTTTCGCGACCCAGCCGTCGCACACTCATTTTTTCAAAGGTGCCCGCCATGCCTTGGCTGCAAGTCCGTCTCGCCATCAGCCCAGAACAAGCCGAAACCTACGAAGACGCTTTCCTCGAAGTCGGCGCCGTGTCGGTGACCTTCATGGACGCCGAAGACCAGCCGATCTTCGAACCGGAACTCAATACCACGCCGCTGTGGTCCCACACCCATCTGCTGGCCCTGTTCGAAGACGGCACCGATGCCGCCGCCGTGCTGGCCCACATGGAACTGCTCACCGGCAGCCCGCTGCCCGAGCACCACAGCGAAGTGATCGAAGACCAGGATTGGGAACGCAGCTGGATGGACAACTTCCAGCCGATGCGTTTCGGCCAGCGCCTGTGGATCGTGCCAAGCTGGCACGCCGCGCCTGAGCCGAATGCCGTCAACTTGCTGCTGGACCCGGGCCTGGCGTTCGGCACCGGCACCCACCCTACCACCGCGCTGTGCCTGGAATGGCTGGACGGCCAGGACCTGAGCGACTGCAACGTGCTGGATTTCGGCTGCGGCTCAGGGATCCTGGCGATTGCCGCGCTGCTGCTGGGCGCCAAGGAAGCGGTCGGCACCGATATCGACGTGCAAGCCCTGGAAGCTTCCCGTGATAACGCCGGGCGCAATAACATTGCTGAAGGCAAATTCCCACTCTACCTGCCGGAAGATTTGCCCCAGGTGCAGGCCGATGTGCTGGTGGCCAATATCCTCGCCGGCCCGCTGGTGTCGTTGGCGCCGCAGCTGTCGAGCCTGGTCAAGCCGGGCGGGCGCCTGGCGCTGTCGGGCATCCTCGCCGAGCAAGGCGAAGACGTGGCCGCTGCCTACGCCAAGGATTTCGAACTGGACCCGATCGCCAACCGTGATGGCTGGGTACGCATCAGTGGTCGTCGGCGCTAGAATGAGCGCTTGCCTGAATCGGATGGCCGCATGACCGACAGTTTCGTCACCCAGTGCCCACACTGCCAAGCCCGTTTTCGCGTCAGCCACGCACAACTGAGTGTGGCCCGCGGCGTGGTGCGCTGCGGCTCGTGCCTGCAAGTGTTCAACGCCGCTCGCCAGTTGCTGGAGCAGCGCGGCCAGGTGCCTGCGCCTGAGCAGCCGGCCGTTGCCGAGAAGGCCACTGAGCCGACCGCCGAGGCCCCACGGGCCATCAGCCAGAAGCAGTGGAACGCCGAAGAACTGGACCTGGACAACCTGGACCTGGACGAAGAACTGGCCAAGCTGGAGCGTCGTCAGGCACCCGCTGACCGTCGCCAGCCTGAAGATGCCCTGAGCGCTACGCGCGGCACTGCCAAGGCCGAAGAAGAACAGTGGGCCGCCAGCCTGTTCAGTGAACCGCCCGAGGAGCGCACCCCAGCGCCCGAGGACGAGCCAGAGCCAGAGCCGGCCACTGCGACACGCCAGCGCACCGAACCCTCCATGTCGTTTCGCCTTGACGACATCGACGGTGAACCGCCACTGCGCTCGGCGCCCCACGTTGAAGATGACGATATCGACCCGCCGTTCACGCCCTTGACCCAGGCCCTGGACGAACCGGCCCCCGAAGATCGCCCGCAACCGCGTCGCAAGCGCACGCGCCCCGAGCCAAGTGTTCACGATGACGTACTCCAGGACCTGGAAGACGACCCGCTGCACCTTTACGCCCAAAAGCGCCCGTCCGGCTGGGGCCGCCGCCTGATCTGGATGCTGCTGGTGCTGATCGCCGCCGCAGGCCTTGCAGGCCAGTACATCGCGTATCAATTCGACGACCTGGCCCGCCAGGATGCCTACCGCCCATGGTTTCAGCAGCTATGCCCGTCACTGGGTTGCACGGTGCCGTCGCGGGTCGATATCGCCCATATCAAGAGCAGCAACCTGGTGGTGCGCAGCAACCCGGAGTTTGCCGGGGCGCTGGTGGTGGATGCGATCATCTATAACCGGGCGACGTTTTCCCAGCCCTTTCCGTTGCTGGAACTGCGTTTCGCCGACATGAACGGCAATCTGATCGCCAGTCGTCGCTTCAAACCCGGCGAATACCTGAGCGGCGAATTGGCCGGCGTCAGCGAAATGCCATCGCAGACACCGATCCACATCTCCCTGGATATCCTTGACCCAGGCAATAAAGCGGTGAATTACAGCCTGAGTTTTCACTCGCCCGAGTGAACCGGCGCAGGTTCTGAGGTTTGACGGCAAATTATTGACTTTGCGCTGCGCAACCAAACCGGCAGCGATAAAGAAATAACTGTTCAGATTTTATCCAATTCAGCCTTTATCCAGTCATCGAGAGCGGGTATCATGCCAACCCTTTTTCGAACTCTAATGATCCGGCCCCACAACAGGGAAGTCCTATGTCGGCGGTACGCATCGGCCCATACACATTGCAAAACGGCTTGATCCTCGCCCCGATGGCGGGCGTCACCGACCAGCCCTTTCGTCAGCTGTGCAAGCGTTTGGGCGCGGGTCTAGTAGTCTCTGAAATGGTCACCAGCGACATGAGCTTGTGGAACACCCGCAAATCGCGGATGCGCATGATCCACGAAGGTGATCCCGAGCCCCGCTCGGTGCAGATCGCCGGGGGTGATGCGCAAATGCTGGCAGATGCGGCCCGAGCCAACGTGGAGTTGGGCGCACAGATCATCGACATCAACATGGGCTGCCCGGCCAAGAAGGTCTGCAACAAGGCCGCCGGTTCCGCATTGTTGAAAGATGAGCAGTTGGTAGCCGAGATCCTGCAGGCCGTTGTCGCCGCAGTGGATGTGCCGGTCACCCTGAAAATTCGTACCGGCTGGGACCGGGACAACAAAAATGGCCTGACAGTGGCGAAGATCGCTGAACAGGCCGGGATTAGAGCGCTGGCGGTGCATGGCCGCACCCGCGCCGACCTTTACACCGGTGAAGCCGAGTACGACACCATTGCCGCGATCAAGCAGGCGGTGTCGATGCCGGTCTTTGCCAATGGCGATATCGACTCAGCCGAGAAAGCCCGGCGCGTGCTGCACGCAACCGGCGCCGATGGCTTGTTGATTGGCCGGGCCGCCCAGGGGCGGCCATGGATTTTTCGTGAGATCGAACACTTTCTGCGTACCGGCGAAGTCTTGCCGGCACCGGAGTTGATCGAGGTGGAACGTATTCTGCTAGAGCATCTGGCCGCCCTGCACGCCTTCTATGGAGACGTGATGGGAGTACGCATTGCTCGCAAGCATGTCGGCTGGTATCTCGCCACCTTGCCGGGCGCCAAGGAATTCCGCGCTCAGTTCAATCGTTTGGATGAAACGCAGGCACAGATCGCCACCGTTCGTGAGTTCTTCGCCGAACGTGACAAGAGCCTGGGAACAGGGGATGGAGAGGGGGTGGCCGCATGACGATGATGACCGAGACTTTAGTGAGTGGAACAGCACCCGTGAGCGACAACGTCAATTTGAAACAGCACCTGAACACGCCGAGCGAAGAAGGTCAGACCCTTCGTGGGAGTGTCGAGAAGGCGCTGCACAATTATTTCGCCCACCTTGAGGGCGCTTCCGTCACGGACGTGTACAACCTGGTGCTCTCCGAAGTCGAGGCGCCGTTGCTCGAAAGCGTGATGAACTACGTCAAGGGCAACCAGACCAAAGCCAGTGAGCTGCTGGGCCTCAACCGTGGCACCTTGCGCAAAAAGCTCAAACAATACGATTTGCTGTAAGCATTCAATCAAACCAGAAAGGCGCCCGCGTAAAAACGGTCGCCTTTTTTGCTGACTCCTTTGCTTTTGATGGAAATTGAAATGACCGACCAGACCACCCGCCTGCCGATCCGCCGCGCCTTGATCAGTGTCTCCGACAAGACCGGGATCCTCGAATTTGCCCGGGAGCTGGAAGCCCTTGGCGTGGAAATCCTCTCCACAGGCGGGACCTTCAAACTGCTGCAGGACAACGGCGTGGCCGCAGTAGAAGTCGCGGACTACACCGGTTTCGCAGAAATGATGGACGGTCGGGTCAAGACCCTGCACCCGAAAATCCACGGCGGGATCCTCGGTCGTCGCGGTATCGATGACGCCATCATGAGCGAACACGGCATCAAGCCGATCGACCTGGTAGCCGTTAACCTTTACCCGTTCGAAGCCACCATCAACAAGCCAGGCTGCGACCTGCCGACCGCCATCGAGAACATCGATATCGGCGGCCCGACCATGGTTCGCTCCGCTGCCAAGAACCACAAAGACGTGGCCATCGTGGTTAACGCCAGCGACTACGCGCAAGTATTGGAAAGCCTGAAAGCCGGCGGCCTGACCTACGCCCAGCGTTTCGACCTGATGCTCAAGGCGTTCGAACACACCGCCGCCTACGACGGCATGATCGCCAACTACATGGGCACCGTGAACCAGGCCGCTGAAACCCTGAGCACAGAAGGCCGCAGCCAGTTCCCGCGCACCTTCAACAGCCAGTTCATCAAGGCCCAGGAAATGCGCTACGGCGAGAACCCGCACCAGAGCGCGGCGTTCTACGTGGAAGCCAAGCCTGCCGAAGTCGGCATCGCCACCGCGACCCAGCTGCAGGGCAAGGAGCTGTCCTACAACAACGTGGCCGACACCGACGCCGCGCTGGAATGTGTGAAGAGCTTCGTCAAGCCAGCCTGCGTGATCGTCAAGCACGCCAACCCGTGCGGCGTGGCTGTGAGCCCGGACGCTGAAGGCGGCATTCGCCAGGCCTACGAACTGGCGTATGCCACTGACACTGAATCCGCGTTTGGCGGCATCATTGCCTTCAACCGTGAGCTGGACGCCGAGACCGCCAAGGCGATCGTCGAGCGCCAGTTCGTTGAAGTGATCATTGCCCCATCCGTCAGTGAAGAAGCTCGCGCCATCGTCGCCGCCAAAGCCAACGTGCGCCTGCTGGCCTGCGGCGAGTGGTCAGCAGACCGCGCCGCTGCCTGGGACTACAAGCGCGTCAATGGCGGCTTGCTGGTACAGAGCCGCGACATCGGCATGATCGGCAGCCAAGACTTGAAGGTCGTGACCAAGCGCGCCCCGACCGAGCAAGAGATCAACGACCTGATCTTCGCCTGGAAAGTCGCCAAGTACGTTAAGTCCAACGCGATTGTCTACGCCAAGAACCGCCAGACCATCGGTGTCGGCGCCGGCCAGATGAGCCGCGTGAACTCGGCGCGTATCGCCGCGATCAAGGCAGAACACGCAGGCTTGCAGGTAGCGGGTTCGGTGATGGCTTCCGACGCGTTCTTCCCGTTCCGTGATGGCCTGGACAACGCCGCGAAAGCCGGTGTTACCGCCGTGATCCAACCGGGTGGCTCGATGCGTGATGCTGAAGTGATCGCGGCCGCTGATGAAGCGGGCATCGCGATGGTCTTCACCGGCATGCGCCACTTCCGCCACTGATTGATCGTTCCCACGCTCCGCGTGGGAACGCAGCCAGGGACGCTCCGCGTCCCTCGGACGCAGAGCGTCCGTAGAGGCATTCCCACGCAGAGCGTGGGAACGATCATCCTAACGAGGGTTTTGAAATGAATGTTTTGATCATTGGCAGCGGTGGCCGCGAACACGCCCTGGCCTGGAAAGTTGCCCAGGACCCACGCGTTCAGAAGGTTTTCGTCGCCCCCGGCAACGCCGGCACCGCCATTGAAGCCAAGTGCGAAAACGTCGCTATCGACGTGCTGGCCCTTGAGCAGCTTGCTGATTTTGCCGAAAAAAATGTTTCCCTGACCATCGTCGGCCCGGAAGTACCGCTGGTTGCCGGCGTTGTGGACCTGTTCCGCAGCCGTGGCCTGGACTGCTTCGGCCCAACCGCCGGTGCCGCCCAACTGGAAGGCTCCAAAGCCTTTACCAAGGATTTCCTGGCTCGCCACAAGATCCCGACGGCGGACTACCAGAACTTCACCGAGATTGAGCCGGCCCTGGCTTACCTGCGTGAAAAAGGCGCACCGATCGTGATCAAGGCCGATGGCCTGGCCGCCGGTAAAGGCGTGATCGTCGCCATGACCTTGCAGGAAGCCGAAGACGCCGTACGCGACATGCTCGCCGGTAACGCGTTTGGTGATGCAGGCTCGCGTGTGGTGATCGAGGAGTTCCTCGACGGCGAAGAAGCCAGCTTCATCGTGATGGTCGATGGCAAAAATGTGTTGCCGATGGCCACCAGCCAGGACCACAAACGTGTTGGCGATGGCGACAGCGGCCCGAACACCGGTGGCATGGGTGCCTACTCCCCTGCCCCGGTCGTCACCGCCGACGTGCACAAACGCGTGATGGACCTGGTGATCTGGCCAACCGTGCGCGGCATGGCCGACGAAGGCAATGTGTACACCGGTTTCCTCTACGCTGGCCTGATGATCGACAAAGCCGGCAACCCGAAAGTCATCGAGTTCAACTGCCGCTTCGGCGACCCGGAAACCCAACCGGTGATGCTGCGTCTGCAATCAAGCCTGGTGCTGCTGGTGGAAGCCGCATTGGCCCAGGCCCTGGACAAGGTTGAAGCACAGTGGGACCCGCGCCCGAGTGTCGGCATCGTACTGGCGGCCGGTGGTTACCCTGCCGACTACGCCAAGGGCGATGTGATTGAAGGCCTGGATGCGGCTGCTACGCTGGAAGGCAAGGTGTTCCATGCAGGCACCGCGCTCAAGGACGGCAAAGTTGTAACCGCAGGTGGCCGTGTATTGTGCGCCACCGCAATGGGTGCCAGTGTCGACGCCGCGCAGCAACAGGCGTACAAACTGGCGGCAAAAATCGACTGGAAAGGTTGCTTCTACCGCACGGACATCGGCTATCGCGCCATTGCCCGTGAACGCGGCGAGAACAACTGAACAGCTACGCTTGCGTAGCTATCCGTTCGGCTAGGTAAGGGCCTCTGGCCCTTGCCGTACCCATGTCGCCCCGCGCATAGTTAACCCGTGCATCAACCTACGAAGGGATTTCGCCGTGCGCTGGCTCAGGATCGCCATAGGTTTTACAGTCAGCTTGCTGACCCTGCTCTGCTTGTTCCCGGCCCAGGCCGCCGCGCAAGGCAGTGGTTGGGCAGTATTGCTTGATGAACAGGCCGACCTGCAACTGAGCGACATCCGCTCCGCCCGCTACACCAATCAATTCAGCCCCATCGAACTCGACCGGATTACCGCCGCGGAGCCGGACGGTGCGTTGTGGGTACGCTTCAAGCTGCAACCCGGCAAGCACGAACAAGTACTGCGAGTATTCGCCCCGGACCTCTCGCACCTGAACCTGTATGTGCTCGACGGCGACATGCTGGTGGAGCAGCAAAGCACCGGTACCCGCCAGCCCCAGGCGGAACGCCCGCTGCCCAGCAGCGATTTCATGCTGCCGATGCCCCAGAGCCAGAAGCCCCTTGAGGTGTACCTGCGCCTGGTCTCGGAACACGAACTGCGCCCCTACATCACCCTGGAACCGGCCGTGCTCGCCGCCGCCGACCAGACCCAGACGCTGATCTACGGCCTGCTGTTCGGCTGCCTGCTGATGCTGATCCTGCACAACCTCACACGCTTCGCCTATCACCGCTCGCGCAGCAGCCTGTGGCTGGCGGCCTGCGAAGTGCTGTTGATGCTGAGCCTGGCGCTGTTGCTCAACCTGGTGGGGCCGTGGCTGCCAAACTGGCACGCGGTGCAGACCCCGGGCGCCTACCTCGCGCTGCTGCTGACTGCGCCGTGCGGGCTGATGTTTGCCTATCGCTTCTTCATGCCCTTGGGCCCGCACCCACTGAACAAGCTGTTGATGGCCGACATCCTGCTGATCGTGCTGTGCGGCCTGCTGCTGTTGTTCGTCAACACCTTGCCGCTGAACATCATCACCTACGCGCTGGTCGCCCTGGCAGGCTTGAGCATGTTGTTTATCTCGGCTTACCACTGGCAGAAAGGCTACCGGCCGGCGCGCTTGTTTGTGGTGGCGATGGTGGTGTTCAACATCGGCACCCTGATCATCCTGCCCGCCCTGCTGGGCCTGACGCTGGTGGCACCGCAAGGCTTGATCGTGACCCTGCTGAGCTTTATCTGCCTGAGCGGCCTGCTGATGAGCCTGGCCCTGGGCGAACGCCAGCGCGCCATTGTCGAAGCACGCTTCAGCCTCAGCCGCGACCTGGCGGCCAGCAATGCCGAGATCGCCGCCAAGGCCGAATTCCTGGCCAAGATCAGCCACGAAATCCGCACGCCCATGAACGGCGTGCTGGGCATGACCGAGTTGCTGCTCGGCACGCCGCTGTCGGTGAAGCAGCGTGACTATGTGCAGACCATCCACAGCGCCGGCAATGAACTGCTGACGCTGATCAACGAGATCCTCGACATCTCCAAGCTCGAATCCGGGCAGATCGAACTGGACGACGTGCAATTTGACCTCAACGCGCTGATCGATGACTGCTTGAGTATCTTCCGCGCCAAGGCCGAACAGCAGAACGTCGAGCTGATCAGCTTTATCCAGCCGCAGGTGCCCCGTGTGATCAGTGGCGACCCCACGCGCCTGCGCCAGGCGCTGTTGAGCCTGCTGGAAAACGCCCTGCAAAAAACCGATGAAGGCGAAGTGCTGATCGTGGTCGCCCTGGACGAACGCAGCACCAAGCCACGCCTGCGCATCGCCGTACAAGACAGCGGCCTGCCGATGGATGCCGCCGAACGCGACGCGCTGCTGCACAGCGAACTGCACAGCAAGAACTTCCTCTCGGCTACGCGCCTGAGCGGCCACCTGGGCCTGGTCATCGCCCGCCAGTTGATCCTGTTGATGAACGGCGAGTTCGGCATCAAGAGCGGCAGCCACCAGGGCAGCACGCTGTGGCTGACCCTGCCACTGGACCCGGAACGCCTGGAGCACCCGACGTCCGACCTCGACGGGCCGCTCAAAGGCGCGCGGGTGTTGGTGGTCGATGACAACGACACCTGCCGCAAAGTGCTGGTGCAGCAATGCACCGCCTGGGGCTTGAACGTCAGCGCCGTGCCGTCCGGCAAAGAAGCCCTGGCGCTGCTGCGCACCAAAGCGCACCTGCGCGACTACTTCGACGTAGTGCTGCTGGACCAGAACATGCCCGGCATGACCGGCATGCAACTGGCGGCGAAGATCAAGGAAGACCCGAGCCTGAACCACGACATTCTGCTGATCATGCTCACCGGCATCAGCAATGCGCCGAGCAAGATCATCGCGCGCAACAGCGGGATCAAACGCATCCTCGCCAAGCCAGTGGCCGGCTACACACTCAAGACCACCCTGGCCGACGAACTGACCCAGCGCAGCAAGGGCACAATTGCGCCGCGCCCTGCTCTCAGCGCGCCGGCAGCAGTCACCGTGCCCAGTGATTTCAAGATCCTGGTGGCCGAAGACAACAGCATCTCCACCAAAGTGATTCGCGGCATGCTCGGCAAGCTCAACCTCAACCCGGACACCGCCAGCAACGGCGAGGAAGCGCTGGAGGCGATGAAAGCCCAGCGTTACGACCTGGTGTTGATGGACTGCGAAATGCCGATCCTCGATGGATTCTCTGCCACCCAGCAATTGCGCGCGTGGGAAGTCAGCCACCAGCGTATTCGCACGCCGGTGGTGGCGCTGACGGCGCATATCCTGTCGGAACATAAAGAACGCGCACGCCAGGCCGGCATGGATGGCCACATGGCCAAGCCGGTGGAATTGTCGCAGTTGCGTGAACTGGTGGAGTTTTGGGTGGCGCAGCGTCAGCAGCGGCCGGAACACGCCCCGTCGTGACCTTGAAATGCAGCCTCCGTGGGAGCTGGCTTGCCTGCGATGGCGGTGTGTCAATCACACACCCTTTGTCTGCTCCACCGCTATCGCAGGCAAGCCAGCTCCCACATTTGCCCGGTTGCGCCTGATAGACTCCGCAAACCTCTCCTATCGCGAGCCGCGCCCATGCTCCACGTGTTATTCAGCGTCTACCTGAAAATGCTGGTGCTCTACAGCCCGTTCTTTGTGCTGTCCTGCTTTATCAGCCTGACCCGTGGTTACTCCAGCAAAGAACGGCGCCGGCTGGCCTGGAAGGTCGCGTTGGCCACGCTGGTGTCGAGCGTGTTGCTCTACCTGTTCGGCCGGGTGATTTTCAGTGTGTTCGGCATCACCGTGGATGCCTTTCGCATCGGCGCCGGCAGCGTGCTGTTTATCTCGGCGCTGGGCATGGCCCAGGGCAAGTCGGCGGTGCAGACCGACAATGTGCAGCAGGACGTGACCATCGTACCGCTGACCATCCCGCTCACGGTCGGCCCCGGCACCATCGGTGCACTGTTGGTGATGGGCGTGAGCCAGCCCCACTGGGATGACAAGTTCATGGCCATCGTCAGCATTGCCCTGGCCAGCTTCACGGTCGGTGTGGTGCTGTATTTGTCCAACCGTATCGAACGCATTCTGGGTGACCAGGGCTTGCAGATTGTCAGTCGGTTGATGGGGTTGTTCGTGTGTGCGCTGGCCGCGCAGATCATCTTTACCGGCGTGCGCGGTTATCTGGTGCCTTAAATCCGGTACTTCGCGATTGCCAGTTGCACCTTGTCGCCGGCACTCTCGCGCATCAGCTGGATGGTTTTTTCATTGACCACAGAGGTGTTGAGCACCAGGCAAGTCTGGCCGCTGAAAGCCTCGACCGAAGAGCTGTCCCACTCCAGAAACGGCAGGCCCAGCTGTTTGCTCACACCGTGGGTGCTGTAAGTCACCAGCACCATCATCACCTCTCCCGCCGTTTCAGCACAGGACGCCAGGCCGAAATCACCGCCCTGATGCACGGTGCTATTGCGCTTGAACAGCTCAAACGAGGCAGGCTGTTGCTTCAAGGCCAGCAGCGCATCCGCCGCCAGTTTCGGCAACGCCGCCAGCAGCGGCCCTGCCAACGAGGCCGCCGCCAGCGCGGCGATGATATTCAGCGCCGCCACCTGCACCGTCAGCCCTTTGCCGGAGCTTGATACCCGCTCAAAAGCGCTGCGCACCGGCAACCAGCCCAGGCTGACCATCACCTTGATAAATTCGTCATACCAGGCCTCACTCCCCCGTTGGACCTTCAACACATCACTCACATAACTGCTGGCCAGCAGGTAGCTTTTACGAATGTATTCACGGTTCAGCGCCGACATGCCCTCGATAAACGAAATCACGCCGTTGTTCACGACGGCTGCATTGCTGTCATCTTCCGCGTCCAGGAACACCGAGCGTTTGGCGCCCGGCGCCCCTGGCAGCTTGTAGGCGGCAATCAACTTGCGCCTTTTGGCACTGATGATCCTTTTGTGATGTCGCTCCATTTTCAGTTCTCCACAAGCACCCCACATGGGGCTTGTCTCCACACTAGTCCAGCCGCTGGCGCGCTTTCCAGACCACAAACATCGCTTGGCGCCCCCGTCGAAAAAACGTCAACCAGCAATAACGAGGCATACCGGTAGACCTTCCTTTTTTCATCGGCAAAAAAAGAAAAAGCCCCGAGTAACAACAGGTTTTCACCCTGCGTTACTCGGAGCCTTCTTACCTGCCGCGAGCTGATTTCAGGAAGCGGGTTTCTCGCCGTACCAGCGTGGCGTGTACACCCATTCGCCGCCACCGGCGCGGGGGAATACGCAGGTGGTGGACGAGCCGATCAGCACCATGGTGCGCATATCCACTTGCTCAGGCGTCAACTGCCCCAACGTGGTGACGCGCAAAGTCTGGCCAGGGCGGCCAATGTCGCGACCCAGCACCACCGGTGTTTCGGGAGTGCGGTGCAACGCGACAATTTCCAGGGCGCGCCCCAATTGCCAAGGCCGCGAACGCGAGATCGGGTTGTAGAACGCCAGCGCCAGGTCGGCCTGGGATGCAAGGTCCAGGCGTTTTTCGATAATCGACCAGGGCTTGAGGTTGTCCGACAACGACATCACGCAGAAGTCATGCCCCAATGGCGCACCCGCCTGGGCGGCAGTAGCCAGCGAGGCTGAGACGCCCGGCAGAATGTCCAGCTCGACCTGATGCCAGGCCGGGTCACTGGATTCGTGCAACGCCTCAAGCACCGCCGCCGCCATGGCAAATACGCCAGGGTCACCGGACGACACCACCACCACCGAACGGCCTTGAGCGGCCAATTCGAAAGCATGGCGAGCACGCTGCATTTCTTCGCGGTTGTCGGTGCAGTGTTGCACTTGGTCGTCGCGGAACGGCCCGGCCATGCGCACATAGGTTTCGTAGCCCAGCACATCGGTGCAACGCGCCAGCTCGGCCTTCACCGCCGGCACCATCAACTCGGCTGCGCCAGGGCCAAGGCCGATCACGGCAAGGCGGCCACGGGCACGGCCGACCTGCGACAGGTCCAGCGGTTGCTCTGCCACTGTGATAACGATGTCCGCGCCTTGCGCCACTTGCGCAAAACGCAACGGCACACCTAATTCCACTGCGGCTTGCTGCAACGAGGCTTCGGCCATCTGCGTGTCGCTGGCCAGCAGGCACGCCAGGGATTGCACGGCGATACCGGCGTCATGCAAAGCCGTTCGCACGCGCAGAGCTAAATCCACACCTGGCTTACAGGTGACACACACCGTCTTCGGATAAATCAGCAACTCATTGGCAGCCGGCACGCGCTCGGCACTGCCCACGTGAATCGCCAACCGTGCGTGCTGATCCTGCGGCAAATTCGCCTGATCCAGCCACGGCGCCACACCTTCGATGCGCACGCTTTCGCCGGCCAACAGGTCCGAGACAAACCGCTTGCCCAGTTCCAGGTCCGCCAACGCATAACCCGCTGGCGGGTTGAGCAGGCAGGTGCCAAAACGCAGCTCGCCGCTGGTGGTGATCGCTGCGGCGACGCCGAGTGCCGCGCCAATGTCGCGCGCCATCCGGTTCACACCGCCCAGGCCGCCGAGCAACGGCACCACGGCGCTGCCATCTTCAGCCACGGCCAGCACGGCGGGCTCTTCGCCTTTTTCCAGCAGCAGCGGCGCCAGCGTGCGGATCACGATACCGGCAGCACACAGGGCAATCAGTGGCGTGCCTTGTTGGTAAAGCTGGCGCAGGGTCGCGCCGAACTCACTGTAGGTCTGGTCCGCCCCTTCAACTCGCCCGGCCAAGCCGTGGATCAGCGCGCCAGGGTAAACCTGCGCGATCTTGCGCGCCGTCGCCAGGCTGCCTTGGCCGAGAATGACAATCGCCGGGCGCATCAACCTTGCCACCTTTCACCCGGCACGATGATCAGCGAGAAGTACGGCGAAGACGCCGGGTCGACTTGATCCAGCGGCACTATTTTCTGATTAGCCATGGTCGCACGCTCCACGTAGAGCGCACGCTCGGCCAAGCCGAGTTCTTGCAGCACCTGGCGCACCTTGGGGAAATTACGCCCCAGCTTCATGATCACGGCGGCATCGGCATCCGCCAACCGACGCTTGAGGTCGTCGTGGGGCAGCACGCCGGAGAGCACCGACAGGCTTTGGTTGCGGTACACCAACGGCGCGCCAAGCACCGAAGCGCCGCCGAGCATTGAGCAGACGCCGGGGATAACCTGGGCTTCATAACGCTCGGCCAAACGGTCGTGCAGGTACATGTAGGAGCCGTAGAAGAACGGATCGCCTTCGCAGATCACCGCCACATCGCGGCCAGCGTCCAGGTGCGCGGCCACGTCGAGGCTGGCGTTGTCGTAAAAGTCGCTGATGATCTGCTCGTAAGACATCGGTGCCGGCAGCACTTCGGTGGTCACTGGGTACACCAGTGGCATCAAGGTCTGCTGCGCCACCAAGTGGTCTTCGATAATACCGAAAGCATTGCCTTTCTTGCCCTTGGCCACGAAATACGCCACCACCGGCGACTCGCGCAGCAGGCGCAGCGCCTTGAGGGTGATCAGTTCGGGGTCACCGGGGCCAACGCCCAGGCCAATCAAACGTCCGCGTGCCTGCATTACTCGACCTCCGTGGCCAAGGCGTTGACCGCCGCGGCAGCCATCGCACTGCCGCCCAGGCGGCCTTGCATGATCACAAACGGCACGCCACGGCTGTCGGCCGCCAGCATCGCCTTGGATTCGGCGGCACCAACAAAGCCCACCGGGAAGCCCAGAATCAACGCTGGTTTCGGCGCGCCGGCGTCGAGCATTTCCAGCAGGTAGAACAGCGCCGTCGGCGCGTTGCCGATCACCACCACGCTGCCTTCCAGGTGCGGGCGCCACAGTTCCAGCGCGGCAGCTGAACGGGTGTTGCCCAGCTCCCGCGCCAACTCCGGCACGCTGTCGTCGCGCAAGGTGCAGATCACCTGGTTATTGGCCGGCAGGCGCGCGCGGGTCACGCCTTCGGAGACCATGCGCGCATCACACAAAATCGGCGCGCCAGCGGCCAGCGCATCGCGCCCGGCCTTGCCTGCGCCTTCGGAGAACTGCAGGCCGTCGATGGCGTCGACCATGCCGCAGGCATGAATCACCCGCACCGCGAGTTTTTCCAGGTCGGCAGGGATGCGCTCCAACTTGGCTTCCGCGCGAATAATGGCGAAGGAGTTGCGATAGATCTCCTGACCGTCGCGGATGTAATCAATCATCGGTGTTGCTCCGTGTGCGGCCGCGTAACAGGGCGCCCGCCGCTTCAATGGAAAGAGTGCGTGCGTGCAGCCGGCCGAAACCGGGGTGGGCTGCCTCGCGAAAATAAACGTCGTAGTGGCCGGGGCTTACCGCCAGCAAGGTGACCGGCGCGGTGTGTGCGGCAGCGCAAGAGCGTGGGCAGCCGGACAGGTGCACCTCGGCGCCAGGTTGCAGCGCGGCCAGTTGCAGGGCATCGGCCTTGGTGTCGGCCAGGCCTTTGGCGCAGCCGCTTGAACCGGTGCAGGCGATCATGCGTGCCAGGGGTTGGTCGACTGAGCCAAGGAAGCCCAATTGCTCCAAGCCTTCAGTCACGGCGCCGTGGTTTTTAAGGTTGGGCAGCAGTACGCCCTGCCACGGCGTAAAACGCAACGTGCCGTCGCCGAACTCACTGGCCAACTGTGCGGCGCCTTTGAGCATGCTTGAGTCCAGACGACCCAGCGGCGCAATGGCGGCAACGTAAAACAGATCTTTTTGTCGCTGTGGATAAGTGCCCAAGTGCAACAAATCCCCACTGGGCTGGCGTTTTAACCCATCCACCGACAGTAACGGCAGGTTCAGGCGGGCCAATAAGTTATCAACAGCCAGATGACGCATGCGGGTTTGCGTGGGTGTCGCCAGGTCGAGAAACGCTTCCAGCACCGCCACGACCAAGGCATAGCCTTGCTCCAGCGGCACAGCGCCCAAGGGTGCATCCAGCCCCGGACAACCGGCCAGGCCGAAGGCCAATAGTGTTTCGCCATCGCGCTCGAACGCCGACAGCCACAAGTCATGGTGATGTTCGAGCATCGCCAGGGCTTCACCGCCATCCAACTGAACGGCGAACTTGGCCGACAGCTCATGGAAACGTGGATGGTTTTGCAAGGTGGCAAGGATCTGATCGGCCAGCGGGCGAGTGTCGAACAGCATCTGGGGGTCGATACCTGCGCTGGGGCTGAGCATCAGATTGCGCACGTCATCGCCAGCGGCGTTGTTCGGGCCAAGGCCTGCGGCCAGCAGCGCGGCGATCAACGCCTCTTGCTCGGCACCGATCCCGCGAATCTGCAAATTGGCGCGGTTGGTCGCCTCAATCACCCCACCCGCATAGGCCTGCGCCGCGTCCGCCACAGCAACTGCCTGGGCGGCAGTGATAGAACCACCGGCCAATTTGATCCGGCATATCCCGCCATCCAGCGCCTGGACGATACGCAGCAACCCCGGACAAGCCGAGGGGCGCAAGGTATTCAGAACGGGCGTTGGGTTCACGGGGCTACCGGTTGACGGGTAAAGGCGCGGTATTATGCCTGCTTTGTCCGGCGGCATGAAAAGCCTGCCCGTCGGATGTCGTTCAAGGAATTCTTATGTCGCCCTGGCTGACGGTTGTAGGCATCGGTGAAGACGGCTTCAAGGGGCTGGGCAGAAACGCCCGGCATGCCCTGTTGCGCGCCACCCGGATTATAGGCGGCCAGCGCCAGTTGGACCTGCTGCCGGTGTGTATTCGTGGCGAGCGCCAGCTATGGCCAAGCCCGTTTTCCCTGGAGCCGGTGCTGGCCAGTCGTGGCGAGCCGGTCTGCGTACTGGCCAGCGGCGACCCGATGTTCTATGGCGTAGGTGCCAGCCTGGCGCGACAGGTGGCCGCTGAGGAATTGCTGATTTTACCGGCGCCGTCCTCCGTGTCGTTGGCCGCGGCGCGTTTGGGCTGGCCGTTGCAGGAGGTGGTGACCTTATCCCTGGTGGCGCGGCCATTGGCGGCGATTAATACGCACCTGGCCACTGGCGTGCGGTTGCTGGTGCTGAGTAATGACGGACGCAGCCCTGCCGCGATTGCAGCGCTGTTAGCCGAGTCCGGTTTCGGGTTCAGCCGGTTGAGCGTGTTTGAACACTTGGGCGGCGTAGATGAACAGCGCATCGACGGGCTGGCTGCTGATTGGCAACACGCTTCGGTTGCGGATCTGAATCTCGTCGCCATCGACTGCCTGGCCGACGCCAACACCCCGCGCCTGTCACGCCTCGCCGGGCTGCCGGATTCGGCCTTCAAACATGACGGCCAACTGACCAAGCGCGATGTACGCGCCATGACCCTCGCCCGGCTCGCGCCAATGCCGGGCGAATTGCTCTGGGACGTGGGCGCGGGCAGCGGCTCCATCGGCATCGAGTGGATGCGCACTCACCCGAGCTGCCGCGCCCTGGCGATTGAAGCCGACGCAGGTCGCCAAGGGCTGATCGAACATAACCGCGATGCCCTCGGCGTGCCCGGCCTGCAACTGGTTCGAGGCAAGGCGCCGGACGCGTTACTCGGCCTGGAAGCACCGGACGCGATCTTTATCGGCGGCGGCGTCACCCGCGACGGTGTGCTCGACACCTGCTGGCAGCACCTGCGCCCTGGTGGGCGTTTGGTCGCCAATGCGGTGACCCTGCAAAGCGAAATGACCTTGATGGCGTGGCGCGCGCAACATGGCGGCGAGCTGACGCGCATCCATGTGGCCCAAGCCCAGCCGCTGGGTGAGTTCGACACCTGGCGCCAGGCGCTGCCGATCACCTTGCTGGACGTGGTCAAGCCGCTATGAAACGCATCCTGTTGTTGGGCGGCGTCACCGAAGCGCTGGCCATCGCCCGCACGCTGGGGCCGGAGCATATCTATAGCCTGGCTGGGGTTGGGCGCGTGCCCACTGACCTCACCTGCCAAGTGCGCGTCGGCGGCTACGGTGGGCATGCAGGCTTGGCGCAATTTGTGCGCGATGAGCAGATCAGCCTGATCCTCGATGCCACCCACCCGTACGCGGCGCAGATCAGCCAGAACGCTGCCACGGCGGCAAAAATGTGCGGCATTCCCTGCTGGGCGTTGCGGCGCCCGGCGTGGCAGCCGCAGGCGGGTGATGACTGGCGCGAGGTGGGGGATTGGGCTGAGCTGATCGAAGCCTTGAAACCCTTCAAACGTCCGTTGTTCACCTTGGGGCGTGAGCCGTTGCAGCACCTTGACGAAATCCCCGCCGATCAATTCTGGACGCTGCGCGCACTGGATGTATATCCGGGCAATGAGCGCTGTGAAGTCATCGGCGCGCGTGGGCCGTTTCTGATTGAGGACGAGCGCGCGTTGTTTGAACGGCGTGGAATTGATGTGTTGATCAGCAAGAACAGCGGCAGTGCGGCGACCGAGCCGAAGCTGGAAGTGGCACGCGAGCGTGGCGTGCCGGTGTTGGTGTTGAAGCGGCCGGTGTTGGCGCAGGTAGATCGAGAGTTCACCGACGTGGCTGCGGTGCTGCAGGCAACCAGCACTCTCTAAACACCACCACTCCCACACTTGGATGCATTATCAGGCTGCTGCCGTCGACTGCCCTATGCCTTCATGCACGCGTTCAGCCAGCAATTGCGCCAGCTCAATCAACTGCGCAACGCCCAGCAATTCCTCTCGCTTCGGGCCATCCAGGTCAAACGCAAGGTCGCAACTCAGCGCATTAGCCGAGGCGAGTGTTTCGCTGAGGTTGACCAGCAGGTCTTCGGTGCTGATTCCGTCGGCTACGGTGAATAGCCGTACGGGGGGATTTGGGGTGGGTTTGATCATTGTGAATTTCCTTAATCTAAATGGAGCCGCCACTGATCGCCGCGATGCGATAGAGGGTGGCAGCTGTGCGCAGGTTCGCGGACCGGAGATTAAGGAAACCGGCATACCCGAAGGTATCCCGCGCACAGCCACCATAGCGCCGCACAGTAGACGATAAAAAAGCGTCAACTGAAAGGAGGCAATGCTTAATCAATCCGGGCCGCGACGCCCGACCGCTGCGTGTGCAGCGGTGTACGCAGACTAGAGATCTACCTTCCTAGGGACAACCTTAAATCCCTGTCGGACGTTTCCGTAGACGACCACTACATTTAGGTTATGTACAGGCTCAACTAGAAGCGGCCTACATGAGCAGGGCATTGCTCGTGCAATCAGCAAGCTCAACACCAAGCCATAGCCAAACACACACCAAACTGTGGGAGCTGGCTTGCCTGCGATAGCATCGCCTCAGTACTGCAGGAAAACCGAGTTGTCCGCATCGCAGGCAAGCCAGCTCCCACAGGGTTCAGCGTCACGCTGGAGATTGCAACCCGTCGGTAAAATTGGCAATCCGTGGTTCCCGGCTATCATGAAGGCAACCACTGCGACACCAAACCACACCGCCGCTTTTTACTTATGCCCCCCGATCAGGCTAAATACCCACCTGATCGCTTAACCCTACGGATTGTCCGCCATGGCCCGTCAACGCTTTGCAATTGTGTGGATCGCCTGCTTTGCAGTGCTGTTCAACGCCTTTGCCATGCCGCTGGCCAGCGCGATGCAACAGTCGCAAGACCCCGTGCGGCAATTGCTGTGGGGCAGTTTCTGTTCCTCCAATGGCGCCAGCCTCAAGACCATTGCCTTGGGCAAGTTGGACATCCCAACGCCGCCCCAGGAAGATCATTCCGCCATGCAGCATTGCTGGTGTTGCTCGGGCTCACCGCCGCTGGTGGCGTTACCGGGGCATGTGCCGCAGCTGTATGTCACACGTTTTGATGCCGTGCCGGGCCTGTCGCCGCCCGCACTGCAAGCCCCTACCCCGCGCCAGCAATGGCCGAGTCTTAACCCCCGCGCTTCTCCAACGGTCTGATTTCTTCGCAAGTGAACTGCGTTTAGAACCGTTCTGGAGAACTGCCATGCTTAAATCTTCCCTGCTTCTGGCTGCGTTGTTGCTGCCGGTGTGTGTTGCTGCGAATGCCGATGACTACAAGGCCGGCGACCTGCTGGTCAGTGATCCCTGGTCCCAGGAATTGCCGCCGAATGCGCCGACTGTCGCCGCCTATTTTGTGATTCATAACCAGGGCGAAAGCGCTGATCGCTTGCTTAGCGTCGACACGCCCGTGGCGGCCACAGCCGAGTTGCATGAGCATGTGATGCAAGGCGACCTGATGAAGATGCAACAAGTGCCCAGCGTTGCCGTACCGGCCAAGGGTGATCTGACCTTCGCGCCGATGGCCTACCACGTGATGCTGCTGGACCTGAAAGACCGCAGCCAACTGCGCGACGGCCAACACTTCCCACTCACCCTGAACTTCGAAAAAGCCGGCCCGGTGCAGGTTCAGGTCTCGGTACAAAAAGCGCCGCCGATGGCCGGCCACGAGCATATGCACGCCCAATAGGCCAACGTAAATGGGCGCCCCTCGCGCCAGGTTGTCGCCACACCGCCGCAGGCCCATGAGCCTGGCGCGCGGCAGTTGGATCAGCCTGTTCGCCATGTTGATGATTTTTATCGGTCCGCTGATTTCCCAAGCGATGCCGATGGATCATCACGCCGGTATGTCGATGCAAATGTCCATGGACATGCCGTCGACCAGCCATGGCGAGCACACGCCAGCTCCCAGCGAACACCACGCCCTCTGGGCAAAGTGCGGTTATTGCGACCTGCTCTTCAGTTGCCCGGCCCTGCCCGGCAGCGTGTCCCATGTCAGCCTCGGCACCCCGCCACCGGCGAATGCCCTGACGCCCGCCACCCGCCTGGGCCACGCCCGGCAGAGCATCTTCCCTGGCGCCCGCAGCCGCGCCCCACCTATCGCTTCGTAAGCACTTCACAGCATCACTTCACACCGGCCGACTTTAGACAGACAGCCGCAGGCTGCTGGCCGTGTTGTTTACGATTGATTGATGGAATTTGTCATGTCCAGGTTTTCTGCTGACTCCCGATTGGGATGTACCCCCGTTCTCGCCGTTCTGTGTGGCGCGCTGTTGGCACCACACGCGCAGGCTGAAGATCACGAGTTGAGCCCCACGGTGATCACCGCAATCGCCCCCAGCTCACCGCTGACCGTTGTCACCAACCCCAAAGACCCACGCCAACCGGTGCCCGCCAGCGATGGCGGCGACTACCTCAAGACCATCCCCGGCTTCGCGCTGGTGCGCAACGGTGGCACCAATGGCGACCCGGTGCTGCGCGGTATGTTCGGTTCACGCCTGAATATCCTCACCAATGGCGGCATGATGCTCGGCGCCTGCCCAGGGCGGATGGACGCGCCCACCTCGTATATTTCGCCGGAAACCTACGACAAGCTCACCGTGATCAAAGGCCCGCAAACCGTGCTCTGGGGGCCTGGCGCGTCAGCCGGCACCATCCTGTTCGAGCGCGAGCCCGAGCAATTCGGCGAGCTGGGCACACGGGTCAATGCCAGTGTGCTGGCCGGCTCCAACGGGCGCTTCGACAAGGTGGTCGATGCCGCTGCCGGTGGGCCTTTGGGCTATGTGAGGGTGATCGGCAATCAGGCCCACGCCGATGATTACAAGGACGGCAGTAACAACACCGTCGCCTCGCGCTACGACAAGTGGAATGGCGACGTGGCCGTCGGTTTCACCCCCGATGCCGACACCCTGCTGGAGCTCACTGCCGGCCGTGGCGATGGCGAAGCGCGCTACGCCGGGCGCGGCATGGATGGCTCGCAGTTTCTGCGCGAAAGCCTGGGGCTGCGGTTTGAAAAGTCCAATATCGGTGAGGTACTGGATAAGGTCGAAGCGCAGGTCTACTACAACTACGCCGACCATGTGATGGACAACTACAGCCTGCGTACGCCGTCGGGCACCGGCATGATGGCCGGGCCGATGGCCTCCAACGTCGACCGCCGCACCCTCGGTGCACGCATCAAGGCGACCTGGCGCTGGGCCGATGTGCAACTGATCAGCGGCCTGGATGCGCAGACCAACGAGCATCGCCAGCGCAGCAGCATGGGCATCGACACCTACAAGGAACTGCCACGGGTCAAGGATGCCAATTTCCACAACTACGGCGTGTTCAGCGAGCTGACCTGGTACGCCGCCGACCGCGATCGGCTGATCACCGGCGCCCGCCTGGACCGCGCCTCGGCCAAGGATTTCCGCCAGACCACAGGTTCGGGAATGATGTCGCGCCCCAACCCGACCGCCGACAACACTCGCGCTGAAACCTTGCCATCGGGCTTTGTGCGTTATGAGCACGACCTGGCCGACACACCCACCACCGTCTACGCAGGGCTCGGGCATTCGGAGCGTTTCCCGGATTACTGGGAGCTGTTTTCGCCCAACACCGGCGCGGTCGGTTCGGTAAATGCCTTCGACGGCGTCAAGCCGGAGAAAACCACCCAACTCGACTTCGGCGCGCAGTACAAAACCGCCGACCTTGAAGCCTGGGCCTCGGGCTATATCGGCCGGGTGCAGGACTTTATCCTGTTCGACTACAAGCCCGGCATGATGGGTACCACGTCCCAGGCCCGCAATGTCGACGCGCGCATCATGGGCGGTGAACTGGGCGCAGCGTACAAACTGACCCAGCACTGGAAAGCCGACGCCAGCCTCGCCTACGCCTGGGGCAAGAACACCAGCGACGGCAAGGCGCTGCCGCAGATGCCACCGCTGGACGCGCGTTTGGGCCTCACCTACAGCCAGGACGACTGGAGCGCCGGCGCCTTGTGGCGCGTGGTCGCGGCGCAAAACCGCATCGACCAGAACAAGGGCAACGTGGTCGGCAAGGACTTCGACAAAAGCAGCGGTTTTGGCGTGTTCTCGCTGAACGCGGCGTACCGCATCAATAAAAACTTCAAGGTCAGCACCGGCGTCGACAACCTGTTCGGCAAAGCCTATGCCGAGCATTTGAACCTGGCCGGTAACGCAGGCTTCGGCTACCCGGCCAACGACCCGCAAGCCATCAAGGAGCCGGGGCGTACGCTCTGGACCAAAGTCGACATGAGCTTCTAAAAGCATCGCGGGCAAGCCCGCTCCCACAGGGAAATGCATTCCAAATGTGGGAGCTGGCTTGCCTGCGATAGCGGCCTGACAGACAAAAAATATCTAAAGCCTTGCGGAGCCTAATGATGACCACCCCAAAAATTTCCTTCTACAACCTGGCCTGGCGCTGGCACTTCTACGCCGGCCTCTTCGTCGCCCCGTTCATGGTGCTGCTGGCCCTCACCGGCATCATCTACCTGTTCAAACCCCAGCTCGACCCGCTGATGTACGGCAACCTGCTCAACGTGCAAAGCGCCGAGCGCGCCCTCAGCGCCGACGAACAACTGCAACGCGCCCAGGCAGCTTTTCCCCAGGGCAAAATCAGCAAATACCTGCCACCCGCCGACGCCACCAGCAGCGCACAATTCGTGATGCACAACGATGACCGCGAAGTGACGGTGTTCGTCGACCCGTATCGCGGCACCGTCCTCGGTGAACAGGATGCCCAATACAACCTGCAAGCCATCGCCCGCGCACTGCATGGCGAGCTGATGATCGGCACCGTCGGCGACCGTTTGGTGGAACTCGCCGCCGGTTGGGGCGTGATGCTGGTGGTATCCGGCGTGTACCTGTGGTGGCCACGCGGCAAGTCTTCGGCGGGCGTGTTGTGGCCTCGCTTGAACAGCCGTGGCCGAGTGTTCTGGCGCGATATGCACGCGGTCGCCGGTTTCTGGGGCGCGACATTTTTGCTGGTGATGCTGCTCAGCGGCATGACCTGGACCGGCTTCTGGGGCAAACAATACGCCGAGCTGTGGAATAAGTTTCCCGCCGCGATGTGGAACAACGTGCCGCAGTCCGACCAGCAAGCGCGCAGCCTCAATACGGCCAGCCAGCAGACTGTGCCGTGGGCAATGGAGAACACGCCAATGCCGATGTCCGGCGACCACGCCGAACATATGAACCACGGTGCGATGCATACAGGCCCTGCCGCGCCGACTGTACGCCTGCAACAAGTGGTCGACCTGGCCAACGCGCGCAAGGTCGAACCCGGCTACAGCATCACGTTCCCCACCACTGCCGAAGGCGTGTTTACTGTCGCGGTGTTCGCCAACGACCCACGCAATGACGCGACCCTGCATGTGGACCAGTACACCGGCAAAGTGCTGGCCGATGTACGCTGGGAACACTACAACCTCGTCGCACGCGCCACCGAAACCGGCGTGATGCTGCATGAGGGCAAGATGTTCGGGTGGGTCAATCAACTGATCGTGCTGGTGATCTGCTTGATGATTCTGCTCAGTGCGGTGAGTGGCGTGGTGATCTGGTGGAAGCGTCGGCCACAAGGTGGGTTGGGCGTTCCGCCGTTGCGCCATGACCTGCCCAAGTGGAAAACCGCGATGGTGATCATGCTCGCGCTGGCGATTATTTTTCCGCTGGTGGGCGCTTCGTTGATCGTGGTGTGGGCCTTGGATCGCCTGGTGCTGGCGCGCTTTTTCGGCCAACGTGAATCGGCCTCAGGTTCTGCATGAAGCAGGCGAGATGCCCACGGCAGAGGCCTTCTGTAGCCTTGCGCGACTTTAGTCGCGCAGCCAATAAGTGTTAACTTATAACACTTTCTGCGTTATCGTTGCTCGCCGCGCCCTGCGGCGAGCACACCCTTTCAAGAAGCGATTGATCGACCGATGAACAAGTACCTTGCGTGCGGCGTATGCCTGCTCGCCCTGCACAACAATGCCCAGGCGCTGACCCTGCCCGCCAGCCCCGTGACCGCGCCCGCCGTGGATGACGAGCGCGTTGACCTGAACACGCCGACCACCGCCGGTTCGCGCTTGAACCTCACGGCCTTGCAAACCCCGGGCAGTGTCGAGAGCCAGACCGGCGAAAAAATCCGCGAGCGCGGCGACGCCAGTGTGCAGGACGCCATCTCCCGCGCCACCGGCATCAGCCGCACCGGCTCGCCGGGCGACGGCGGCACGTCGTTGCAGGCCCGTGGTTTTACCGGGCAGAGTTCGGTACTGCAACTGTATGACGGGCAGCGTATGTTCGACGGCGCAGGCACGTCCACCTTTCCCGTGGACACCTGGTCGGTTGAGCGCGTGGATGTGCTGCGCGGCCCGGCCTCGGTGATGTACGGCCAGGGTGCGACCGGCGCAGTGATCAATACCATTGCGAAAAAGCCGTTCAGCGGCGAGATCGAAAACCACCTGCGCCTGGGCTACGGTTCCGATGACCGCCAGCAGCAAGCCCTGGACAGCGGCGGCTCGCTGACCGACACACTGAGCTACCGCCTGAACGTCAACCGCCTGCGCAGCAACGGCTTTATCGCGCGAGGCGACTCCGCCAGCGATTTCGTCAGCGGCGCGCTGCGCTGGCAGCCGGCCGATAACCTGAGCTTCACCCTGGCCCACGACTACGGCGACCAGAGCCCGCAGAACTACTACGGCACGCCGCTGATCAACGGCCAGTTGCACAAAGGCCTGCGCGACAAAAACTACAACGTCAGCAACGACAAACAGCACTACAACGACCAGTGGACGCGCCTGACCAGCGAGTGGCAGATCAACGATAACGTCACCGCCACCAACGAGCTGTCGTACCTGAAAAACCAGCGCCGCTGGCAGAACGCCGAGAGCTACAATTTTGTGAATGGCGGTTTGGTGCGCCAGGACTACCTGGGCATCAAGCACAACCAGGAACAGGTCGGTGACCGCCAGACGTTCACCTTCAAGCACACACTGTTCGGCCTCGACAGCCAGACGGTGACAGGCGTTGAGTACAATCGTATTCGCTTCCGCCTGGCCAGCAATGCGCCGTTTAACGACGTGCCAGGCGGCGGCCAGCCGGTGGATATTCAGCATCCGGTGCCACAGCCGTTTGTGAGCGACAGCCCGTTTATTGCGCAGTCGGTCAGCACCACCAAACAGCTCGCTGCTTTTGCCGAAAACCGCCTGCAACTGACCGATAAACTCTCGCTGATCACTGGCGCACGCCGCGACTACCTGCACATCGATAGCCATGACCTGACAACCGCGAACACAGATTCCGACAAGACCCTGACCGGCAACAACTGGAAAGCCGGCCTGGTCTACGCGATCACACCGAGCACTTCGGTCTACGGCCAGTACGCCACCAGCACCGACGGTGTCGGCAGCCTGATCAGCCTGAGCCCGAGCCAGCAGCAGTTTGGTTTGTCCACTGCCAAACAGGCCGAAATCGGCTTCAAGCAGGCGTTCTGGGACGAGCGTGGTGAATGGACCCTGGCGGCCTATCACATCGTCAAAAAGAAACTGCTGGTGAGCATCCCCGGCACCACCCTCAAGGAGCAAGTCGGCCAGCAATCCTCCAACGGCCTGGAAGCCAGCCTGGACCTGCAACTGCCCAACGCCTGGCAGCTGCAAGCCAATGCGGCCATTGTGCGGGCGCAGTACGACGACTTTTCCGAAGTGGTCAACGGCCAGGCTGTTTCCCACGACGGCAACCGCCCGGTGGACGTGCCGAACCGCACCGCCAACCTGTGGTTGAGCAAGGCGGTGACCGATGACATTCGCGCCGGTGCCGGTGTGCGTTACGTCAGCGCCCGTTATGCCGACACCGCCAACCGCAGCGAAGTGCCGAGCTACACCGTGGCCGACGCCAGCGTATCGTGGAAGGCCATGCGCAATACCACCCTGGGCCTTGAGCTGAACAACCTGTTCAACCGCACCTACGCCGTCAGCCAGTACAACAACGGCCAACAGTGGATACTCGGGGAGCCGCGCTCGTTCTTCGTCACGGCGGACTACACCTTCTAACTGAAACACATGGACTAGTGTGGGAGCTGGCTTGCCTGCGATAGCGGTCTGCCTGATACACCGCTATCGCAGGCAAGCCAGCTCCCACAATTTACTGTGTTGAACTTGAGAATATTGATGGCCTCACTCACCCTCACCGACCTTGGCTGGACCCCACCGGGCCACGACCACTGCAATCATCGCTTCCAGCTGCGAGATGCCAGCCTGCAGGTCGGTGCGGGGGAGTTTGTCGGGCTGATCGGCCCTAACGGCAGCGGCAAGACCAGCCTGTTGCGCTGCGCTTATCGCTTCAGCAAACCCGAACGCGGTGACGTGCTGCTCGAACACCAGAATGTGTGGAAACAAAGCGCCAAATGGTGCGCACAACGCATCGCGGTGGTGCTGCAGGAGTTCCCCGACACCTTCGGCTTGCGCGTCGACGAAGTGGTCGGCATGGGCCGCACGCCCCACAAGGGGTTGTTCGATGGCGACACACTGCACGACCAGCATCTCATCCGGCAGGCGCTGGAATCGGTCGGTATGCACGGCTTTGAAGACCACGCGTTCGCCACGCTCTCGGGCGGTGAAAAACAGCGCGTGATCCTCGCCCGCGCCTTGGCGCAGCAGCCGCAATTGTTGATCCTCGACGAGCCGACCAACCACCTCGACCCGCGCTATCAGCTGGAGTTGCTGCGGCTGGTCAAGCGCTTGAACATCGGCACCCTGGCCAGCATTCATGACCTGAACCTGGCCGCGGCTTTCTGTGACCGTTTATACGTGATCAACCATGGGCGCATTGTCGCCAGCGGCACGCCTCACCAAGTGCTGACCGCCGAGTTGCTGCGTGATGTCTTCGGCGTCGAAGCCTTGATCGACGCTCACCCTTTGGCCGGCTACCCCCGAATCACCTGGATAACCCAACCATGATCCTGCGCTCCCTGTTGTCTCTCGCGTTGTTGTTCGGCACTGCCCAAGCGTTTGCCGAAGCCACCCATTACCCGGTGACCGTCAAAAGCTGCAACCGCGACGTGACCTTTCAGGAAGCGCCGAAATACGCGGTCAGCCACGACATCAACATGACCCAAATGATGCTCGCCCTGGGCCTCAAGGATCACATGGCCGGCTACAGCGGCGTCACCGGCTGGAAGTCGGTGACGCCGCAAATGGCCGACACTCTCGTCGGCCTGCCGGAGCTGGCGAGCAAGTACCCGTCGGTGGAAACCCTGCTCAACGCCAACGTGGATTTCTTCTTCGCCGGCTGGGATTACGGCATGCGCGTGGGCGGCGATCTCACGCCGCAAACCTTGCAGCCACTGGGCATCAACGTCTACGAGCTGACCGAGTCCTGCGCCTTCGTAATGAAGCGCCCGGCCGCGACCCTGGACGACACCTATAACGACCTGCGCAACCTGGGCAAGATCTTCAACGTGCAGGACCGCGCCACGGCCTTGATCGCGCAGATGCAGGCGCAAGTGGCCGAGGTGCAACAGCACCTGCCCGCCGACAAGCCTCGGGTGTTCCTCTACGACAGCGGCGAAGACCGCGCCATGACCTCCGGCCGCCTGGGCATGCCGCAAGCGCTGATCACCGCCGCAGGCGGGCGCAATATCCTCGATGACATCGACGCCAGCTGGACCCGCGTCAATTGGGAAACCGTGGTGGAGCGCAACCCGCAGGTGATCGTGATTGTCGACTACAGCGAAATCACCGCCGCGCAAAAAGAACAATTCCTGTTGGATAACCCGGCGTTGCAATCGGTGGACGCCATCAAGAATCAGCGCTTTATCGTGATCCCGTATGTGCAGGCAACGCCAGGCATCGACAACGTGCTGGCGGTGGAAACCCTGGCCAAAGGGTTCCACGGCGAATGATCAGCCGCCGCTATGCTCTGCTGCTGAGTGCGCTTGGCGCGTTGTTGCTGGTCTCTTGCGTGATCTCGCTGGGGTTTGGCTCGGCGCGGGTGCCGGCGGACGTGGTGTGGCGGATTCTGCTCAACAAGGCCTTCGGCCTCGGTGACGTCAACTGGAGCACCGGCCAGGAACATATCGTCTGGTTGATCCGCGTGCCGCGCATGTTGCTTGGCGCACTGGTCGGCGCCGGGCTGGCGTTGATCGGCGCCGTGTTGCAGGCGGTGACGCGCAACCCGCTGGCCGACCCGCACCTGCTCGGCGTGACCTCCGGCGCCACTCTCGGCGCGGTGATCGTGGTGTTGCACGTAGGGGAAGTCGTCGGCTTGCTGACCTTACCTATCGCCGCCTTCATCGGTGCGCTGCTGAGCATGCTGGTGGTGCTGGCCGTGGCCAGTCGTAACGGCCGCCTGGAGAGTGATCGCCTGCTGTTGTGCGGCGTAGCCGTGTCATTCGTGATGATGGCGGTGGCCAACCTGCTGCTGTTCATGGGCGACCATCGCGCCGCCTCGGCGGTGATGTTCTGGATGCTCGGCGGCCTGGGCCTGGCGCGCTGGGAACTGTTGGCGATCCCCACTGCGACTGTGCTGCTGGGGCTGTTGATACTGGTGGGCATGGCGCGGCCACTGAACGCATTGATGGCCGGCGAACAGACCGCCGTGACCCTGGGCATGAACGCACGTTCTGTGCGTTTGAAGGTGTTCCTGGTGGCGTCGTTGATGACCGGTGTGCTGGTGTCCATCAGCGGCTCCATAGGCTTTGTCGGGCTGATGGTGCCGCATATTGCGCGGCGTCTTGTGGGCGCTGAGCACCGGCGTTTATTGCCGGTGTGCGCGCTGCTGGGCAGCCTGTTCCTGGTGTGGGTTGATGTCGCCGCCCGCACCCTGATCGCCCCCGAAGACTTGCCCATTGGCGTGGCGACGGCGGCGATTGGCGGGCTGTTTTTTATCGGGTTGATGCGTAAGCGCTGAACTCAGAGTTCGTCCCGATTCCGTTCATACCAGAACTCTTCGGGTTCCGGCTCTGCCTCGCTCCACTCCTCCCCCAATGGCCCAGCAACTCTCCAGAAGGCATCGGTGACCAGCACTGACAATTTGCCCAAGGTTCGCAATCGCGCAACGAACACACGGGGCACTGGTGCCATACCCGGGGCAAGCAATCGGTCTTCAGATGCCGTAAACGCCGGTACGTACTTGAGCAGCGCACCATTGCGGCAGGACAGATAACAACTCTCGGCGTCAGGGGCATTCGCCCTGGCGACCGACACGTAGTCGTGAAGATCGTCCTTGGCAACGAAGTTACCCAAGAGTTCTTTATCTATCGTTTCAAAGCTGGATGTCGACGCAATGGCTTTATAGAACGCCTGCACAGCGGCGATTTTGTAGGTACTCAGTGTATTTTCAGGCGGTACATCAAACCCGGCATGATCAGCCCAGAACAACAATTCCAGGGTACTGGTACTTCCCGTACCCTGATCTTCCACTGGGTCGAGCGCGACGTACCCCGGCGTTTGCCCCGGCACCAGCACAGCGCCCAGGTACTGCTTGCCCTTGAACGGTGCAACCAAGCCTTGTGCATAGCGGGCCGCATCATCGGTGTAAGTAAACAGCGGGCCGCAAAACGAATGAAAATGCGGATCGTCGGCGAAAGCATGAGGCGCTTTATTCGGCTCCCAATGCTCAGTGACCCTCTCTTTCTTACCCCAGACCTCACTGGTCACCCGAATGTACAACTTCCCCGCGCCCGCAAGGCGGCGCACATAATCACGTACCGTAAGGGAGGCATCGAGCAATTGTGTGCGTTCGATATGTGCCTTGCTCGTCCATGGGTACAACGGCGCCGTTTTGGGAAACTCATACGTGAGCAGCGCACCGTCGCTGCACAACAGATACAGCGTCGGAGCACTGCCGTTACGTGCATAGGTGACAACGTTGAGTGCCTTGGCGATGTACTGGGGCGGGAAAAAACTGCGCGCCATTTCATCATTGCTACCGGCGATGGCCACGGTCGAAGCACAGAGATACAAACCATCAAACACATAGCCCTGTGGCAATTGGCCGTCGATAAAGACCTGTTTAAAATCAGCAAAGTCGTCTCTGACAAGCGCCAGGGTTGCCTTATAGAACGGTTTATTAGCCGACTTGAGTACGTAACCGAAGGCCACTTCGGTTTGAGGCTTCCATAGGCGTTGAGCGTAACGAACGGCATCGACCGCCCGGGTGAAAATCGGGCTGCAGGGCGCGTCCATGAACACAGCGCGAATATCCCCAGGATGGGTTGGCGGTATATTCGCCACAAAATCCCCCGCCAACTTTCTGGGCGGGCCCCATACCCCATCACCTTCTATCACGCTCAGATTGCCGGCTTTCACCACCTCGGTGATGAAGTCCTGCGGCGAGAGCGTGCCACTGCGAAGTTGCTGCTCAATACTGTTGTCACCGTAATCACCCTTGACCTTGTTAAGTGGCGCGAGACGATCCTTGAGTCGCTCCTCCTCGGCAGAGCCCGACAGGTGGTAACTGAGGATCGAGCCACTGGGGCCAAACACATATTCACGGTTAAGGTGGGCCTCACGACGCAACAGGTTTGACAATACCGCAGTCGGTATCATGGTTTTATAGATGGCTTTTTGGGCGACGGACAACAACAACGGCCCCTCTTGATCTATCAAAGACCGATAGCGCGCAACAATCGTACTGTTCTGAGGGTAAAGCGCTAAATCAGCAGCCCGATCCGGGTATATCCAGTGTAATGCCAACCCTTGAGGTGGAAGCGCCAGTGGTTCAGTCGAGACAAACAGACCATTTCCCAGCCTGAGTATCACCCCGGCAAAACGCCGATAGTATCCGTTGTTCACCCTGGCAGCTGCATAGCGGGCTGCATCGTCGGCACTCGCGAAGCAGGGGCTTAAACGCCGCGGTGTCAGGGTTGCGTAACTGCTCCAGCTAGGGGCGACCTGACCTTTTTTATCCCAGAACTGGCTGGTACGTACCACATGCAGCATTCCCTTCAGCGCCCACTCACCAAGGAAGCTCTGGGGTGTCTTCTCGCCGGAGTCCAATGCTTGCTGCGCCTGCGTCAGCAATGTATCTGCCGGGCCGCCACTTTTGACGTCAAGCCGCGGGGGCTCATACCGCAACAGCGCGCCATCAAGGGTGGAAAAGTACACCGACAGGTTGCTCGGGCCACTCCGAATAGCGGCATAAAGAGCAGAGAACAATACTGTTGGCGTGACAAAAAACAGCGTCAACCAGGCGTTCGACGTATTTTGCCCGACACGTGACCATTGCTGCGAGCGAAACAGCCCGTGCAATATAAAACCATCGGGTAGCTGGTAACCCCCCTCGGGCTTAAGTTCAAACAGGCTGTTGAGATTGAACAGTTCGCTCTCACTGACAACGCCCACTACCTCACTGGCGATGTACTGCTCCTTGTCCCTATGCTTGAGGATGAAAGCAAAACAGGCCGCCTGCGCGAAGTTGCGCGCATGCACGCGTCCGTGCAGGTTACGGGCCGCCTCATCGGCACTGGCAAATACGGCACCGTAGGTGGTGTAGTCAGGTGGGCCCGATCTTGGTGCGTAGGAATAGTTAGGCGTCCAGTCGTTGTAGACCACCGAACGCTGGCCCCATAACGGGTTGCCCAGGATGATCTTGAAGTCCCCCGCCTCGGCCAGCCGCCGGACCCAGTCGGCCGGCCGGATCTGCCCGCTGTCGAGGCGCTTGCCGAGGCTGTTGTCGCCAGCCTGCGGGCCGATATTGGCCAGCAGCAACTGTTCCTGCGCCGAATGATTTGGGGTGTACTCCAACAGGCAATCACTGGCTCCCGACAGGTACGCCACGCGACCGGCCGGAATGATCGAGTACATTTCATCATCGGAGAACACTTGCAGGTTGATCTGCGCCTCCTCATGCGTCCAGCCGCGCCGCGCAACCCAGGACGGGCTCACCATCGACAGAGCGGTATGGGAACCGTAGCGAGCATGCAACACATAAGGCTCCGGCGGGATCAACGGCCCGTTACCGTCGCGTGGAAAAAACAGAGTGAAGGCAAATGGGTTGGCCGCACTGGACACTGGCTCAGTGATAACAAAACGGCCGTCTTCGCCCTTGAGTATATAACCGCCGTAGTAGCCGCCACGCCAGTTGTTGATTTGCTCATGGGCATACACCGCGGCATCGCGCGCCGAGAGAAACGAACGGCTAAGGGTTGCCTTGTAAAACGACTCTATCAGGTTCGAGCGGTTATCTACCCTCCCGACCTTGCGCCACAATCCTCCGGCCTGCACCACCGAAAGGTCCGTCGCCGCAATAACCCTGCGCACGTAAGCCCGAGGGCTCAACGTACCGGTGAGCATGGCCGCCTGAGCACCGTTATCGTTTAGCTCGCCCGTGTCGGTTTCCCGCACCAGATCGGTGGTGTTCGTGGCTGCGGGCACCCTGAAGCTCAACAGCGATGAATCCGAGGCCAGCATGTACAGCGACAACCCACGGGCCGGGTTCTGGATGTCCTGGCTTGCGCGCGCTTGACGGGTGGCGGCCACCACCTGCGCCGGGGTGAAAAACGTACTGGCCAGCCAGGTTTCCCGGGCGGCAATTTCGCCGGTCTCGTACCAACTGCTGAAGTAAATGGCTTCCAGCCGAAATTGCGAAGGCAAGCGCAGCTTGCCGTCTGGGCGTTTTGGAAACACCAGGTTTGGCGAAAACAGTGGATCACCCTTGGGCAGTGCCAACGTCGCAACATACGCGTCATCACGGGAGTGCTTGAGTACAAAGCCACACCGGCCGCCCTCGCTCCCCGCCAGCGAAAGTGCACGCAACACCGCAAGCTCAGGCCGTGAAAACACCTGAGTAAAAAACGGTTGTTGCGGTGCAAGGGTCGCCGGCGTTCTGATCCGCCATGTGTTGCTTATACGCCCGCGAACGCCTCCCCATACCGGGTTGGCAATCACTGTCCACAACTCACCCGCCGCAGCCAGCAACCGGATGGGATGCTCGAAATCACTGCTGGTTTCACCCGGCCCGCCGCGCAGTTGCAGGTCCAGCGTTTTTTCAGCGATCGAGCCACTGCTGACATACTTGAGCAGCACATCATCTGGCCCGGACAAATAGTGGACTTTGGCGAACGTTCTTTTTTCAAAGCTGAAGAGTTGATCGGCACCGGAATAGAAGTTGTTGAACACCTGCACCTGGTCCGCCGTGAAGTGTGGAAGTGCGCGCTTGATGCCCTCAGCATCGGCGGGATGAGAGTGGTAAAAGGCCTCGGCCTGGTAATCATCAGGGGCGATGAACTTGCCCTCACTGTCACGGGCCAACATGCGCCCGTGATCAAATTGAACGCGCTCTCCTGCGATGGGATCTGTGGCGTAGAAGCGATTGCCGCGCTTGAAGACCACACCACCATACTCAATGTCACGACGCTGGCCGATCACCGCATGCGCCCAACGCGCCGCATCATCGGCGGTGATAAAGGCCGGACTGAACACCGGTAAGGGAATGCCAGAAAAGGGTCGCCAGTTCGCCTCGACCGTGCCGGTTTTGTCCCAGAGTTGGCTGCCCTTGCCGGGAGCGCTGGCCTTGAGCACCGTCAATTGTCCCGCCGCCGCCAGGCGCTGCACGAACTCACTCGGTTTGAGGCTGCCGGCGATCAAGGTCGAATCGATTTGGTTATCCACAATCGCGCCGTCAGGCTCAACACGATAAAGCTGCGCTTCGATAGCCGAGAATGAACAGGTGTAGCGCAACACCGCGCCATCTTCGGTGTTAAGAAATATCGACAGCCCGGACTGCTTGAGCAGTTCAGGCACCAATCGCCCCTGGTAAAGGTGCCGGACCAGTTCCGGGGGTGAAAAGAAATTGCGGTACAGCCATGGTTGCCGGGTCTGGGCCAATGCCGCATAGCCCGTCTTGCCCAGGCAAATACCGATCAAGTGAAAATGCGCAGGCAGGCGATGTTTGCCGTCCATGTCCTTGGGAAAAACCTCTTGCACCGAGGGCTGGCGGTCGACCGTGCCAGAAGGCTCGGTCACCCCATACAAGTCCTGGGTATCATGCTTGAGCAGGAACACATACTGGGCCGCCCCTGGCATAGCGGCCAAACGCGCCCGAGCGTGGCTGAGCGCATCGGTGAGGCTCGCCTGCACGGGGCCACAGGGCGGCAGCTCCTGGGTTTTGGTTTTGAAGGCCCGGTAGGGCGTCCATGTGTGGGGCACCTCTCCCGTAGAGCCGCCCCACACGGCGTTGGACACGACAATCGACAGCTGGCTGACGCTGGCGACTTTCTTGAATAGATTCTCCACCACACCGTCATAGCCTTCGGGCCTGCCGAACGGTTCCTTGTCCCGCAGCCACACGGCAAAACGCCGCTCGGCCTCCGAACGGGTGGGGACGTGCTTGAACAACGAACCATCAGGGCCGGACACATAGAAGGCGCTGAAAAATACCGGATCCAGAATATTGCCGATCAAGTCAGGCTCGGAATAAAAGCTGTTCAGCGCCTTGATCTGACGATCTGAAAGCTCAGGGTTGTTGCTTTTGTACTGGGTGAAAAAGTCCGGGTGCGAGTGATACTCCGCCACGCACCGATAGCCTTCGGGATGCAGGAGCCGCTTATTACTGTCCTCGTTGAGAACCGTGCCCACATCAAAAAAATTCTCGCCGCCCTCAATGGGGTCGGTCGCGTAAAACAGATCGTCGGCCAGGCTTTGCATAATGACCCCGCCATACTCCGTGTCCTGCGTGCCACCCATCTGGTGATGGGCATACCGGGCCGCATCATCCATGCTGACAAACCCCGGCCCAACCGGGGGCAACTCCACCTCTGGCTTGGGGTCTGCCCCAAACCAGCCACGTTTGACTCGTGCCATCGCATCACCTTCCTATGACAGGCTTCATGGCGCCAGGATTGGCGGCCATAAAGCCCATCTTCGGCAATGGCAGGCGACCTGGGGTGCCAAATAGGCACCCCAACAAGTCCGCCCTCACGCGATGCCCCGTTTTGAGGCTTGCCCTGCACGGGGCCGCTTTAGCGGCGCCACACTGGTGCGCCATGCGACAGCGACTGGCGCCATAGCGCCCTGAAACCGGTACTGCACGGCGCAGGCACAGCCTTTGCAAAGCCCTGTGTATCTGCCCCACAACACTATCGGTTTACGGAGATCGCACCATGAAGCGTCGTAGCTTGATCAAGGCTTTCACTTTGTCGGCATCCATTGCCGCCATGGGTTTGACCTGGACCGTCCAGGCCGCAGAGACCATCAAGGTCGGCATCCTGCACTCGCTGTCCGGCACCATGGCAATCTCCGAAACTTCGCTTAAAGACATGGCCTTGATGACCATCGACGAGATCAACGCCAAGGGCGGTGTGAACGGCAAGATGCTGGAACCGGTGGTGGTGGACCCGGCGTCGAACTGGCCGCTGTTTGCCGAAAAAGGCCGGCAGTTGCTGACCCAGGACAAGGTTGCCGTGGTGTTTGGCTGCTGGACCTCGGTGTCACGTAAATCGGTATTGCCGGTGTTCGAAGAACTCAACGGCCTGCTGTTCTACCCGGTGCAATACGAAGGTGAAGAGATGTCGCCGAACGTGTTCTATACCGGTGCGGCGCCTAACCAGCAGGCGATCCCGGCCGTGGAATACCTGATGAGCGAAGAAGGTGGCGGCGCCAAGCGCTTCTTCCTGCTCGGCACCGATTATGTGTACCCACGCACCACCAACAAGATCCTGCGTTCGTTCCTGCATTCCAAAGGCGTAGCGGATAAAGATATTGAAGAGGTCTACACCCCGTTCGGCCATAGCGATTACCAGACCATCGTCGCCAACATCAAGAAGTTCTCGGCCGGCGGCAAGACCGCAGTGATCTCCACCGTGAATGGCGACTCCAACGTGCCGTTCTACAAGGAGCTGGCCAACCAGGGCTTGAAAGCTACCGATGTACCGGTGGTGGCGTTCTCGGTGGGTGAAGAAGAGCTGCGCGGCATCGACACCAAGCCACTGGTGGGCAACCTCGCGGCCTGGAACTACTTCCAGTCGGTGGAGAACCCGGTGAACAAGAAATTCGTTGCGGACTGGAAGGCCTACGCCAAAGCCCACAACCTGCCAGGCGCGGACAAAGCCGTGACCAACGACCCGATGGAAGCCACCTACGTAGGCATCCATATGTGGGCACAGGCGGTTGAGAAAGCCAAATCCACCGATGTCGACAAAGTCCGTGAAGCCATGGCCGGCCAGACCTTCGCCGCGCCGTCGGGCTTCACCCTGACCATGGACAAGACCAACCACCACCTGCACAAGCCGGTGATGATCGGTGAAATCCAGGCCGACGGGCAGTTCTCGGTGGTATGGCAGACCGAGAAGCCGATCCGCGCCCAACCGTGGAGCCCGTACATTCCGGGTAATGACAAAAAGCCGGACTATGCCGTGAAGAGCAACTGATCCGAGGGGTGTCGGCCCTTAAGGCTGACACACACCCTGTGGGAGCTGGCTTGCCTGAGATGCAGACAACTCGGTGTATCTGATACACCGCCATCGCAGGCAAGCCAGCTCCCACATTTGTTCGAGCAAGGCCCAAGACTATGCCCACTGCCCTTTACCGCCTCATCCTCGCCGCCCTGCTGTTGCTTCCCTTTGCCGCACACGCCAGCGACGCCGAAGACTTCATCAACGCCAACCCGATGCAACAAGCCAAGCTGCTCCAGGACTGGGCCGCCCAGCCCGACCCGGCGCGCATCGAGCTGGTGGACGCGCTGCAACAAGGCCAACTTAACGTCAACGGCGAAACCAAAACCGTGCGCCTGAACAACCGCCTGCGCGGCTTGATCGACAACGTGCAAGCCAGCCAGCAACTGCTCGCCGCCGACCCCAAGGTGCGCCTCGCTGCTGCGCAAACCCTGCAAAAAAGCGCACAACCTGCACAGCTCAAATTCCTCGACCAGCAAGTCGCCGCCGAGACCAACGAGGCCGTGCACACCGCGTTGAGCCTGGCCCTGGCCAACCTGCAACTGGTCGACCCCGACCCGGTCATTCGCCTCGCCGCCGTGCGCCTGCTAGGCAGTACCGGTGACCCGCTGGCGCGCACACGCCTTGAGGCGCTGCTGGCGCCCGGTGTCGAAACCGATGCCGCCGTGCACACCGCCGCCGAGACCAGCCTGGCTCAGGTCAAACGCAAATTGATGTTCGGCGAGATCCTCGGCCAGGCTTTCAGTGGCATGTCTTTGGGTTCGATCCTGCTGCTCGCGGCCCTGGGCCTGGCGATCACCTTCGGCCTGCTTGGCGTGATCAACATGGCCCACGGCGAGATGCTGATGCTCGGCGCTTACTCCACGTATGTGGTGCAGTTGATGATGCAGCGCTACGTACCGTCGGCCATCGAGTTCTACCCGCTGATTGCGCTGCCGGTGGCTTTCTTTGTGACTGCCGCGATTGGCATGGCGCTGGAGCGCACGGTGATTCGCCACCTCTACGGGCGGCCGCTGGAAACCCTGCTGGCCACCTGGGGCATCAGCCTGATGCTGATCCAGCTGGTGCGCCTGGTGTTCGGTGCGCAGAACGTCGAAGTCGCCAACCCCGAATGGCTGTCCGGCGGCATTCAAGTGCTGCCCAACCTGGTGCTGCCGTACAACCGCATCGTGATCATCGCCTTTGCCCTGTGCGTGGTAGTGCTGACCTGGCTGCTGCTGAACAAGACGCGCCTGGGCCTCAACGTGCGCGCCGTCACCCAGAACCGCAACATGGCCGCCTGCTGCGGCGTGCCCACCGGGCGTGTGGACATGCTCGCCTTTGGCCTTGGCTCCGGTATCGCGGGCCTGGGTGGTGTGGCGCTGAGCCAGATCGGCAACGTCGGCCCGGAACTGGGCCAGAGCTACATCATCGACTCGTTCCTGGTGGTGGTGCTCGGCGGCGTCGGCCAGTTGGCCGGTAGCGTGATGGCCGCCTTCGGGCTGGGCATCGCCAACAAGATTCTTGAACCGCAGATCGGCGCCGTGCTCGGCAAGATCCTGATCCTCGCGCTGATCATTCTGTTTATCCAGAAACGCCCGCAAGGACTCTTTGCACTGAAAGGACGGGTGATCGACTGATGAACCAGCCATTGATGCTTACCGCCGCGCAAAAGGCCGGCCCCAAGATCACGATAGCGGTGGGTACGGTGATTTTGGTCCTGCTGCTGGCGCTGCCTTTGTGCTCGCTGCTGTCGCCGGCAAATCCGTTTTACGTCTCGGCCTACACCCTGACGCTGGTGGGCAAGATCCTCTGCTACGCCATCGTCGCCCTCGCGCTGGATCTGGTGTGGGGCTATGCGGGGATGTTGTCCCTCGGCCACGGTTTGTTCTTTGCCCTCGGCGGTTATGCGATGGGCATGTACCTGATGCGCCAGGCGTCCGGCGATGAGTTGCCGGCGTTCATGACCTTTTTGTCGTGGACCGAATTGCCGTGGTATTGGGTCGGCACCGAGCACTTCCTCTGGGCCATGTGCCTGGTGGTATTGGCACCCGGTTTATTGGCGTTGGTGTTCGGGTTCTTCGCCTTTCGTTCGCGGATCAAGGGCGTGTATTTCTCGATCATGACCCAGGCGTTGACCTTTGCCGGGATGCTGCTGTTTTTCCGCAACGAAACCGGGTTTGGCGGCAATAACGGCTTCACTAACTTTCGCAGCATTCTGGGCTTTGGCATCACCGAGCCGGGCACGCGGGCGGTGCTGTTTGTGGCCACCGTACTGTTGCTGGTCGCCAGCTTGTACACCGGCTGGCGCCTGGCGCAGAGCAAGTTCGGCCGCGTGCTGACGGCATTGCGTGACGCCGAGAACCGCCTGATGTTCTGCGGCTACGACCCACGTGGCTTCAAGCTGTTTGTGTGGGTGTTGAGTGCGGTGCTGTGTGGTTTGGCAGGCGCGTTGTATGTACCGCAAGTGGGCATTATCAACCCCAGCGAAATGTCGCCGACCAACTCTATCGAAGCCGCCGTATGGGTAGCCCTGGGCGGGCGCGGCACCTTGATCGGGCCGTTGCTGGGCGCCGGTGTGGTCAATGGCATGAAGAGCTGGTTCACCGTGGCCTTCCCGGAATACTGGCTGTTCTTCCTTGGGGCGCTGTTCATCATCGTCACCCTGTACCTGCCCAAGGGCATCATCGGCCTGCTGAAGAAATGAGGAACGTCATGCTTGAACCTATTTTCGATGCAGGCAGCGGCCGCGATGCCATCGGTATCGGCCAGGCTGCCGGCAAGGGGCTGAACACACGCCACGGCACCATCCTGACCCTGGAAGACATCAGCGTCAGCTTCGATGGCTTCAAGGCGCTCAATGACTTGAACCTGTATATCGGCGTCGGCGAGCTGCGCTGCATCATCGGCCCCAACGGCGCGGGCAAGACCACACTGATGGACGTGATCACCGGCAAGACCCGCCCCAGCCACGGCAAGGCCTGGTTTGGCGAAACTCTCGACTTGACCAGCATGAGCGAAGTGCAGATCGCCCAGGCCGGCATTGGCCGCAAGTTCCAGAAGCCTACGGTGTTCGAAGCCCTGAGCGTGTTCGAAAACCTGGAGCTGGCGCAAAAGACTGACAAGTCGGTATGGGCCAGCCTGCGCGCACGCCTGAGCGGCGAACAGAAAGACCGCATCGAGGAAGTGCTCGATACCATCCGCCTGACCGCCTCGGCACTGCGCCCGGCGGGGTTGCTGTCCCACGGGCAGAAGCAGTTCCTGGAAATCGGCATGCTGCTGATGCAAGACCCGCAACTGTTGCTGCTGGATGAACCGGTGGCGGGCATGACCGACGCCGAAACCGAGTTCACCGCCGAGCTGTTCAAGCGCCTGGCGGGCAAGCATTCGCTGATGGTGGTGGAACACGACATGGGGTTTGTCGGTTCGATTGCCGACCACGTGACCGTGTTGCACCAGGGCAGCGTGCTGGCCGAAGGGTCGCTTGCACAGGTGCAGGAAAACGAGCGCGTTATCGAGGTTTACCTCGGTCGCTGACGCGCACCGCTTTATGTGGGAGCTGGCTTGCCTGCGATAGCGGTGAGCCTGATACACCGCCATCGCAGGCAAGCCAGCTCCCACATTTGATCCAGTTCCCTCAGTGGGGAATTGAGGAGGTTTTGAACATGCTGCAAGTCGACAAGCTGCACCAGTACTACGGTGGTAGCCACATCCTGCGCGGGCTCTCATTTGACGTGAAGATCGGCGAAGTCACCTGCCTGCTCGGCCGTAACGGCGTGGGCAAGACCACCTTGCTCAAATGCCTGATGGGTTTGCTGCCGGCCAAAGACGGCGCGGTGAATTGGGAAGGCAAGGCCATCACCGGGTTCAAACCGCACCAGCGCGTACACGCGGGCATCGCCTACGTGCCCCAGGGCCGGGAGATTTTCGGACGGCTGACGGTGGAAGAAAACCTGTTGATGGGGCTGTCGCGCTTCCCAGGCTCCGAAGCCAAGGAAGTCCCGGCGTTTATCTATGAACTGTTCCCCGTATTGCTGCAGATGAAACATCGGCGCGGTGGCGACCTGTCCGGCGGTCAACAGCAGCAGTTGGCAATTGGCCGCGCACTGGCCAGCCGCCCGCGCCTGTTGATTCTCGACGAGCCTACCGAGGGCATCCAGCCGTCAGTCATCAAGGAGATCGGTGCAGTGATCAAAAAGCTCGCGGCGCGCGGCGATATGGCGATCCTTTTGGTGGAGCAGTTCTACGACTTCGCCGCCGAACTGGCCGACCAGTACCTGGTGATGTCTCGTGGTGAAATCGTGCAGCAGGGCCGAGGTGAAAATATGGAAAGCGAGGGTGTGCGCGGGCTGGTTACGATTTAATCTGTTGTGTCCTGACGATAAGTAAAAAAACATGAACCTGCCCGTTACCCCTGCCCTGTTCACCCCCAGCTGGCATGCCGAGCTGGAACTCGGCTACGCGCGCTTCGGCGACACCACGCGCCCGGTAATGCGCCGCCACCTCGGCCCGCTGCGGGTGCAAAAGCACTTGTACGCCGAAGGCCCCGAGGTGTGCCAGCACATCATCGTCCACCCGCCCGGCGGGATTGCCGGCGGGGACCGCCTGGACATCAGCGCACACGTGGGTGCAGGCGCATGGGCGCAACTGACCAGCCCCGGTGCGGCCAAGTGGTATCGCGCCAGCGGCCCGGCCTATCAAACACTCGACCTCACCGTGGAAGCTGGTGCGACCCTGGAATGGCTGCCCCAGGAAACCATCGTGTTCAGCGCTGCCCAGGCCGAACTCAGCACGCGCATCGACCTGCAAGGCGATGCCCGGCTGTTCTACTGGGACGTGATCGCCCTTGGCCGCCCGGCCAGTGGTGAACGTTTTGACCTGGGCCACTTTCAATCGCACCTGGATATTCGCCGCGACGGCCAGTTGCTCTGGCATGAGCGCCAGCGCATTGTAGGCGCCGACGGTTTGCTCGACTCGCCCATCGGGCTGGACGGGCAACCGGTGTTTGCCACGCTATTGCTGACCGGCGATATAGACCCTCAATTATTGGAAACCTGCCGCGCCCTGCCCCATGCGATTCGCGGCGACCTGACCCAACTGCCCGGCTTGCTGGTCGCCCGCTGCCTGGCCAGTGAGGCGCTGCTGGCGCGGGGTTGGCTGATTGATTTATGGAAATTGTTACGTCCGAGTGTGCTTGGGCGAGAAGCGGTTCCACCCAGAATCTGGAGCACATGAAGATCAACCTGTGGAACTGAGTTTATGTGGGAGCTGGCTTGCCTGCGATGGCGGTGTGCCTGATACACCGCTATCGCAGGCAAGCCAGCTCCCACACAAGCCTGTTTCCACAGGGGATCTGCGGTGTTTTTATGAATGCTGTTTGAAGGACCTTGAACCATGGATTTGACCCCACGGGAAAAAGACAAACTGCTGATCTTCACTGCTGGCCTGGTGGCCGAGCGCCGCTTGGCGCGGGGTGTGAAGCTCAACTACCCGGAAACCATCGCCTATATCTCGGCCGCGCTGATGGAAGGTGCCCGCGATGGCCGCACCGTGGCCGAGTTGATGCACTACGGCACCACCCTGCTCAGCCGCGAGCAAGTGATGGAAGGCATCCCGGAAATGATCCCGGATATCCAGGTGGAAGCCACCTTCCCCGATGGCACCAAGCTGGTGACCGTCCACCAGCCAATCGCGTGAGGCCCAGCCATGATTCGTGATGCTACCGAGCAAGACCTGCCGGCGATCCGCGACATCTACAACGATGCGGTGCTCAACACCACGGCCATCTGGAACGAGCAACCGGTGGACCTGGCCAACCGTCAGGCCTGGTTCGCTGCGCGTCAAACCCAGGGCTATCCGATTCTGGTGGCGGTGGAAAACGATGAAGTCACCGGCTACGCCTCGTTCGGCGATTGGCGCCCGTTCGAAGGTTTTCGCTACAGCGTTGAGCACTCGGTGTACGTGCGCAATGACCAACGCGGCAAAGGCCTCGGCCCGCGGCTGATGCAAGCGCTGATCGAGCGCGCCGCAACCTGCGGCAAGCACGTGATGGTCGCGGCTATCGAAAGCGGCAACCAGGCGTCTATTCGCCTGCATGAGCGCCAGGGTTTCATCACCACCGGGCAAATGCCGCAAGTGGGCATCAAGTTCGGCCGCTGGCTGGACCTGACCTTTATGCAACTGACATTGAATCCGGGCGCCGAACCGCCCAAGGAGTGAGATCGATGAGCGCTACGCAACTGCGTCGAGTCAATGCTGAAAGTTTTGCCCATTACCGCCTGGGTTTGATTGAGCTGTTGCTGGACGCGGTAAAGCACGGCGCTTCAATCGGCTTTATGGCTGACTTCGATGACGCCCAGGCCCGCACCTATTTGAGCGGCGTGCAGGCAAGTATCGAAGAGGGCAGCCTGCTGCTGTGGGTGGTGGTACGCGATGAGCAAGTGATCGCCAGCGTGCAACTGGCGTTGTGCCTGAAAGCCAACGGCCTGAACCGCGCCGAAGTGCAAAAGTTGCTGGTACACAGCAGCGCCCGCCGCCATGGCCTGGGCCAACAGTTGATGAACAGCCTGGAACTCGCCGCGCGCCAGCACAAGCGCGGCCTGCTGTACCTGGACACCGAGGCCGGCTCCGGCGCCGAAGCCTTTTACCAGTCGCTGCGCTACACCAAGATAGGTGAGTTGCCCGACTACTGCCAAAGCCCGGACGGGCGCTACACCCCGACCGCCATCTATTTCAAGACCCTGGGGCAACCTGCATGATTCCTGGTGAATATCAGATCCAGCCTGGTGACATCGAACTCAACGTCGGCCGGCGCACCGTCACCCTCAGCGTGGCCAACAGCGGCGACCGGCCGATTCAGGTGGGCTCGCACTACCATTTTTTCGAGACCAACGATGCGCTGACCTTTGATCGCGCCGCCAGCCGTGGCATGCGTTTGAATATTCCGGCGGGCACGGCAGTGCGGTTTGAGCCAGGGCAAAGTCGCGAGATCGAGTTGGTGGATTTGAGCGGGGGGCGGCGGGTGTTCGGGTTTGCCGGACGGATCATGGGCGACCTTTAGGGCCTCATCGCAGGCAAGCCAGCTCCCACAGTTGGAATGCGTTCCCCTGTGGGAGCTGGCTTGCCTGCGATAGCGATATCACATTCAACACCTATTTTTCAGGGCATACACACATGAAGATCAGCCGCCAAGCCTACGCCGACATGTACGGCCCCACCGTCGGTGACAAGGTCCGCCTGGCCGACACCGACCTGTTCGTCGAAGTCGAACAGGACTTCACCGTCTACGGTGAAGAAGTCAAATTCGGCGGCGGCAAAGTTATCCGCGACGGCCAGGGCCAGAGCCAACTGCTCGCCCATGAAGTGGTCGACACCTTGATCACCAATGCGCTGATCATCGACCACTGGGGCATCGTGAAGGCCGACGTCGGCCTGAAAAACGGCCGCATTCATGCGATCGGCAAGGCCGGCAACCCGGATATCCAGCCCGGCGTGACCATGGCCATCGGCGCCAGCACCGAGGTGATTGCCGGTGAAGGCATGATCCTCACCGCCGGCGGCATCGACAGCCACGTGCACTTCATTTGCCCGCAGCAGATCGAAGAAGCGCTGACCAGCGGCGTCACCACCATGATCGGCGGCGGCACCGGCCCTGCGACCGGCACCAACGCCACCACCTGCACCTCCGGCCCGTGGCACCTGGCGCGCATGCTGCAAGCCAGCGATTCGTTCCCGATGAACATCGGTTTTACCGGCAAAGGCAATGCCAGCTTGCCGGAACCGTTGATCGAGCAGGTCAAGGCCGGGGCCATCGGTTTGAAGCTGCACGAAGACTGGGGCACCACGCCCGCCAGCATCGACAACTGCCTGAGCGTTGCGGACGAGTACGACGTGCAGGTCGCGATTCACAGCGACACCCTTAACGAATCCGGCTTCGTCGAAACCACCCTGGCCGCGCTCAAGGGTCGCACCATCCACACCTACCACACCGAAGGTGCCGGTGGCGGCCACGCGCCGGACATCATCAAGGCCTGCGGCTTCGCCAACGTGCTGCCCAGTTCCACCAACCCGACGCGGCCGTTCACGCGCAACACCATCGATGAGCACCTGGACATGTTGATGGTCTGCCATCACCTGGACCCGAGCATCGCCGAAGATGTGGCCTTCGCCGAAAGCCGCATCCGCCGCGAGACCATTGCCGCCGAAGACATCCTGCACGATTTGGGCGCGTTTTCGATGATCAGCTCCGACAGCCAGGCCATGGGCCGTGTCGGCGAAGTGATCACGCGCACCTGGCAGACCGCTGACAAAATGAAAAAGCAGCGCGGCCCTTTGCCCGGCGACGGCCCGGGCAATGACAACTTCCGCGCCAAGCGCTATATCGCCAAGTACACCATCAACCCGGCGATTACCCACGGCGTCAGCCATATCGTCGGCTCGATCGAAGTGGGCAAGTGGGCCGACCTGGTGCTGTGGCGCCCGGCGTTTTTCGGCATCAAGCCGACCTTGATCCTCAAGGGCGGCGCGATTGCCTCAAGCCTGATGGGTGACGCCAACGCCTCGATCCCCACGCCGCAGCCGGTGCACTATCGCCCGATGTTTGCCAGCTTCGGCAGCTCGTTGCACGCCACCAGCCTGACCTTCATCAGCCAGGCCGCCCAGGACGCCGGGTTGCCCGAGGCCCTGGGGTTAAAAAAGCAGATTGCCGTGGTAAAGGGCTGCCGCGATGTGCAGAAAACCGACCTGATCCACAACGATTACCTGCCGGATATCGAGGTTGACCCGCAGACTTATCAGGTCAAGGCCGACGGCCAGTTGTTGTGGTGCGAACCGGCTGATGTATTGCCCATGGCCCAGCGCTACTTTTTGTTTTAGGTCGCACGGGAGACGACACCCTCAGCCATGTCCAGCGGATGATCGAGCAACTCCTGACGGGTCAGCGTCTCGATCAGCGCGGCGTCTTTAATCTGCAATTGCAACTGAAGTTCGCCGGACCGATGCTTATAAAGTGCCTCGGTGATCGCGTTGGATTCAAACCTGCTCCGCAAGTCCGCCAGCTGATCGTGCAAGGGATGGCGCAGAGCGTCAAATTGCACGGCGTATTTACCGGTCAGGTAATCCTGCCAAAAGCCCCTGGACAGCAGCGCCTGAAGCTCTTGCGCGGAGTTATCCAGGGCTTTGATCGTGTCATAGGCAGTATCGAGCATCGATGCGGTCACGCCGCCCAAGTTGATATACCTGACCTGCTGCGGCTGCCCCGGTAGCTGGAGCCGATCCTTGAGGCCGTAACGATACGCCAGTCGAATTTCAACCTCTTCGGCCAGGCGCTGGGTATGGGGCACCTTATTGGCTACCGACACGCGGGGGTCATTGACGATGGCCTCGCTGCGCTGGATATCCGCCGACGCGATCTTGTCCACTTCGTGCAGGCGGAACAAACCTCTGGATAACCTTGCCAGTTGCACGCCCTGGGTCTGATCCGTGGCCTGCAAACGAGCCTTGTAGGCCATTGTGCGCACTTCCAGGTTGCTGAAGGAGAAAGCCGCAAGGTCGCAACATCCTGGCTCACCGGCCAGGTCGAGGAGTTCCTTGCGCAGGGTTTCCGATTCGACGGTGTCCTGGGTGATGCTTTCGATCACTTCCCAGACGCGGCGCTGCAAGTCGGCGTGGCCGGCACCCGCCGGTTCCAGACGCTCAAGGATGTCGAAAAACGGGGCAGCCCTCGGAGCGCGCTCCAACGCCACCCATAGGGGCCGTTTGCTACTCGCCTCTTGCGTGGACATGCCTTGGGCCCAACGCAGAAATGGATCCTGCGCGCCAGCTGTGGGAGCCACACGGTTAGGGGCAATATCAGCCGTCAACCGTAGCATGTTCGGAAGACCCTCAGACATCAGCCCAGCCTCCTCAAGGCGCCGGCTGTGTTCGCGGACTTGTTGCCGGGTTTGCTCGGTCAAAGGGTTCTCGCCGATATCCGTCACACGAGTCACGCGTTCCGTCTGCGCCAATTGCTCATCCAACGGTGCAATGACTGAGTCCGGGATAGTGGTAATACTGTTTTGGCTCAGATCTACCCATAGCAGGTTCGTTCGTTCAACCAACCCCGCAGGCCAGGTATCAATCCCTGTATTTTTCATCTGCAAGGTACGCAAATCCGTCATTTGGCTGAAATCCGGCGTCAGGCCGAGGGGGTTATCATTGAGCATCAAGTCACTGAGTGTCGCTCGCGAGGACAGTAAGGCAGCCGACTCGGCAGTCAATCGGATTCGGTTGTTTTGCAGCGACAAACGGGCCAACTCGTTCATATTCCCCACGGCTGGCGGCAACTCGAACAAATGGTTATCCGACATGTCCAGCCAGCGCACACCTTGGCAGTGCGCCAGGAAACCTTCTGGTGACGTACGCAGGTTCAGGCGGTTCAGTTTCAGTGACGTCGGGCGAATGAAATTCGCGCCAAGGTCGGGCAGGCTCGACAGGCGCAACCCACTGAGGTCCAGTTCGACGTCGATGAGTGTGGCGTCGTTGCTCAAAACGAGGGGATTACCCGCCCTCCAGCAGCTCATGATGCGTTGCCTGGCGCGATCACGATCGTTGAACTCCAGCAGGCGCTCATTTCGCCCGACGCGCTCGTTACTCTGACGCTCGTTGGAGAGGTTCCAGGCTTTTAACTGACGCTTGAACGCTTTGAATTCCTGCTCACGCTGGGCCAACTCTGCATCGGCGCGCTCGCCCAGCGCCCAAATCATCTTCCGAGAAGTTTGCACGCTGTTGTCGGGATAGAGTTCCTGCATGACCCTGAGCCTTGGATTACCACTGTCAAAGGCGCCATCAAGGGCGCCTTGCAAAAGTTCGGGCCGCGTGCGCGTCAAGGTCTCCCAGTAGCGATCGAACTGCTGCCAATAGTCGGCAGGAAACTTATTGTGCTCAAGCATGACGACGTTGTTTGTCCGAACGATCGCTTCAAGCTGCTCAGGCGGTGGTGTCAAATGCTGTGGTGGAACCTCCTGCAGGCGGTTTTCGGACAAATCGACACGTCTCAATCCAGTCAGTGCGGTTAATCCCGAGGGCCACTGCTCAATCTGCGTGTTACTGAGGTTCAACTCCACCAGATTTGGCATACCGCTGACATCGGGGGCAGCACCCAGCGGGTTGCTGCGCAGATCAAGCGTGACAAGGGCGCTGAGGTTGCTCAGCATACGGCTGGTTGGTGGAGTCAACTCAAGATTATTACCGGTCAGGTTCAACGAAGTCAGGTAGCGCATTTCACCGATAGCACTGGGTAACTCGGTAAGCCGGCAACCGATCAGGGCCAAATGCTTGACGTGGGTGAACGATGTAAGGAAAGCATCAGTCTTGCCGGTCCAGCCGCTACCGTAGATCTCAAGCCCCTCAACATGGCTGAAGTCGACGCTTAGCAGTGGTAGTTCCAGATCGCCCCTCATCATCAGCTTCAGGGGGCCTTCACTCATAAGCCGCCAGTGACTCTTGATCTCGCGCGCGATATCGGACGCACCGGGAAAATCGGCATCCCAACCATCAGCACGCGGCGGCCCACTGGCGTAAACCCAGGCATCCAACTCCCTCGTAAACGTTTTGAACTCAGCCTTCCAGTGTTTCAACCCACCCTCGACGTCGTCGCCCAAAGTGCGGACAAACGCATTGACTGCCTCCTCGTCCATCAAAGGGAACAGATCGGTGACCTGCTCGTGTACTAAATCGACATCGCTATCGACATCACTGGCCGCCTGTCGGCTGGACCCGCCGCCACCACCGAGTAATCTCAGCGTCGAATCAATCGTCGGTTTGCGCACCGGATGCTCCAGCAACACCGTGCGCAGCGGCTCACGAGGCAAAGGCGACTGCTGGATCGCTGTCTTCAACTGCTGTGCATCGGTGAACCCGAGGCTCTGGCGTTCGGCGGTGGACAACAGGTCCCAGGTTGCCCCAAAGAAGTCCCTGGGCATGGGCGCCTCGAATAAACCATTGTCCTTGAGCACCAGGGCCTTGGTGGTGGTTGAATCCGGGGAACCGATAGCATCCAGCAACGTGCCTTGGGCCGAGTAGTGACGCAACTCCACCCGCGTTCCACGCTGCCATCCAGGCAAGGTTTCCAAAGTGCGCAAGGCGAGGCGCTGGCTGTCGATGCTTGCCAGAGTGTCCAGGTGCAGGCCTTCATAGGCACGCGATACCCGGGTTTCCTGCTCAAGCCACCTCGCCTGCTCAATACGTTCCTGGGGCAGAAACCCGGTATCTCGAAAGGTGTGCAACTGTTCAACGCTCAGCCTTCTGAGCAACTCAGTAGCCATCGACGCTGGCAGCCTGGGGTAAGTCGCCATGAGCAGGCGCACATCAGGATCGTTCGTGGCATTCAAGGCTTGATAGCGCTCTTCGACCAGCGAGCCCTTAAAGGTATCGACGACATTGGCGATGTGTTCACGCAGCTTGCCGGCCCGCACCGCCAGCGACTCTTCGGCACTGCCGGGGATGTCCCGGAGCGTGGGGTCCACGCCTTGCAAGCTGAACAGCACCTCATTAAGCCACTCACCGCTCGCCAACTGGTTGTCACGGACCACCACTACGCGTTTGGGGGCAGTTGCGAAGGTCTCCTCCCACAAAATCCTGTTGTGGCTGTCCATGACCCGCAGCGGCGCATCAGGCAACATCCCTCGTCGACGCATGATTTGCAGCAGCAGCGTGAGGTCCGCCTGGGCATAGACGGCCGAGTCGCTGCTTCTCAATTGCTCGACAAACGTCGTCAGTGCCTGATGAGCCTTGAAGTGCTGGATCGTGTCATCCAACAACAAAGGCACCGGGTCATGCTCAACAAAGGTCTGGCGCAAGACGTCTTCCTCGACACCGCTGGCCATACGGGCTTGTTCCAGCGTCGCGGAGTCAAGCCCACGCTGTTCCAGCCCCAGGCGCCTCATCAGGGTCGGTTTGTCCCAGGTCAGCGGTTGCTCGATTTCATGGCTCCAGGCGCCAGCATGGTTATGCTCCAACTGCGGCTCATACGCATCAGGGCGGCTGGGGTGCTGGATGCGATACTGCCCAGTGACGGGGTCCTGCCCAACTCGATAGTGGTCACCCTCATGGTGCAAAATCAACTGGCCGTCGTGGGAGTAAAGGCCCAAAGCGTCTGGCTTGGCGCCTGTGGCCAGCTCGACAGGCACCTTATAGGGCGCAAGATCAGGCTTCCACAGGCGGATCTTGCCGCCGGGCAACGTGACGGCTTTGAGCCGTTCAATGAAGGGTGACACTGTGAAGCGCAACGCCACCGCCTGCGCCGCCAGCGTCGCCAGGTTTTCCACCACGTCGGTAACATGCGCCCAACCTGCCTCGCGGTCGCCTTCACTGAGTTCGACCGCACCCTCAAAGACCTCGTAAAGCAGCTGACCGGCCATCACCCCGGCCATCACCAGGCCCAAGGGTGGCACGGCCATCCCCACCAGGTTCAGGCCGAACATGCCGATACTCAGGTAATGGGCTGCACGCCTTGAACTCGATGCCTTGTCAGCAGCCTCAGTGCTCACGGCCTGGTGTTGGGCATCGTTAAACAGTCGCGTGCGCAGACTGGCATGGCGATACACCCACAAGTCCGCAGCCCGCCAGAGGCCAGCGATTTCGATGGCCTGAATATTGAATTCGGGGGCTTTTATCGGAACGCGTACGGTCGGTTGCGGCTCCCCCAGCGACGAGCCGGAGGAAAAGAATGGGGCCGTCAGTAAACGCCCCCATTCCGAACGCAGCGCCTGTGAACCGAACGGTTGCGGTGGCGCATCCACCACGAGTTCGGTCAGCCTGCGGTAGTAGTAAGCGCGATCCTTATAGGCTACAAACTGGGCAAAAAGCTGCTGGTATGGCGTGGTTTGTACCCCCTTGGAGCGGTCGGCACCCTGGCTGACGCTCGCTGTCAGGTGATCAGTCAATTCGTTGCGAAACTCATTAAACGTTTCATAACGCTTGATGGGGTGCTCGAGGTGGTCAGGAATATAGACGATAACCCAGCTCGAATAACGCTGCTTGGCGCATGGGGCGATGATCAGGCAGTCATGCAGGTGCAGGTTCATCAGGCTCAAGCAGCAGTAACCGACCGGCTGGTTGCCGATCACGATGTGCTTTTCGCCAGCCGTCACACGCATCAGCAACGTGTAATCGGTGGCACCGATATCACCCTTGAGCAAGGCCAGATACGCCGCCGCCTTGAAGGCATCTTTCTGATGGCGGATGAAGCGATCCCGAAACTCGGCACGGGACCGTACATCATCAGGTATCAACTGCGCCCTGAGGTGAGCCTGGTATTGACTCCCCAAATCGAGATCACGGCATAACTGGGCGAACTCATGAATTTTCAGGGTCGTGGTGTGGCGTTCAAAGTGCTCGCGAGTATCCGGCTCGGTGATAAATCCCGAAACGCTATCGTAAAAACCGTCCTCGGCCTCCCGCGCCTCAAAGTTGCCCAGGGCAGCCTTGAGCAAGGAGAACGTCTTGACCCTGGAACCGCCGGTTTTTTTGCCAAAGGCGTCTTCAACCGGAACATACAGGCGCAACCAGGTTTGATTGACGTCCAGCGCATAACCGGCAGCCTTTAATGCCGCTTCCAATAACGGCTGGGCGAATGCTTCCAGCGCCTGGACTTTGCTTAGGGATTTCTCCAGCTCATTCAGGGAGTGGCAACGGCTCTCCAACAGCGTCTTGAGCTGATCCTTCTGCGATTGAGACGTGGCGTCGTACCAAGAGGGGATATTCGCGGGGGTCTGTTTGAGGGCCTGGAGCCGCTCAGGTGAACTGCTGACCAGGCAGGACGGGATCGCCTGTTTGATTAATTCGTAGTGTTGTCCCTGTTCACCGGGCGGGAGCGTAGAGGGGGCAATAACCTGAAGTTCGAGCATGGGATGACAACCTTGTGGTGAGAAAGATTGTCATCCTATGCAGTGCGTTTTTTTGCAGGAGCTAACTATTTAGCAAGCTCGAAAACTCATCGGGTCAGCTCGTTCAGAAGTGCTCACGGGGGTCGAAAGCGGCCTTTTCAGCCAGCGCCTGCCACAATGCCTTGACCTCATCGTCTGCAGCCTTAGGCATCACAGCCTTGAGCTGGATAAACAGATAACCGCGTTGCCCGGCCTTGTTCAACAAGCCATGGCCCTTTGCGCGCATGCGTTGGCCGTTCTGGCTGCCGGCCGGCACCTTGAGGTTAATCTTGCCGGTAAGGGTCGGCACTGCGACTTCCGCGCCCAACGCCAGCTCCCACGGGGCCAGCGGCAGGTTGATGATCAGGTTTTCGCCATCCACCTCGAACTTGGCGTGCGGCGCAAACTTGATGATCAGGTACAGGTCGCCATTGGCACCACCGCCCACACCCGGTGCGCCCTGGCCCTTGAGGCGGATGCGCTCGCCATCGGCCACACCGGCCGGAATCTTCACATTCAGGCTCTTGACGGTATTGCTGACATGCCGGCCAGACGCATCGTATTGCGGCACCTGGAAGCTGATCTGCTTGGACTCGGTGGACAGCGTTTCCTCAAGGGAAACGCTCAGTTGCATCTCCACATCCTGGCCCTTGCGCCCGGTAGGACGGCGCTGGCCGCCGCCAAAGGCGTCGCCGCGCGCGCCGAAGATCGAGCTGAAGAAGTCCGAGAAGTCGCCCGTGTCCTGGCCACCGCCATAACCACCACGGCTCTGCCAGCCCGGTGGCCCCTGGAACGGCTGGCCATGCTGGCCGTATTTACGCAGCTCATCGTACTCGGCGCGTTTGTCGGCGCTTTTGAGCGCCTCATAGGCTTCGGACGCGTCTTTGAATTTCTCTTCGGCGTCCTTTTCCTTGCTCACGTCCGGGTGATACTTGCGTGCGAGCTTGCGATAGGCGGCCTTGATTTCCTTGTCATCGGCGCTCGGCTCGACACCCAGAATCTTGTAATAGTCTTTGAAATCCATCGGCAGTTCACCATCCTTAATCGAGATCGCACAGCCCGGGGCACAACGTGCGCTGCTTTGCACCTGTTGAGTGGTGTGGCCTGGGGGTGCGTCAAAGTGTTATCGGCGCTAGCCGTATGCAACAGATGTGGGGGCAAATACCCAACTTTCAAGCACGATTTAGCGGATAGTCGGCCTACGCATCTGCGCGCGAGTGACATACACTGCGCGGCCGTTTTTTAACCGGAACCTGGAAGACATGAACAACACATCCCCAGCCCGTGCCTGCGGCATCGACTTCGGCACGTCCAACTCCACCGTCGGCTGGATCCGCCCCGGCGAGGAGACGCTTATCGCGCTGGAGGACGACAAGATCACCCTGCCGTCGGTGGTGTTCTTCAACTTCGAGGAGCGCCGCCCGGTGTACGGTCGCCTGGCGCTGCACGAATACCTGGAAAACTACGAAGGCCGGCTGATGCGCTCGCTCAAGAGCCTGCTGGGTTCCAAGCTGATCAAGCACGACACCAGCGTGCTCGGCACGGCCATGCCGTTCACCGACCTGCTGGCGCTGTTTATCGGCCAGCTCAAGAGCCGCGCCGAAGCCAACGCCGGTCGCGAGTTCGAAGAAGTGGTGCTGGGCCGCCCGGTGTTCTTCGTCGATGACGACCCGATGGCCGACCAGGAAGCCGAAAACACGCTGGTGGATGTGGCGCGCAAGATCGGCTTCAAGGACATCTCGTTCCAGTACGAGCCGATTGCGGCCGCGTTTGACTATGAGTCCACCATCGAGAAAGAAGAGCTGGTGCTGATCGTCGACATCGGCGGCGGTACGTCTGACTTCTCGCTGGTGCGCCTGTCGCCGGACCGTCGTCACAACGACAACCGCCAAAGCGACATCCTCGCCACCGGCGGCGTGCACATCGGCGGTACCGACTTCGACAAACAGCTGAGCCTGCAAGGCATGATGCCGCTGTTCGGCTATGGCAGCCGCATGAAAAGCGGCGCCTACATGCCCACCAGCCACCACATGAACCTGGCCACCTGGCACACCATCAACTCGGTGTACTCGCAAAAATCCCAGCTGGCCTTGGGCAGCATGCGCTACGACATCGAAGACACCGGCGGCATCGACCGCTTGTTCAAGCTGATCGAACAGCGTGCCGGGCACTGGCTGGCCATGGAAGTGGAAGAAACCAAGATCCAGCTGACCCACGAAGACAACCGCCACGTGGCCCTGGACCGCATCGAAAAAGGCCTGAGCGTCGACCTGAGCCGGGCATTGTTCGAGTCGTCCATCGACGCGTTGCTGGAGCGTGTGCGCAACAGCGTCACGCAACTGCTTAACGATGCCTCGGTGAGCGTGGCCCAGGTGGACACGGTGTTCTTCACCGGCGGCTCCAGCGGCATTCCGGCACTGCGCCACAGCATCTCGGCGATGCTGCCGAATGCACGACATGTGGAAGGCAATATCTTCGGCAGTATCGGCAGCGGTCTGGCGATTGAGGCGAGCAAGCGTTACGGCGCAATGGAGTAGATCGTTCCCACGCTCCGCGTGGGAATGCATCCTGTGACGCTCCGCGTCACGACTTCAACAGCGGACGCAGAGCGTCCAGGGCAGCATTCCCACGCAGAGCGTGGGAACGAGCTAACGGGCCAGTTAAACCATCCCCGCCAGCTTCAACTCACTCTTCAAATACGCATAATAAATCGGCCCCGCCACCACACCCGGCAGGCCGAATGCGGCTTCAAACACCAACATCGCCAGGAGCAATTCCCAGGATTTGGCACTGATCTGCCCGCCGACGATGCGCGCGTTGAGGAAGTACTCGACCTTGTGGATCACGATCAGATATCCCAACGCCGCCACCGCCACCCAGATCGACAGCGACAGCGCGACGATGGTGATCAGGGTGTTGGAGATCAGGTTGCCGATCACCGGCAGCAGGCCGACCAGGAAGGTCAGCACGATCAGGGTTTTGGTCAAAGGCAGGTGAATGCCGCAGAGCGGCAACACAACCGCGAGAAAAATCGCAGTGAAGGCCGTATTGAGCGCGGCAATCTTGATCTGGGCGAAGACAATGTTACGAAACGCCTGGACCAACAGGTGCAGGCGGTCGAACAGCGCGGCCGCCAGGGGTTTGCGTTTGGTCAGGTCGGGCACGCGCTGCAGGGCGATAATGGCGCCGAGCACCATGCCGATCAGCAGGGTGACGAACATGTGGGCGGCGTCTTTGCCGACCAGTTGCAGCTCGCTCAGGTGTTTGCTCAGCCAATCGCCGATGGCCACGCGGAATTCGGCGGCACTGGCGGGCAGGTAGGCGTCGACGAACGGCGGCAGTTGCCCGCGCGCGCGGTCGACCACGCCCATGAATTTGTCCAGGGAAGCCCCGGGGTTTTCCGCTTCGTGGAGCAGAAAGCTGATGGCGCCGGCAAAGATCAGGGTCAACACGCTGACGATCAAGGTGCCCAGCAACGCTACTGCCAGCCAACGCGCACGCCGGCCTTCGATCAGCCGCTGCAACTGCGGGGTAAGCATGTTGACCAGTTCATAAACCAGCAGGCCGGCCAGCAAGCTCGGCAACAGCTTGAGCGGCAGGACCAGCAATAGCCCGCCGAAAATGATGACGCAACTGACCAGCAACAACACGTGACGCTGAGAAAACGTTGGCATACAGCCTCAAAACGAACGGCGTTAAAGGATGGGCAGTCTGCCAGCCTTGAGGGAATCAAGCGAGAGGTCTGAATTGCGAACACCGTCAGTGTGGGAGCTGGCTTGCCTGCGATGGCATCACCTCAGTCTGGCTGATGCACCGCGGCGTCTGCATCGCGGGCAAGCCCGACTCCCACATGGGATCTATGTTGTTAGCTGCCTTTGAGGCAGGTGCTCATAAAGGTTTTACGCGCATCGCCAGCCAACGCCTTGGTTTTCGCCGAGGCATTGCAGTCTTTCATTTTCTGCTGCTGTGGGGTCAGGGTCTTGGCATCGTTGGCAGCTGGCGCCGACAGGCAGGTCTTCATAAAGGCCTTGCGGTCATCACCTTTGAGCGTCTTGGTGGTCGCTTGTGCATTGCAGGTGGTCATTTTATTTTGCTGGGCTGTGGCAGCGAAGCCTTGGGAACACAGCAGCAGGCCCATCATCAACAACGGAATACGCAGCATCTTCATGGAGTTTTCTCCCTGTTACCGCACCAAAGGGGCACGGCCTACGCAGCAGTGTAGTCAAAACCTGTTACATCTTCAGCGTCCGCGAATATTCGACCGTCGGTACTGCTCCGGGGTGCAGCCGGCGTGACGCTGGAACATGGCGATAAACGCCGAGGCCGTGCTGTAACCCAAGTCAAAGGCTACATGTTGCACGCTGCGGTCGCTGTCCAGGGCTTCGATGGCGGCAAGATAGCGCAGGCGCTGGCGCCATTCGCCGAAGCTGATGCCCAGCTCGCGCACAAATTGGCGTGCCAAGGTGCGCTCACTCACATGCACCTGCTCCGCCCACTGCGCCAGCGGGCGATTGTCGCCAGGGTCGGCCTGCATGCCTTCGAGCACGCCGAGCAGCCCGGGGTGGCGCGCGTAAGGCAGGAAGCAATCATGCATCGGTGCCTGTTTGAGCTGGTCCACCAGCACCTGGGCCAGGCGTATATCGGCCTCACTTTGAGGAACATTGACGTCACGCTGGGCAAAATCGCTGAGGATCGCCTTGAGAATGTCACTGATCGCCAAGGTGCACGGCGCCTGCGGGAGTTGCGCGCACAATGCCGGGGCCAGGCCCACGGAGCGATACACAATCGCCTGGGCGTTGTAGGAGCTGTGCTCGGTATTGGGTGGGATCCACACCGCGTACTGCGGAGGCGACATAAAGCGGCTGCCGGCCACTTCCATGCGCATCACGCCATTGGCCGAATAGTCCAGCGAGCCCCAGCCATGCCGGTGTGGCGTGCACTCGGTGTCGGGCGCAAATTCAGAGTAGCGGAAGTAGACCGGGCTCGGCAGGCTGCGAAAATCCGCGAGGCGTACGGTGTGTCTGGCCATATTGTCTGGATACAAAGGTCGGTTGTCTGGATCGCAGTATAGGCTTCTATCCAGACAGGGGGATAATCGCGGCTCATCAACACACCTGGTTTCTTTCGATGCAATACGCGTACCCCCTGCTGGCCATCTTTATCTGGGCCGGCAACACCGTGGTCAACAAACTGGCCGTGGGCTCGATCTTCCCCGCCGAAATCGGCTTTTACCGCTGGTTGCTGGCGGCATTGCTGTTTACCCCATTCATGCTCAAGCCGGTGCTGGCCAACTGGGCGCTGATCCGCCCGAACCTGGGCAAGATCTTCATCCTCGGCGTGCTGGGCATGGCGGTGTATCAAAGCCTGGCCTATTACGCCGCGACGCTGACCAGTGCCACCAACATGGGCATCATCCTGTCGCTGATGCCGTTGATGTCGCTGACCGCTGCCATCATCAGCCTCGGCCAACGCCTCACCTTCGGCGCGCTGACCGGCGCAGTGCTGTCGTTCGCAGGCGTTGTCGTAGTGGTATCAGCCGGCAGCCTCGGCGCGTTACTGCAACACGGGCTCAACCTGGGTGACGCCATGATGCTGTTCGCCACCCTGGCCTACGCGGTCTACAGCACCCTGCTGAAAAAATGGCATTTGCGCCTGCCGCCGCTGGTGTTGCTGTATTTGCAGATACTGGTGGCGGTGGTGGTGCTGTTTCCGCTGTTCCTGTTCTCGGCCAAGGCCGGCTTGGGCTGGGCGAATATCCCACTGGTGCTGTACGCGTGCCTGCTGGCGTCGATGCTGGCGCCACTGGCGTGGATGCACTCGGTGAAACACCTGGGGCCAAGCCGCACCACACTGTTTTTCAACTTGCTGCCGTTGATTACCGCATTGATTGCGGCGGTGGTGCTGAAGGAAAAACTGGCGATGTATCACTTGGTCGGCGGCTTGCTCACCTTGGGTGGGGTGATTTTGTCGGAGCGCTGGATTACGCCGGTGCGCCGTGAGGTTGGCGTCGCCTGACAGATCGCTATCGCAGGCAAGCCAGCTCCCACATTCGACCGGGTTCCAACTTTGGAATGGGGCCAACTGTGGGAGCTGGCTTGCCTGCGATGAACGATAACCCGGTCTCCCGGTTAAACCCCCGCCGCCTTCAGCCGCCGCGCATGCTCGACAAACAACCGGATCGGCTCGGCGCCCTTGCCCACCAACCCCAAGGATTGGTTGACGATATCGAAGTGATCCAGGGCGTAGTCATCGCCGATGACCGTGCCCAGGTGCGAGCTGTAGCGCCCGACCATGCCGTCACACTGGCCCTTCTCGCGCACAAAGCTGCGGGCGAACAACCGGCAACTGCGATTCGTGCCGTCCAGCAGGTTGCGCCCACGATCGGTCTTGCCCGGCTGCAAGGTGCCGGACCACGAGTAATAACGCACGCCATTGACCACCTCGGCGCCCTGCCCGCCCCAGGTTTCGGGCAGCCCTTGGGGATACTGGCGGTTAAACAACGCCACACCGGCACTGGTCAGCGAATGGTGCGAAGCCTCTAGATCGGCCTTGAAGCGCGGGCCGCGATAGCCGGTTTCCAGCAGGCCCATCACCCAGGCAACCAGGTGAAACACCGCGCTCATGAGCCTGCCTTTCACGCTGTCAGCCGGGTAATGGGCGTGGATATGGTCCGCCAGCTCCGAGCCATGGTTGGGGCCAGCCACCGACGTCACTGACGCCACCCACTCCGGGCGCCTGGCGGCGGCATAACGCGCGGTGAGCGCGCCCTGGCTATGGCCGATCAGGTTGACCTTGTCGGCGCCGGTCTCGCGACGAATCTGCGCAATGTGTACCAGCAACTGCTCGCCACGCACCTCGCTGGAATCCAGCGGCGCCACCTGAACGGCAAATACCTGCGCCCCACCCGCCCGCAGCGCCGGGACAATCCCGTACCAGTAAGGGAAAAAGCCTACGCGCACAAAGCCCAGCATGCCGGGTACCAGCACCAGGGGGTAACGCGTGGCGAGGGAATCGGGCATAGGGCGGACATCCTGGTAGGGGAAGCGATAACGCCATCCTAGACCACCCGACATGACTGCCCCATGACTGTGCCGTTTAGAAGTGTCCGGTCAGGCGGTGTGAAATCCGATAAAACTTTTTGCGCTGCCCGGGACTCACAACTTGGAGTGATCACGCCGACAGAGCGTGGCGCAAAACCGGATTAGCACCAGGAGATTGAGATGACCCAAGCAAACTTGACCGACGTTGCAACCCTGCGCAGCCGCGCCCGCCAGCACGTCGAGAACGGTGCCGTGACCGAAGGCTACGACGCCGACCGTGAGGAAATTATTCGCCTGCTCAACGAGTCGCTGGCCACTGAACTGGTCTGCGTGTTGCGCTACAAGCGTCACTACTTCATGGCCAGCGGCCTGAAAGCCAGTGTCGCGGCCGATGAGTTCCTGGAGCACGCCACCCAGGAAGCCGAACACGCCGACAAACTGGCCGAACGCATCGTGCAGTTGGGCGGTGAGCCGGAGTTCAACCCCGACCTGCTGTCGAAGAACTCCCACGCCCAATACGTGGCCGGCAATACCCTGAAAGAAATGGTCTACGAAGACCTGGTGGCCGAACGGATCGCGGTGGACAGCTATCGCGAAATCATCCAGTACATCGGTGATAAAGACCCGACTACACGTCGAATCTTCGAAGATATCCTGGCCCAGGAAGAAGAGCACGCCGATGACATGGCGGATATTCTGCAGGACCTGTAACGCGCTTCACCGCTGAACCCCATGTGGGAGCTGGCTTGCCCGCGATAGCAATCTAACAGTCAGTGCCTGTATCGACTGTTACACCGCTATCGCAGGCAAGCCAGCTCCCACATTTTTTTGCGCCGGGTCCTGATCGGTCCCACGCTCCGCGTGGGAATGCATCCAGTGACGCTCTGCGTCACATCCCCTCTAGGAGCGGACGCCTTACTTAACGGTTTTCGGCGCCTTGCCTTCCTTCATCTGTTGCAGCAACGGTGCGCACTGGTTGGGCTCGTCACCGCTCGGAGCGACCAACGCCAGCAACCCGGCCGCCGGGCCGGCGATTACGCCCAGCGCGACCATGCCGGCACCCCGCAACATCAGCGGCACGGCCTTTACACCCGCATTAGGCTTGATAAACGGGCCATTGACGTACAACGGTGAACGCAGGGAGAACAAGCGAAAGCCCTTGGACTCTGGCGTGATGGTCAAGTCCAACTGCTCGGTCGCCATGTTCGCCGTGCCATCGATATAGATAATCGCGTTCTCGGTATCGAACACAAACAGCCGCGTCGTCGCCAAACCCGTCTTGATGCCAAAGTCTGCCGCCGCGCAGTTGATCTTCACTTCCTTGTCGCCAAACAAGCGGCCCACCACGTAGTTGCCCACGTTGAGCCCGGCAATTTCCATCAGGCCGCGGCTGATGGCGCCGTCATTGATCAGCATTTTCAGGTCACCGTTGGAGGTGCCCAACAAGGCCGCCACGGAGTTGCCGCGTCCGGAAATATCAGCGTCGCCGTTGAGCTCACCAAAGCTGGTCTTCATCGGTTCGAACGTCGGGAACAACTGTTTGAGCTTGAAGTTGCGTGCAGTCAACCTGGCACGGCCTTCCATTGGCGTGATGCGCCCGTTCAAGCGGATCTGCGCATCCAGCTTGCCACCCGCCACGCCAAAGCGCAGGGGTTGCAGGCTCAGCTCGCCATCGTTGAGAACCAAGTGGGTGTAGAGGTCGGTGAACGGCAAGTCGGCGCTGTGCACGATACGTTTGCCGGTGAATTCCACGTCGGCGTCCATGTCGCGCCAGCGCTCGGTGCGGAACTCTTCCACCGGCAGCACTTTGGTCGCCGGTTGCTTGCTCTCGCCACCACGGGCCTTTTGCTTGGCGTTGGAGTCGGCACCGATCAACGGTGCAAGGTCAGTCATCAGCAGTTGGTTGGACACCAGCGTACCGCTGAGCTTGGGGCGTGGCTGGCTGGCGACGTAGCTGAGGTTGCCGTGGATATCACTGTTGCCGATCTTGCCGTTGAAGTTTTCATAGGTGAATGACGCGCCGCTGGCCTCATGCAGCTTGGCGATCAGATGGCCGTCGGTGGAATAGGCCGGAGAATCGGGCAGCGTCACGCCGGTCAGCGGGTAAAGGTTGCCCAGGCTACTACCGGACAGTTTCAACCGCAGGTCCAGGGCGCCAAGGTTCAGCGGATCGGTCAGGGTGCCGGCCAGTGCGATGCTGGTGTCGGAGATTTTCACTTGCGCTTGCAGCGGGAACGGCTTGGCCGCGTCCTGCAAGGCCAACAGCCCGCCTATCTTGCCGGTGCCATCGAGTTTCTGGCCGTGGTACTGGCCTTTGACCTTGAGGCCGAATGCGTAGTCCTGCGGCGCCGAGCCTTTTTCCAGGGCCTTCTTGGCATCCGCGTCGCCGACGATTTCACCGAAGGGAATCGGCTTGCCAAGCAGGTCGATGATCACATCCAACTGGGTCTTGAGGGTTTGGTCGTCGAGGGTCACGTGGCCCTTGTCGAAACCGATGGAGCCGATGTCCACCACCCAGCTGGAAGGCTCGGCGTTGGGGTCTTTGGGGTCGAACTTGAAGGTCCAGTTGGCGCGACCGTCGGCAAGGCGCTGCAAGTCGGCGCTTGGCTCGGTGAGGTCGATACGCGGGATCACCACGCGCTGAGCCAACAGCGCCAGGGGCGAGATGCGCAGCTCAACGCGTTTGAGCGTGACCATCTGCGGTTTTTTTGACCAGTCCGGGTTGCCCAGGGTCAGGTCTTCGGCAATCACGTGCGGCCACGGCACCCAGGCACGCCAACCGCCTTCATCGGCCTCGCGCGCCCACACCACGGCGAGGTTGCCATTAATGGCAAACGGGCGATGCAATTCTTCGGAGACCTTGGCATTGAGCGGCGGCTTGATGCGGTTCCAATCAAAGAACACCAGCACCAAGACCACGATAGCGATTAACACAGCGAAGCTGGCGCAGCTCCAAACCACGATTTTACGAGTGCGCGTCATTGCACAGGACTCCTCAACACAGATAGCAAAACTAAAGCTTATAAGGCTACGACTGGCAAACCGCCGGGGGGTTTAACCCGATCAGCGATTTAGTCGCAAAAAGCCACATTCCTGATCGACCAGACAGTTTTCATCATCGACAGCGCACCATTGTTACCCAGGTTCGTGTCGAAAATACCCACCACGGTGCAAAAGCGCGGGCTTGAGAGGCGCGTTCTAGAGCCTCTGCGGGGAACAATCAATTCTGTTGATTATTACCATTGTGTTTATGAACTTTTATATCGACTTCTCGAGAGTAACATTAGCCCTGTACCCACTTTATCGCCCTCCCAAGGAGCAACCCATCATGAAACGCCAAGTACTCGCTACTGTTCTGCTGTCGGTCCTGGCTTCCAGCGCATTTGCCCTGCCAGCCGCTGAACAAGCTACCCCACAGAACAAAGCTCAAGCCGTTCAGTCGAGCCAGACCCTGGCCCGCAGCGGTTCGCAAGAAGACGAAAACCGTGACTACGCCAAAGGCGCCGTTGCTGAAAACGGTCGCAATCGCCTGGAAGAGAAAGGCCTGGTAGAAGGTGGCGCTGAACAAGCCAACAAACGTGCTTACACCGAAGGCGTTGCTGAAGGTGGCCGTGATCGCCTGGAACAAAAAGGCCTGGTAGAAGGCGGTGCTGAGCAAGCCCACAAACGCGCTTACACCGAAGGCGTTGTTGAAGGCGGTGCTGACCGTCTGCAAGAACTGCATCAAGCACAGAGCTAACCCCGTGGTGGCCGAGAAAAAAGCCCGATCTGAAGATCGGGCTTTTGCTTTTATCTGACGCTTATCTGAACTGCATCACACCCCAACATCCCGCCAAGTTCGACGTAGCTGAAGCTGTTTTGCTAGAGTGCGTCGCTGTACTTGCCGACAAAGCCCGCCCGCCGATGCTGCCCCGCGCCGAACAGAAGCAACAGACCCGCCTCGCCTTGATGGACGCAGCCCGCCATCTGATGGAGTGTGGCCGTGGGTTCGGCAGCCTGAGCCTGCGCGAAGTGGCCAAGACCGCCGGGATTGTGCCGACCGGGTTCTATCGTCACTTTGAGGATATGGACCAGCTAGGGCTCGTGCTGGTCAGTGAAGTCGGTCAGACCTTTCGCGCCACCATTCGCCTGGTCCGTCACAACGAGTTCGTGATGGGCGGCATCATTGATGCCTCCGTGCGGATCTTTCTGGACGTGGTTTCAGCCAACCGTTCGCAATTCCTGTTCCTGGCCCGCGAGCAATACGGTGGCTGCCTGGCCGTGCGCCAAGCCATCGGGGCGCTGCGTGAAGACATCACCAGCGACTTGGCTGCCGACCTTACGTTGATGCCCAAGCTCCAGCACCTGGATGCCGACGGCTTACATGTGATGGCCGACCTGATCGTCAAGAGTGTATTTGCCACCCTGCCCGACATCATCGACCCACCGGCCCAGGCCCTGCCTGCCCACCTTACGCCCCAGGCGAAAATCACCCAGCAACTGCGCTTTATCTTTATCGGCCTCAAGCATTGGCAAGGGCTGGGCAGCACCGAATAAGCCCGGTCAGCCCGCCGTGTGGAAGCGCTTGGCGGTGGTGTAGTGCTTTTTCCAGTAGCTGTTGCTCAATGAATCGATACGCACGCGTTTGCCGGTGCTGGGCGAGTGGATGAATTTGCCCTTGCCGATATAAAGGCCGACATGGCTGACCTGTCCGCGCCCATTGCCTTTGAAAAATACCGCGTCGCCGGGCTTGAGCGCCTCGCGCTGAACAGTCGCGGCGCTTGATCGATGCATTTCTGTGGTGGTGCGCGGCAGGCGGATATTGGCTTCGGTCTTGAACAGGTAGACCAGGAAGCTGCTGCAATCAAACCCCTGGTTAACCTTGGTACCGCCGCTTTTATACGGCGTTCCCAGCAGCTCATGGGCACGATCGATCACGTTGTCGATGGTGGCGGAAGGTTCAAAGGCCACAGGCGCTTTTAAATTGGCAGAGGCCGGTATGACGGCGCAGGACAAGCTGAGAATAAGTGAAACCAAAAATACTTTGAACATGATCGGCGTCGCAGTGGATTAAACACGGCGCACATCGTAATGAAACAGCGCGTAACTTTTTGAACGGCAAATCCTTCAATCACGTAGGACAAATCCGAGAAAAATCCAGTGCGAAACAGGTGAAGGAAATTTCATCCTTCACGCAACGGTTCTCAACGAAAAGCGCCCCCATCCAGTGCTATAAATCCAATAGCGCACCAATTTGAAGCGCGACAGCCATTGGCTGACGCCCTATTCGGTGGCATGTCCGTGCTTGCCTACAGGGATTTCCCGCCCATACACACGGTTGGCAAGCCCCTTGCTCTAGCTCATTTATCGCTCATAGCTGGAAGCCTCCTGATGCTGGTGATCCACCGCCGAATCGCCCCCCAAGCCCTCTGGGCCGCCGAACTGCTGCTGAACTTCGAAGCCCGCAGCAAAAGCCGCCTGCGCTGTTTCAGTGCCGACGGCGAAGACGTCGGCCTGTTTCTGGAGCGTGGCCAGCCGCCGCTGCACGATGGCGAATGCCTGCAAGCGGAAGACGGGCGCGTGGTACGCGTGGTCGCCCGCCCTGAACAGCTGCTGCACGTGACCTGCAGCAACGCCTTTGAACTGACCCGCGCGGCGTATCACCTCGGCAACCGCCATGTGGCCTTGCAAGTCGGCGACGGCTGGCTGCGCCTGCTCGATGACTACGTACTCAAAGCCATGCTCGAACAGCTCGGCGCCACCACGCAAACCCTCGAGGCTCCGTTCCAGCCGGAACACGGTGCCTATGGCGGTGGCCATCATCATTCGCGTCATGGCGATGAAGACTTCAATTACCCGCCCAAACTACACCAGTTCGGCGTGCGTCTATGAACCCAGCCTGGGCGCTGTTGCGTCTGGCCAGTCCGCAATTGCCGATTGGTGGCTACAGCTATTCCCAAGGCCTGGAGATGGCGGTGGAGAACGGCCGCGTCAATGATGCAGCCAGTGCCCGGCGCTGGATCAGCGACCAGTTGCTGCTCAACCTCGCCCGTTTTGAAGCGCCGCTGTTGCTCGCCCATTGCCACGCCGCCGCCGAACAGGATTGGCCGCATTTGGCGCAGCTGTGCGAAGAGCACCGCGCCAGCCGCGAGACCCGCGAGCTGTATCAGGAAAGTCGCCAAATGGGCTATTCCCTGCAACAGCTGCTCAACGGTTTACCGGAGCTGGACGACGCCGCGCGCCACTTTCTGGCCCAACGTGATGAACCCCACCTGGCCCTGGGCTGGGCTTTGGCCGCCCGCGCTTGGCATATCAACCCCGATGACGCCCTGGCCGCGTGGCTGTGGAGCTGGCTGGAAAACCAATTGGCGGTGCTGATGAAAACCCTGCCGCTGGGCCAGCAAGCCGCCCAACGCCTGACCAGCCAATTGCTGCCCCTGTTGCAACAAGCCCAGCAGGACGCGGCACGCATCGACCCTCCCCATTTCGGCAGCGCCGCGTTCGGCCTGTCCCTGGCGTGTATGGCCCATGAGCGCCAATACAGCCGCCTGTTCCGTTCCTAGGAGACCTACATGAACACACAACCTTTGCGTGTCGGCATCGGCGGCCCAGTGGGCTCCGGCAAGACCGCCCTGACCCTGGCGCTGTGCCTGGCGCTGCGCGACCGCTACAACCTGGCGGTGGTCACCAACGATATCTACACCCGCGAAGACGCGGATTTTCTGGTGCGCAACCAGGCACTGGCGCCCGAGCGCATCATCGGCGTGGAAACCGGCGGCTGCCCGCACACGGCGATTCGTGAAGATGCCTCGATCAACCTCGAAGCGGTGGACCAACTCAACCGCCGCTTCCCCGGCCTGGACCTGATCCTGGTGGAGTCCGGCGGCGACAACTTGTCGGCCACGTTCAGCCCGGAACTCTCGGACCTGACCATCTACGTGATCGATGTGTCTGCCGGTGACAAGCTGCCGCGCAAGGGCGGGCCCGGTATTTGCAAATCCGACTTGCTGGTCATCAACAAGATCGACCTGGCGCCCCTGGTCGGCGCCTCGCTGGAACTGATGAACAGCGACACCACACGCATGCGCAACGGTAAGCCCTTTGTGTTCAGCAACCAGAAAACCGGCATCGGCCTGGATGAAATCGTCGCCTTTATCGAACGTCAGGGTTTGCTGACTGCAGCCTGATCACACCCCCAAAAGGAGCCTGTATGGGACTCAACAAAATTCTTGCAACCGCCGCCCTGCTGCTGGCACCGGCCCTTGCCTTCGCTCACCCCGGGCATGGCGATAATGGTCTGGTGGCCGGTATCAGCCACCCATTGGGCGGTATTGATCATTTACTGGCCATGGTCGCGGTTGGGTTGTGGGCCGCGCAGCAACAAGGCAAGGCGCGCTGGGCACTGCCTTGCGCGTTTGTCGGCACCATGCTGGTGGGCGGCCTGCTCGGCTTTGAAGGCCTGGAACTGCCGGCGCTGGAAAGCGGGATTGCTGCCTCGGTACTGGCGCTGGGCTTGGCGGTAGCGCTGGCAGTGCGGCCGCCGTTGTTTGTGGCGGTGGCGGCGACGGCGTTGTTTGCGTTGTTCCACGGTGTGGCGCACGGCCTGGAGCTGCCTGACATGTCCAGCCCGTGGGCGTATGCGGCCGGCTTTGTGGCCGCGACGGCGGCGCTGCATGCTGCCGGGTATGCGGTGGTGCGTTTCCTGCCGGCTGCTGCGGCGCCGCTGGTACGGGTTGCCGGGGCAGCTTCGGCGGCAACCGGGGTTTGGTTGCTGGCGGGCTGATTGGCGGCGCTGCTGAGGGCACCATCGCAGGCAAGCCAGCTCCCACCTTTGACTGTGTTCACAGATCCAAAGGTGGGAGCTGGCTTGCCTGCGATGGCGGTGGCACAAACACCACAGAACTCAAGCCTGCTACCATGCGCGCCTACACCTCTGCCGTGACGACGCCAGCCGATGCCCATCGCTTCCCAACCTTCCTTGAATGCCGTGCTCACGCACTTCCACACCCTGATCGTGCCGCTGTGGCAAGGCCCGGGCTGGAACGCCGACTTGGCGCTGCCCTACGAGGCGCTGGGCGCCGATCACCAGCCATTGCCCCCGCAACGCTACCGCGCCATGGCCTGCGCCCGGCAGTTGTACCTGTTCGCCAGCCTGATCGGCGAGCCGGGTGCAGCGTTTGCCGAAGAGCGTGCAGCGGCGCTGTTTCGTTCGCTGCAACGGCATTTTCATGATGCCGAACACGGCGGTTGGTTTTACAGCATCGACGCCCACGGCAAACCGCTGGACAAGCGCAAAGACCTCTACACCCACGCGTTCATCATCTTCGCCTGCGCCCACTATTGGGCCAAAGTACGCGAGCCGTTGGTGGAGTCGGTACTCGATGCGGCCCTGGCCGTGGTCGCCGAGCGTTTCGCCACCGGCGACGGCCTGTACGAAGCCGTATTGGAGCGCAACTGGTCATCGCTCAAGTCCGGCCCACTGCAAAACCCACTGATGCACCTGGCCGAAGGTTTCCTCGCCACCCTGGCCGTGCGTGAAGACGCGATCACCCAGGATGCGTTGCTGGACCTCGCCACCGCCCTGCAGAAGCGCTTCATCGACCGCCAGCACGGCGTGATGATGGAAAAACCGCTGGGCGCTGTGGATAACTGGTTTGAGCCGGGACACCAGTTCGAGTGGTTCTTTTTGCTCGACTCTTCAGAGGTACTGCGCGGCACACCCTTGCATGCCTCGCTGACGCGGGCATTTGCCTATGCAGAGCTTAAGGGTGTGGATAAGTTAAGTGGCGCGGTCAGCGGCATGCTCGCGCTGGATGGCAGCGTGCGCGACGGCACGCAACGGATCTGGGCACAGGCTGAATACCTGCGGGCGCTGACCTTGCGGCCGGGCAGTGAAGCGGTGTTGCAACGCCAATTGCTGGCGCTGCAACAGAACTTTTTGCATGAGAAAGGCTGGCATGAGTGCCTGGATGCCAAGGGCGCAGTGAGCCGGCGGGATATGCCGTCGACTACACCGTATCACTTGGCGACCTGCTATCAGGGGCTGATCCAGCATCTGGGTTGAGCTTTAGTGCCTCATCGCAGGCAAGCCAGCTCCCACATTTTGATGTGTGAACACAGTCAAATGTGGGAGCTGGCTTGCCTGCGATAGCGGTCTACCTGACTGTCATGCAATCCACTTGCGATCCCCAGTAAAACTGATCGTCAGCCAGCGCGCCGCATCCGGCGTACCCAACCCTGTGGATATCTCCTCGCGCAGCCCATCAAGCGTCGCCACGTTATCTACCGGGTAATTGGCCGGCAACACCACATGAATCTCGATAAACCGCGCCCGCCCGTGCTTTTGCACGTAAGACACGTAATCATCAAAACCGTGCCTGGCCTGGGCGGCATCCATCACTTCGCGCACTTTGTCATCCAAGTGGTCCGGGGCAATGCCCAGCACCTCACGCAACGCCGGGCGCAGGATCTTGAACGCCGGCGCCAGCATGCTCAGGGCCAGCAGAATCAGGATCAATGGGTCGACATACACCGCCCACTCGCCATAGCCCTGGGACTTGAGCAACAGCGCAGCGAGGAAGCTGATCAGCAAGCCCACCGACAGCATCGCGTCCACCAGCCAACTGATGTTGTCGAACTGGATCAGTGAAGATTTGAGCTTGCGATTGCGATAGCGCACATAGAAGAAGTAGGCAAACTCGACCACGGTAAACACTGCCGCGTAGACGATCACCAGTCCCAACTCAATCTCACGCCCGCCATTGATGATGCCGAACACACCGTTGAGAAACGCGTAGATCGCGATCAACAACAAGAAGCTGCCTTCGATCAGCAGCACCATCGGTTCCAGGTGCCAGTAGCCGAACTGGAAACGCTCGTTGCTTTTCTTGGCGATCAGCTTGGCCGTGATCAGCATCAGCACCTTGATGGTGGTGGCGATCAGCGAGAAAAAGCCGTCGAACAGAATGGACTGGGCGCCAGATATCACACCCGTGACAATCCCGGCGATCGCGACCGCGAACATCAGAATCGTCGATTGTTTGAGCAGTGCCTGCTCGCCTCGGTTACTCACATTTCCTCCCGTCAAAACCTTTAAACCGCACAGTGCGGAGGGGTTTTCAGGAGTGGAGTGTACCTTATGTCCTGTTTTGGCCGATTTGACGCCATCGCAGGCAAGCCAGCTCCCACATTCGGCCGCATTCTCATGCAGGAACTCGGTCAAGTGTGGGAGCTGGCTTGCCTGCGAAGGACGCAACGCGGTCTTAAGCCTTACTTGGCCCCACGCTCAATCGCAAACCCAGCCCAGGTCTGGCTCACCGGCATCAGCTCCAACCGGTTGATGTTCACGTGCGCCGGGGTATTCATCACCCAGAAGATCGTGTCGGCAATGTCCTGCGGCTGGATCGGCTCGGCACCGGCATAGGTCGCGTCATAACGCGCCTGGTCACCGCCAAAGCGCACCAGCGAGAACTCGCTCTCACACAGGCCTGGCTCGATGTTGGTCACGCGCACGCCGGTGCCTTGCAGGTCGCAACGCAGGTTCAGCGAGAACTGCTTCACGAACGCCTTGGAGCCGCCATACACGTGGCTGCCCGGGTACGGGTAGTTACCGGCGATGGACCCCAGGTTGATGATGCCGGCGCCACGGCCGTGGGCGATCAGGCGCGGCAACAGCAGGTTGGTGGTGGTCAGCAGGCCTTTGATGTTGGTGTCGACCATGGTTTCCCAATCGTCGAGGCTGCACTTGGGCGCAGGGTCGGTGCCCACGGCCAGGCCGGCGTTGTTGATCAGCCCGCGCAACTTGGCGAACGACGGCGGCAGGTTGGCGATGGCCTCTTCCATACCCTTGCGGTCACGCACGTCCACCACCAGGCCATGCACTTCGGTCTGCTTGGAAAGCTCTTCGACCAAGGCATTTAAACGGTCAGCACGACGGCCGGTAAGCACCAGTTTCCAGCCAGCGTCGGCAAAACGACGGGCGCAAGCTTCGCCAAAACCAGAGGTGGCGCCAGTAATAAACAGCGTGTCGGACATGGTGTTCTCCTTGCGGGCATCGGAAAAAAAACAGCCAGCAGAATGCCCTTACGCCGCGATTGCAGCAACCGCTAAGCGTATAACTTCATACACGGCTGGTTGTTTTTTGATCACATCAGGCAAAGCCTTATAGAACGTGGCGTGCAGCCATATGCACGCAGGTTATCCACAACTGCGCCCACAGTCTTTGGGGGCAAGTGTAAAAAGCGCCAAGCCGCTCTATACAAGGCTTGCAGACGATTTCAGAAAGTTTTTTGCTTGACCTTGGCCAAGGCGTATGTAGCCCAATGGCAAGAGGGAAAATCCGAACGATGGCTCCAGGCCAGTCATTCCGGCCTCTGCGGCCGTCTTTCCAGAGTTTAGTCACAGACTTATCCACAGGCTGATCAGACATAAATCAGTCATATACCTGTGTCTTTAAACAGGTTGACAAAGCCCTCGGCAGGCCACCAAAAACTGGCTGATCAATAAACAACCACCACGCTGCAAGCCCCGTTTTTAAAGGCTTGCAGCCAGCTACTCCCACGTTACCCACAGCCGGTTCCACAGCGGATGGGGACAAGTCAAAACTGTGACAAAACAGGGATTTGCGGCGGCTATATGTCGCGCTTTGGAGGGTCTCTGGATTTGTTTTCCACAATTTGGCGGGAGCACTGAAAACACCCCAAAAACACCTGTGGATGATCGTTCCCACGCTCCGCGTGGGAATGCAGCAAAGGACGCTCCGCGTCCCCAAGCGTGACGCGGAGCGTCACAAGAGGCATTCCCACGCAGAGCGTGGGAACGATCAGGGGCAGGGATCAATGCCCGCCGAGGTAGGCGTTGCGCACTTCCTCATTCACCAGCAATTCCTTGCCGGTGCCCGTCAGGCGGATCTCGCCGTTAACCATCACATACGCCCGGTCCGACAGACGCAGCGCGTGGTTAGCGTTCTGTTCCACCAGGAAGATAGTCATCCCGGTGGCCGCCAGCTCGCGCAGTGTGGCAAAAATCTGCTTCACCACAATGGGCGCCAGGCCCAGGCTCGGTTCGTCCAGCAACAGCAACTTGGGCCGGCTCATCAGCGCGCGGGCGATGGCGAGCATTTGCTGCTCGCCACCCGACATGGTCATTGCGCGCTGGGTGCGCCGCTCCTTGAGCCGAGGGAACAGCTCGAACATGCGCTGCATGTCTTCCTGCGCATACTTGTCACCAATCGGGATGGTGCCCATCAGCAGGTTTTCCTCGACGGTCATGTCGGGGAACACCCGCCGCCCTTCCGGCGACTGCGCAATGCCGTTGGAGGCGATGTAGTGGGACGACTTGTGGGTAATGTCGACGCCGTTGTACAGAATTTGCCCGGACTCGGCGCGCGGCTGGCCGAAAATCGACATCAGCAGCGTGGATTTACCCGCGCCGTTGGAGCCGATCAGGCTCACGGTTTCGCCTTCGTTAATGTGCAGCGAGACTTTTTTCAGGGCCTGGATCGGGCCGTAAAACACGTTCAGGTCCTTCATTTCGAGGATAGGTGCACTCATACCAGCTCCTCTTCGTCTGCGCCCAGGTAGGCGGCAATCACTTTCGGGTCGTTGCGGATCGCGTCCGGGCCGCCTTCGGCGATCACGTTGCCGTGGTCGAGCACCACGATGTGGTCGGAAATACTCATCACCATGCCCATGTCGTGTTCGATCAGCACGACTGTCAGGTCGTGTTCGTCGCGCAGCAGGCGAATCATCGCGCTGAGGGCTTCGGTTTCCTGCGGGTTGAGGCCCGCTGCCGGTTCGTCCAGGCAGATGATCTGCGGCCGGGTGCACATGGCGCGCGCGATTTCCAGGCGGCGTTGCTGGCCGTAGGAAAGCTCACCGGCCAGGCGGTTGGCGCAGTCCACCAGGTCCACCACTTCCAGCCAATAGAAGGCGTGGTCGAGGGCATCGCTTTCGGCCTTACGGTAGCCCTTGGTATTGAGGATGCCCGCCAGCATGTTGCGGTTGACCCACATGTGCTGGGCCACCAGCAGGTTTTCCAGCACCGACATTTCCTTGAACAGGCGAATGTTCTGGAAGGTCCGCGCCAACCCTGCGCGGTTGACCAGGTGGGTGCCGCCGAACATCTTGTAGTACACGCGGCTGAAGAAGCTTTTTGGCGACACAAAGTCGACGGCCTTGAAGCGTTCGCCGAGCAACTGGATCACGTTGGTCTGCTTGCCACGAATGTTCAGTTCGATCTTGCCGCCGCTGGCTTTGTAGAAGCCGGTGAGGCAGTTGAACACCGTGGTCTTGCCCGCGCCGTTGGGGCCGATCAGGGCGAAGATCGAGTTGCGTTTGACCTTGAGGCTCACATCGCTCAAGGCCTTGATGCCACCGAAGTGCATCATCAGGTGTTCCACTGAGAGGACGACTTCTTTGCTCATGGCGCCACTCCTTTACGTGGGGTCACACCGGTTCGGCTGATGCGGATCAGCCCGCGTGGCCGCCAAATCATCATCACCACCATCAACACGCCAAACAGCAGCACGCGGTATTCGGAGAAGCTGCGCAGCAACTCCGGCGCGACGGTCAAGACGAACGCCGCAATCACCACACCGACTGTCGAACCCATGCCGCCCAACACCACGATGGCCAGGATCAGCGCCGATTCGAAGAAGGTAAACGACGACGGGTTGACGAAGCCTTGGTAGCTGGCGAAGAACACCCCGGCCAGACCCGCAGTCGAGGCCCCGATGGTGAACGCCGAAAGCTTGACCAGTACATGGTTCAGGCCCATGGAACGGCAGGCGATTTCATCTTCGCGCAAGGCTTCCCAGGCGCGGCCGACCGGCATACGGGTCAGGCGGTGCTTGATGTACAGCACGGCCAGTACCACCAGGAACAGCACGATGTAGATGAACATGAACTTGATGTTGGGGTTGTAATCGATGCCGAAGAACTCGTGGAACGGAATCCCGCCATCCTTGGCCTTGCGCCCGAATTCCAGGCCGAGAAAGGTCGGCGAAGGCACCGGCATACCGTTGGGGCCACCGGTGAACGACAGCCAGTTGTTGAGCACCAGGCGGATGATTTCACCAAAGCCCAGGGTCACGATGGCGAGATAATCGCCGTGCATTCGCAGCACCGGGAACCCGAGTATGCAGCCCGCCAGCGCGGCAGCGATGGCCGCCAGAGGCAACACACTCCAGAAGCCCAGGCCCAGGTATTGATAACCGAGCGCCAGGCCGTAGGCGCCGATGGCGTAGAACGCCACGTAACCCAGGTCGAGCAAACCGGCCAGGCCCACCACGATGTTCAGGCCAAGGCCGAGCAACACGTAGATCAGCCCGAGAATCACCACGGTCAGCAGGTACTTGTTGGCGAAGATCGGGAACACGATCGCGATCACGATCAGTGCCGGGATGATCCAGCGCAGCCGCGATTTGTAGTCCGGCGGCAACACGTGCACGCCGGAGCCACTGCTCTCGAAACCCTGCAGGATCTTCACGCCCTTGGGGGTTTGCAGGAACAGGCTCAAGGCAAAGCGCCCGGCCATCACGATGGCGACCAACGTGGCCACCCGCGCAGGCTCGAGGTTAAAGCTATAGCCGTCGAGGACCACGCCGACGATCGGGCCGAACACGATCAACGAAATCAGCCCGGCAAGGACCGTATCGACCACACTTTTCTTGATATCGATAGATTTGGCAGCAGACATGTTTACACCTTAGCCACGAGTGGGCGACCAAGCAGGCCCTGAGGACGGAAGATCAGAATCACCACCAGCAGGGAGAAGCTGAACACGTCTTTGTAGTCAGAGTTGATCAACCCCGAGAACAGCGACTCGGAGATACCCAGGATGATCCCGCCCAACATCGCCCCAGGCAGGGAACCGATGCCGCCGAGTACCGCTGCGGTAAACGCCTTAATGCCGATGATAAAGCCGGCATAGAAGTCGAAGGTGCCGTAGTTGAGGGTGATCAGCACGCCGGCCAGGGCGGCCATGGCGGCACCGATGACGAACACGTAGGAGATCACGCGGTCGGTGTTGATGCCCAGGATCGAGGCCATCTTGCGGTCTTGCTGGGTGGCGCGGCACATGCGGCCGAGCTTGGTGTATTTGATGATGTAGGTCAGCAGGCCCATGCCGAGAAACGCGGCCACCAGGATAAACACCTTGGTGTAGGTCAACTGCACGAAGCCCGTGCCGATATCGACGCGCCAGGCGCCGGCCAGCAGGGTTGGAATGCCTTGTTGTTTCGCGCCCTGAGCGATCTGCGCATAGTTTTGCAGGATCAGGGAGATACCGATGGCGCTGATCAGCGGTGCCAGTCGGGTGGAGTTACGCAGCGGTTTGTAGGCGACACGCTCGATGACCCAACCGTACACGCCGGTGACGACCACGGTGAAGATCAGAGTGCCGAGAATGAGCAGCGGGAAGGATTCGATGCCGAAGTAAGCCAGCAGTGCCAGACTGATCGCCGCGAGGTAAGCGGAAATCATATAAACCTCGCCGTGGGCGAAGTTGATCATGCCAATGATGCCATAGACCATTGTGTAGCCGATGGCGATCAGGCCGTAGACCGACCCGAGGGTCAGGCCGTTGACCAGTTGCTGCAGGAAAATACCATCCATAACGCAATCTCACGCGGTGAGCACCTGCACACGGTTGAGTGCGCGGCGCTTCTGGAGGAAAAGACAGATATCGATATAAACACCACTCCCTGTGGGAGCGGGGCCCTGTGTGGGAGCTGGCTTGTGTGGGAGCTGGCTTGCCTGCGATTGCATCACCTGGGTATTACTGAAGTACCGAGGTGCCTGTATCGCAGGCAAGCCAGCTCCCACAACAAGCCCGCTCCTACATGGGTTCCGTGGTGCTTGTTCTTACTTCTGCTTTTCCAACTGGTGGTATTTGCCGTCTTTATCCCACTGGTAAACCACGTAGTCGGAGATTTTCAGGTCGCCCTTGGTATCCCAGGCTTTTTCGCCCATGACGGTTTTCACCGGGTGAGCCTTGAGCCACTTGGCGGCGTCTTCGCCTTTGTTGGATTTGGCGCCGTTGAAGCCGGCGGCCAGGGCTTGCAGCGAGGCATAGGCATACAGGGTGTAGCCCTCTGGCTCGTAGCCGGCTTTGCGGAACTCTTCCACTACAGCCTTGCTGTCTGGCAGCAGACGCGGGTCGGCGCCGAAAGTCATGTACACGCCGTCTACGTATTGCTTGCCGCCAGCGGTGGCAACCAGTTCGTCAGTCACTACGCCGTCATCGGACATGAACTTGACGTCCTTGAGGCCGGCTTCACGAATCTGGCGAACCAGTGGGCCGGCTTCAGGGTGCAGACCACCGAAATACACGACGTCAGCGCCCAAGGAGCGGATTTTGGTAACCAGGGCGCTGAAGTCTTTCTCGCCACGGGTCAGGCCTTCTTCCAGCACCGGCTTGACGCCGCGCTTGGTCAGTTGGGCAGCGGTGGCATCGGCCAGGCCTTTGCCGTAGGTGTCCTTGTCGTTGATGACCGCGACTTTCTTGCCCTTGAGCACGTCGACGATGTAATCGCCGGCGACGATGCCCTGCTGGTCGTCACGACCACACATGCGGAACATGGCACCCAGGCCGCGTTCTGTCACTTGTGGGTTGGTAGAGCCTGGAGTGATCGCGATGATGCCCGCTTCGTCGTAGACCTCAGAGGCGGGAATGGTATTCGACGAGCAGAAGTGCCCTACCACGCCGATCACTTTGTCCTGGTCCGCCAGACGGTTAGCCACGGCCACGGCCTGCTTGGGTTCGCAAGCATCGTCACCGGCAACCAGCACGACTTTCTCACCGTTAATGCCGCCAGCCTTGTTGATCACTTCGGCTGCCGCCTGGGCACCCTTCATGTACTGCTCACCGAACGAGGCGTTGGCGCCGGTCATCGGCCCCGCAACGCCAATCTTCACATCAGCTTGAACAAACGCAGAAACACCCAACGCCGCTGCAACGGCGAGGGCCAGAAAACCTTTCTTGTAAAACGTCTGGGACATGAGTGGTGCTCCGAGGTTTTTGTTTATTGGCACTACGAATTCGCGTCAAACTTTCACAGGAAAGCCCAGAGCAAGGCGCGTGCCATTACTTTTTTATTCTTCAAAAAGACACGGTGTCATTGTTATTACAGGCGTTTCGACTCCCTTTGCCAGTACGTGCAACCGTCTAGCATCGAAAGGTGCAACCAATGGATCCAAAAAGTACAACCCTGGCAGGTCGCACCTGCAACCGGATGCCTAAACGACAGTTCCTACAGCTGTAACAATGTGCGTAACGGAACTGCACATTTACAGTGCGTGATTGCTACGACTTGCACCAATACAGATTAGTAGCCTGCTAAGAAGATGCAGGCTTTTGACAGGTATTTCGCTGATCAGACCACGATCCGCAGGCATTGCCCGGCGTGATACAGCGAGAACCCCGCTTCATACAGGCAACTGCGCAGGCCCACCCCGGCCAGCGGTTGCATCGGCGCAAACGGGATCGGCAGCGCCTGTGGGTTCTGGTGACACAAATAGTCTGCAAAGGCTTTGCCCACCACACTGCCCGTGGTCACGCCGCGGCCGTTATAACCGGTGACGGCGACCAGACCGGGGGCCGGCTCGAACAGGCGCATCAGGTGGTCCGGGGTGAAGGCGATGCAGCCGGTCCAAGTGCATTCCCACTGCACCGATTTGAGGTACGGGAAGTAATGCTGCTGCACCCGATCGGCCCACGCCTTGAGGAACCACGTCGGTTTCTGGTTGCCATTGCCCAGGCTGCCGAGCAACAAGCGGCCATCCGCGTCGCGGCGGATGCTGCTTAACACCTGGCGTGTGTCCCACGAGCCCTGCCCGCCGGGGAGGATATGTTGCGCGGCTTCGTCCGTCAGCGGGGCCGAGGCGACCTGGTAGTAGTAACCGGGAAAGAAGTTGCGCCGCAGCTCGGTCCATTCGCCTTCGGTATAGGCGTTGGAGGCGATCACCACTTGCGCCGCCTGCACTGAACCCTGGGCGGTCTGCACCGACCAGAGTGCACCTTGGCGTTCAAGTTGCGTGACCGGCGAATGATCGAACAGTTGCCCGCCAAGTCCCACAGCCGCATTCGCCAGGCCAGTGGTGTAGGCCATTGGGTTCAAGGTGCCGGCACGCCGGTCCAGCAGGGCGGCGGCGATCTTTTTGGTGCCGGTGGCCTGTTCGCACGCCTGGCCCGTCAGCAGCTCGACGGGGGCGCCACGGCGCTTCCACTGTTCTTCGCGACTGCGCAAATCCGCCTCGCCACGGGCGTTATGCGCCATGTGCAAGGTGCCCTCACGGCGCAGTTGGCAATCAATCTTGTATTTGTCGATCAGGCTGAACACCAGCGACGGCGCCGCGCCCAGCATGCGGTTGAGCTGGCTGCCCACCGCTTCGCCGAAACCCGCTTCGATCTCGTCCGGCGGGATCCACATACCGGCGTTGACCAGCCCGACGTTACGCCCCGAACCGCCATGGCCGGTGCGATGAGCCTCCAGCACGGCGACGCTTTTACCTTGTCCCAGCAAATGAATGGCGGCCGACAAGCCGGTGATACCGGCACCGATCACGCACACATCAACCTTGACCTCGCCCTTGAGCGCGGCGCGATCGGGCCGGCCTGGGGTGAGTTGTTCCCATAAACATGTTTCGCGTAGTGCCATTGCCAGACTCCGATGAGACCCAACAAACAACTATTTCCGAACTGCAAACCCAATCAACTGTGGGAGCTGGCTTGCCTGCGATAGCGGTGTATCAGTCACCACCGCTATCGCAGGCAAGCCAGCTCCCACATTGATCCCACTTCGACTTGGGGGATCAGTCGAAGGTGATGCCTTGGGCCAGCGGCAATTCCAACGAGTAGTTCACGGTATTGGTCTGGCGACGCATATACCCGCGCCATGCATCCGAACCCGACTCACGCCCCCCACCGGTCTCTTTCTCACCGCCAAACGCGCCACCAATCTCCGCGCCGCTCGGGCCGATGTTGACGTTGGCGATGCCGCAGTCACTGCCCACCGCCGACATGAACTGCTCGGCTTCACGCACGTCGGTGGTGAAGATGCACGAGGACAGGCCTTGCGGCACGGCGTTATTCAGGCGCAAGGCTTCGGTGAAGTCGCTGTAGCCAACCACATACAGAATCGGCGCGAAGGTTTCGGTACACACCACGTCACTTTGCTCGGGCATCTCCACAATGGCCGGCGACACGTAGTAGGCATTCGGGAACTTGTCTTCCAGCTGGCGCTTGCCGCCGAACACCTTGCCGCCTTCGCTCAAGGCTTGCTCCAGGGCGTCCTGCATGTTCTCGAAGCCGTGCTTGTCGATCAGCGGGCCGATCAGGTTGCCTTCCAGCGGGTGGCCGATGCGCACTTTGGAATAGGCGGCTTTGAGACGGGTAACGATTTCTTCCTTGACCGACTCATGGGCGATTAAACGGCGCAAGGTGGTGCAACGCTGGCCGGCAGTGCCGACGGCGCTGAACAGAATGGCGCGCACGGCCATGTCGAGGTCGGCGCTTGGGCCGAGGATCATCGCGTTGTTGCCGCCCAGCTCAAGGATGCTGCGGGCGAAACGTGCGGCGACTTTCGGCGCCACTTCGCGGCCCATGCGCGTGCTGCCGGTGGCGCTGATCAGCGCAACGCGCGGGTCATCCACCAGCGCCGCACCGGCGTCACGGCCGCCAATGATCACTTGGCTGAGGTAGTCGGGGGCGCCGTCGAACTTCTTCAGTACGCGCTCGAACAATGCCTGGCAGGCCAAGGCGGTCAGCGGGGTCTTTTCCGAGGGTTTCCAGATCACCGCGTTGCCGCACACCAGCGCCAGCGTGGTGTTCCACGCCCACACGGCGACCGGGAAGTTGAAGGCGCTGATCACGCCGACCACACCCAGCGGGTGCCAGGTTTCACGCATGTGGTGGCCTGGGCGCTCGGAGGCGATGGTCAAGCCGTACAACTGGCGGGACAGGCCCACGGCGAAGTCGCAGATGTCGATCATCTCCTGCACTTCACCCAAGCCTTCCTGGGTGATCTTGCCGGCCTCCCACGACACCAACTCGCCCAGGTCGGCTTTATATTCGCGCAATACATCGCCGAACTGGCGCACCAGCTCGCCGCGACGCGGTGCCGGCACCTTGCGCCAGGCCTCGAATGCATGCTCGGCGCGACTGACCTGCTGCTCCACTTCAGCGGCACCTTCCCAGTGCACACTGCCGATACGGCTGCCATCAATCGGCGAATGCACGGGCTGTTTACCCGACTGGTACAGCGCCGGGTTTACCCCGAGACGGTCAAGCAATGCGGCAACCATGGGTCACTCCTTCAAACTCAAACAGAAAATTCGCGCCGCCACAGACACGGCGATCCAGACCTTATTTGTAGCTGGCCCAAGACTTGCCAACAAACGACGATTAGGCGAGATATCATTCCGTTTACTCATGCAAAGAATAAAAAGAGGCGTGCCGTGCTGAATAAAAGACATTTGCCCTCGATCACCGCCCTGCAGTGTTTCGAAGCCGCCACCCGCCACCTGAGCTTCACCCGCGCTGCCGAGGAACTGAACCTCACGCAAAGCGCGGTGAGCAAGCAGGTCGCGCAGCTGGAAGAATTGCTCCAACACCTATTGTTTCGCCGGGTGCGCCGCCGCTTGCAGATGACCCCGGCAGGGGATTTGTACCTGGTGGAAGTGCGCAAAATCCTCACGCAAGTGGAGATGTCCACCCACTACCTGCGCTCCTACGGCGGCGAGACCGAAGTGCTGCGCGTGTCCACGCCCTACACGTTCGGCGCGCGCTGGCTGGTGCCGCGCCTCAAGGGCTGGCGTTTGCGTCACCCGCAGATCCACCTGGACCTGTGCAACGAGCAGGAGCCGGACGAACTGTTGCAAGGCAAGGCCGACATGGCTTTCTACTTCGGCCAGCGTTCACGGCCGGGCACCGAGAGCCTGAAACTGTTCAGCGAAGAGTTGGTGCCGGTGTGTGCGGCAGAGAGCTTGCCTGCGCAGCCATTCACCGACCCCACGCAACTGAGCAACCTGGTGCTGCTGCAAAACGCCTCGCGACCGCAGGGCTGGCATGACTGGTTCGCCAGCCAGGGCTACCAGACCGAGCACAGCTACCACGGGCCGCGTTTTGATACCTTTTATATGTGCATTCGGGCGGCGCAGGTCGGCTGTGGCGTGGCCTTGTTGCCGCGCTTTCTGGTGGAGGAAGAGCTGGCCGAGGGCAAGCTGGTGATTCCCTGGCAGCATGCGATGCCCAGCCAGGATGCGTATTACCTGGCGTATCCCGAGCATTCGGCGGAGGTGCCCAAGGTGCGTGAGTTTGTGAAGTGGATGATGGAGCAGGTTTAGCTCTTTTTGGGCTGCACCACCGTCATCGCAGGCAAGCCAGCTCCCACCTTTGGAATGCATTTCAAGTGTGGGAGCTGGCTTGCCTGCGATGAGGCCAGTGGCCGCACTGAAAAAATCACTGGCAAAACCCCACAGGTCTATGCGCCACTAGCACCCTTCCTTAATTGTGCGTAAAGGCCGGCGCCCATCGCCGACCCGTCTGGAGATTCCCGTTATGAGCGAGAGTGTGTTTGCCGATCGCATCGTGCAGAACTTGCTCGACACCGACTTCTACAAGTTGACCATGATGCAGGCGGTGCTGCACAACTACCCGAACGTGGAAGTTGAATGGGAGTTTCGTTGCCGCAACAGTGAAGACCTGCGCCCGTACCTGGCGGAAATCCGCTATCAGATCGAACGCCTCGCCGAGTTGAGCCTGAGCCCCGACCAGTTGGGCTTCCTGGAACGCATCAGCTTTATGAAGCCGGACTTCCTGCGCTTTCTGGGGCTGTTTCGCTTCAACCTGCGCTACGTGCAAACCGGCATCGAGAACGGCGAGCTGTTTATCCGCCTGCGCGGGCCGTGGCTGCATGTGATCCTGTTTGAAGTGCCGATGCTGGCCATCGTCAGCGAAGTGCGTAACCGCTACCGCTACCAGACCGTCATCCTCGAACAGGCCCGCGAACAGCTGTACCGCAAGTTCGACTGGCTGTCCGCCAATGCCAGCAGCGAAGAACTGTCGGAGCTGCAAGTGGCCGACTTCGGCACCCGTCGGCGCTTCTCGTACCGCGTCCAGGAAGAAGTGGTCAGCGTGCTTAAGCACGACTTCCCCGGGCGTTTTGTCGGCACCAGCAACGTGCACCTGGCCCGCGAGTTCGACATGAAACCGCTGGGCACCATGGCCCACGAATGGATCATGGCCCACCAGCAACTCGGCCCGCGCCTGATCGACAGCCAGATCGCCGCCCTCGATTGCTGGGTACGCGAATACCGTGGCCTGCTCGGCATCGCGCTGACCGACTGCATCACCACCGACGCGTTCCTGGGCGATTTCGACCTGTACTTCGCCAAGCTCTTCGACGGCCTGCGCCACGACTCCGGTGACCCGATTCAATGGGCCGAGAAAGCCATCGCCCACTACCACAAGCTCGGTATCGAGCCGATGAGCAAGACCCTGGTGTTCTCCGACAGCCTGACGCTGCCCAAGGCCCTGGAGATTTTCCGCGCATTGCGCGGTCGCATTAATGTCAGCTTCGGTATCGGCACCAACCTGACCTGTGACATTCCGGGTGTTGAACCGATGAGCATCGTGCTTAAAATGACCGCCTGCAATGGCCAGCCCGTCGCGAAAATTTCCGATGAGGCGGGCAAGACCCACTGCACCGATCCGAATTTTGTCGCCTATTTGCGCCACGTTTTTAAAGTACCTGCCCTTTCCAGCAAGGAGTGAATCATGCAAGCCGTACAGCGTGAGATTGCGCAGCAGCTCAAGGTCCAAGCACCGTTCAACGACCAGGCCGCCCTTGAGGCCGAAGTGGCGCGCCGCGTAGGGTTTATCCAAGGCTGCCTGCGCAATTCCGGGCTCAAGAGCTTGGTGCTGGGCATCAGCGGCGGTGTCGACTCCCTGACCGCCGGCCTGCTGGCCCAGCGTGCAATGAAAGAACTGCGCGCCAGCACAGGTGATGAAGCCTACCGTTTTATCGCGGTGCGCCTGCCCTACGAAACCCAGTTCGACGAACACGACGCCCAGGCTTCGGTGGACTTTATCGACCCGGACGAGCGCCACACCGTGAACATCGGCCCGGCGGTTAAATCCCTGGCCAATGAAGTGGCGGCGTTTGAAGGCAAGGCGGCGGTGTCGCGTGATTTCGTGCTGGGCAACACCAAGGCGCGTATGCGCATGGTGGCGCAGTACACCATCGCTGGCGCGGCCGGTGGCCTGGTGATCGGTACCGACCATGCAGCGGAAGCGGTGATGGGCTTTTTCACCAAGTTCGGTGACGGTGCCTGCGACCTGGCGCCGTTGAGCGGGCTGGTGAAGAACCAGGTGCGTGCGATTGCGCGGCACTTTGGCGCGCCGGAGTCGCTGGTCGAGAAGATCCCGACTGCCGACCTTGAAGACCTGTCGCCGGGCAAACCGGACGAAGCCTCACACGGCGTGACCTACGCCGAGATCGATGCGTTCCTGCACGGCGAGCCGGTGCGTGAGGAAGCGTTCAAGATTATCTGCGACACGTATCGCAAGACTGAGCACAAGCGCGTCATGCCATTTGCGCCGTGAGGTAGACCGCAATCGAGCGGTGCGACGATTCGACAAGCCAGCTCCCACACTTGACCGAGTTCCAACAGGGGAACGCGGTCAAATGTGGGAGCTGGCTTGCCCGCGATGAACGATAACGCGGTGTTACTTGACTACCACAGTGCCTTTCATCATCGAGATGTGGCCTGGGAACGAGCAGAAGAACGCGTAATCCGTGCCGGCAGCCAGTTTCGACACATCAAACGTCACCGAATCTTTCTCACCAGCACCAATGATCTTGGTGTGAGCGATGATGCGAGTGTCGCCGTCTTTGAGGTAGTTTTTGTCGATACCAGCGGCCATGCCGTCGCTGGCAACGCCCGGCATGTCGGCGGCGGAACTCAGCACCCAGTTATGGCCCATGACGTTTTTCGGCAAGCTGCCGGAGTGTTCAAGGTTCACGGTGAACTTCTTGCAGCTCTTGTCGATGGTGATTTCTTTGGTGTTGAAGGACATCTGGTCGGTGGAATCAACAGTGACCGCGCACTCTGCAGCAAGCAACTGGCCGCTCGCCAGTGTCAGCAGGGAAACAGCAACGATTTTGGCAAACATGTGAATCTCCAAGGCAGGGTTTAAAAAACGCGTATTGCGACTAGGGTGCCCCAAGCAGGCTGAAATTCTTATGATCTGAATCAACAGATTGTATACAACTTTAGGCTATCAGACTGATCAACACAATCTACCAGCCAAACAACCGCCACCCGCTTATGATCGCTCCATCACCCACCGGAGCGTCTGCCATGCACTTCAATCAATTCTTCAACGGCCTGTTGGCTGCGTATGCCTGCGGTAAGTGAAGGCCAATCGCGCTGCTAAGCTGCTACCATAGCGACCCAAGGCAGCTGCGCGCCGCCCACCCTCACCTTCGACCCTAGAGGATCGCCCATGGCCAAACCTAATTACTCCTTCGCCAAACGTCAGAGAGACTTGGCCAAGGAGCAGAAGAAAGAGGAAAAGCTGCAACGCAAGAAAGCCGCTGCCGATGAAGAAGCAGGCGCACTGAACCCGGATGCTGAAGGTGAAGTGGCTGCTGATGACACCGAGACACCGAAAGACCCGGCTGAATAAATTTTGTTGAGGTGAGCAGGCCCTCCCTGCTCACCCCAACCCACTGTTACTCCAGCGGCATCACCGTCACCCGAACCTCCGGGTCATGGTTCCCTCCTCCCAGAATCACCCCACGCAACGGCGACACATCCGAGAAATCACGGCCCCAGGCCAGAGTGATGTGCTCCAGTGCCGGCTGCACATTATTCGTCGGATCAAAATCCACCCAGCCCGCCACCGGGCAAAACACCGAGACCCACGCGTGGGAGGCATCAGCGCCGATCAGCCGTGGCTGGCCGGGCGGTGGCTGGGTCAGCAGGTAGCCGCTGATATAACGCGCGGCCAGGCCCCGCGAGCGCAGGCACGCGAGCATCAGGTGAGCGAAGTCCTGGCACACGCCGCGTCGGCGCTCCAGCACTTCCACCAAGGGCGTGGCGACCTGGGTGGCTTCGGCATCGAAGGTGAATTCGCTGAAGATCTTCTGCATCAAGGCCTGCACGCCCAGCAGCAACGGCACGCCTGGCGGGAAGCAGCTTTCGGAGAACTCGACGAAGGTGTTCTTCAGGTGCACGTAGGGCGATTCGAAGCGATAACGGCAGGCTTCGAGCATCTCCGGCGACAGCACCTGGCTGCTGTAGGTCAGGCTGTCGCGCGTCAGGTCCCAAGGCGGTGACTGCTGGAAATCCAGCGCCGGCCGCGCCAGCACTTCCACGGTCAGCCCGGCATTGACCAGCAATTCATCATGGGGCCGTTCGAACGCCAGCCGGGTGATCGGGTTGCCGAACACGTCCAGCTCATCACGGCGTGACGACGGCTGCGGGCTGATATCCAATTGCTGGGAACTGCAGCGCTGCCACGCGCACGGCCGCGGCCACAGGTGCGCCAACTGCTGGGCCAGGGACACCGGGCTGTCGTAGTGGTAATGGGTATCGTGAAAAATCTGGTAGCGCGCACTCATCACACCGACACCGTTTGCTGGCTGACATCATCCACATGGGCAAAGTGGCGCAACGCCAGGCGATCCGACACTTGCCCGCTCTCATCGGCGACCGCTTGCAGCAGGTCCGCCAGGCCGTCCAACGCGGCACGTACGCTGGATTCGCCGAACAGCGGGTTCTCCAGGCAGCCCAGATCAAAACGCGACAGGCGCTCCACCAACGGCGCCAGGCCGATTTCCCGTGGCACGCCAAAGTCATCATTGAGACGCCGCAGGGTCCGGCTGACCAGCTTCAACTGAAACAGCACCGCATGCGGGTTCTGTTCATCGAGCAGCAACAAGTCGAGCACCGGGATCAGTTGCGGCACGGCCAGGTAACGCGAGCGATAGGTGATGCTGCTATTGCCCAGCTCCAGCAGCCATTCCAGCCCGGCCTGATCAAATACCGCCACGCCACGCAGGAACGCGGCGAGGCTGCTGCTGAGAAATTGCAGGCGCTCAATACGCCGGCCCATCATCAAAAAGCGCCAGCCTTCATCACGGGTCATGTCATCCAGGGCAAACCCGGACAGCGCCGCCAGGGACATCACCAGGCGGTTGAGGAAGTCCAGCAACTCGCCAAAATCCGGGGTTTCGCTTTCCAGCTCCAGGGCTTCGCGCTGCAACTCCACCAGCGCTTGCCAGTTCTCGCGGGACAACTTGCCGCGCACCTGGGACGCCGCCCACTGCAAGCGTTGCAGGTTGGCGCGCAGGCTCGACGGCCAGTCATCGCCGAGCAAAGCGGCAAGCAAGCGCTCGGGCAGTTCGCCCTCCTCCGGCAACAAGCGCAGGGTCTCGCCCAGCTCGACAGCGGCCTGCAAGGCTTGCGGGTCGTCGCCATCGACATAACGCGCCAGCACAATGCGCAGCCAGCGCGCACTGTCATCACAGCGTTCGCAGTAACGGCCAAACCAGAACAGGTTTTCCACCACGCGCGACGGCAGATAAGGGTCGCGCCGCACCAGATCATGTACGCCAATCGCCCTTTGCGCACGCCAATGCTCGCCGCCGACAGCGCGATCGCCGAGCACCCACGTGTCTTTGCTCGCGCCACCACGCTGCATCGACACCACTTCGGCATCCGCCTCAGCCGCCACGCGAGTCAGGCCGCCGGGCAGTACACGGTAGCCGTCAGCGCTGGCCACCGCGTACACGCGCATGCCGATGGCACGGTGTTGCAGATGGTCGTCGACGGTGTGCCACACCGGCGCCTGGGACAGTTGCGCCAGCTCCTGGGCCACATAGGCATAAGGCCGCGCACGCATGCGCTCGGCCAGGGCCAGGCGTTGCTCTTCGTTCAAATCGCGGCCGAATACCGGCGCGAAGCTTTGCGAAGGAAACGCTGGTTTGATCAGCAATTCCGGCAGCTTTTCCAAGGCTTCGGCCAGCACCGGCGCCTCGCCGCACCACCAGGTGGCGATGGACGGCAGGATCAGTTCTTCACCAAACAAAAACTCGTTGATCTTCGGCAGAAAGCCGAGCAAACCGGGCGACTCCAGCACGCCGCTGCCCAAGGCATTGGCCACCAGCACATTGCCCTGGCGCACCGCATCCAGCAGGCCGGGCACGCCCAGCGCCGAGTCGGTGCGCAGCTCCAGCGGGTCGCAGAAATCGTCGTCCAGGCGCCGCATGATCGCGTGCACCCGGCGCAGGCCGCTGAGGGTTTTGAGGAACACCGTGCTGTCGCGCACCGTGAGGTCGCCGCCTTCTACCAATGGGTAGCCGAGCTGGCGCGCCAGGTAGAGGTGTTCGAAATAGCTTTCGTTGAAACGCCCCGGCGTGAGCAGCACGATCAACGGTGGCTGGTCGTCACCGGGCGCCTGGCGGGCCAGGGTTTCCTGGAGCGTGCGGAAGAAACCGGTGAGGTGTTGAACCTGCAAATCGCGGTACAGATCCGGGAATGCACGGGACACAATGGTGCGGTTTTCCAGCGCGTAACCTGCGCCCGATGGCGCCTGGGTACGGTCGGCGGTGACCCACCAACGGCCATCCGGGGTGCGCGCCAGGTCCACGGCATACAGGTGCAGAAACGCGCCGTCCGGTGGCTGAATGCCCTGGCACGGCCACAGGAAGTTGTTGTGCCCAAACACCAGCTCCGCCGGCAACAGGCCTTCTTTGATCAGGCGCTGCGGGCCGTACAGGTCGGCCAGCACGGCATTGAGCAAGCGCGCACGCTGGGCGATACCGGCCGACAGATGCTGCCACTCATCGGCGGCCAGCACATGGGGCAGTAAATCCAGCTCCCACGGGCGATCGGCGCCCTTGGGGTCGGCGTAGACGTTGTAGGTCACGCCGTTTTCCTGGATCTGCCGGGTCAGCAACGCCTGGCGCTGGGCCAGTTGCACGGGCGTACTGCGTTGCAGGTGATCGAGCAGGCGCTGCCAATGGGCACGCACCGCGCCACTGTCGTCGAGCAGTTCGTGATAGGTGCCCGCAGTGAGCGGGTAACGGTCGAGCAAGTCGGGCATGGAACGCTCGGCAGAGGCAAGGGGGCTCAGATTAACTCAAATTCAACGCGATCTTGTGTGGGAGCTGGCTTGCCTGCGATAGCGGTTTTCCTACCACCTGATTGGCTGGCTGATACACCGCTATCGCAGGCAAGCCAGCTCCCACATTTTAGATCTCATTTAGTCATTTTTATTGGGGAAACGCCGCAAATCCAGGGTCATTGGTAGTTCATCGTTAATCACCAAGGGCGGCACAGGCAATTTGCCTGGGCTGTGGCCGAGGCGGAAAAACCGCGCCATGCGCCGGCTCTCCGCCTCATTGGCATTCACCGGCAAGCTGTCGTAATTGCGCCCACCCGGATGCGCGACGTGGTACTGGCAGCCGCCCAGCGAGCGTTGCATCCAGGTATCGAGCAAGTCGAACACCAACGGCGCATGCACCGCGATGGTCGGTTGCAAACAGTTGGCCGGTTGCCAGGCGCGATAACGCACGCCAGCGACGAACTCGCCGATACGCCCGGTCGGCTGCAACGGCACCGGGATGCCGTTGCAGGTCAGCAGGTAGCGTTGCGGCGCCAAGCCGCTCAACTTCACCTGCAAGCGTTCCAGGGATGAGTCCACGTAACGCACCGTGCCACCGACGGCGCCTTCTTCGCCCAGCACGTGCCAAGGCTCCAACGCCTGGCGCAACTCCAGTTCGATACCGCTGACGGCGTAGTCGCCGACCTTGGGGAAACGAAACGCCAGGTGCGCGGCAAACCATTCGGCGCGCAGCGGGTAACCAGCAGCGTTCAGCTCGACGATCACGTCGGCAAAATCCTGCTCGATAAAGTGCGGCAGCAAAAAGCGATCGTGCAGCTCCGTGCCCCAGCGCGCCAGTTTTGCTGGTGCATACGGCTCACGCCAGAAGCGCGCGACCAAGGCCCGCAGCAGCAATTGCTGGGTGAGGCTCATGCGCGCATGGGGCGGCATTTCAAACGCACGCAGTTCCAACAGACCCAGGCGGCCAGTGGCGCCATCGGGCGAGTAGAGTTTGTCGATGCAGAATTCGGCGCGGTGGGTGTTGCCGGTCACGTCGATCAGCAGGTTGCGCAACAGCCGGTCGACCAACCATGGCGGGCATTCTTCGCCAGGCTCGGGCATTTGTGCGAAGGCGATTTCCAGCTCATACAGCGCGTCGTTACGCGCTTCATCCACCCGTGGCGCCTGGGAGGTCGGGCCGATAAACAGCCCGGAAAACAGGTACGACAAGGACGGATGGTTATGCCAGTAGCTGATCAGGCTGCGCAGCAAATCCGGGCGGCGCAGGAACGGTGAGTCTTTCGGCGTAGCGCCGCCCAGCACAAAGTGGTTACCACCGCCGGTGCCGGTGTGGCGCCCGTCGATCATGAACTTTTCGGTGGTCAGGCGGGTTTGCCGCGCCTCTTCGTAGAGGAACTCGGTGCGTTCTACCAGCTCATCCCAAGTGGCGGACGGCTGCACATTGACCTCGATCACACCCGGGTCCGGCGTGACCCGGAAGTTGCTCAAGCGCGTATCGAACGGCGGCTCGTAACCTTCCAGCAACACCGGGCAATGCAGTTCTTCGGCGGTGGCTTCAATAGCGGCCACCAACTCCAGGTAATCCTCGACGCGTTCCAGCGGCGGCATAAACAGGTACAAACGCCCTTCCCGTGCTTCGGCACACAAGGCGGTGCGAGTCAGCCAATCGGCGGATTCGTCGACCTTGGGCACGCACTCGTCGCTCGGCGCAGGCGTGCCATGGCTTTGCAGTTGCGCGGTGGTCGGCAGGTCCGGCTGATCCTGATTCGGGTCGGCGGGATGCACAAATGGGTATTCCGCCGCCGTCACCCACGGCTGCGAGGCCAACGGCAGGCGGTAACCCAAGGGCGAATCACCCGGCACCAGACGGCAGTGGTTATCACGCAGGTACCAGCGCCCACTCTGCCAGCGGTCATTGGCCGCCGTGCGCGCCAGCGGCAGCACTTGGCCGATGACTTTATCCAGGCCCTGGCTGAACACTTTGCGCAGGCGCTCGCGCTCCAGGTCATCACTCAGGCGCGGGTCCTGGGCGGTGACGTTTTGCGGCAGCGCACCTTCGCGCCACAGGTAGTAGAAGTTGTCTTCGAAAGCCGGGAACACAAAGCGTGCCGGCAGTTTAAGGCGCTCGGCGACACTGGCCAGGAAGCGCCCGGCCATCACGTCATCGGCGCCGTAGTCCTGTTGTTCATCGGCGATCAGCGCGCTGTTGTGCCAGATCGGCACGCCGTCGCGGCGCCAGTAGCAATTGAGCGACCAGCGTGGCAGTTGCTCGCCGGGGTACCACTTGCCCTGGCCGAAATGCACCAGGCCTTTGGGCGCGTAGTGTGTGCGCATGCGCTGGAACAGCTCGGCGGACAGGCGACGCTTGTCCGGCCCCAGCGCCGCGGTGTTCCACTCGGCGCCGTCGGGATCATCGATGGAGACAAAGGTCGGTTCGCCGCCCATGGTCAGGCGTACATCATCCTTGAGCAGGTCGGCGTCGATCTGCCGGCCCAACGCCTGGATCGCCAGCCATTGCTCTTCGGTGTAGGGCTTGGTGACGCGCGGCGCTTCCCAAATGCGCTCCACCGACATCTCGTGGGTAAATTCGCACTCGCAGGGTTCCACCAGCCCGCTGATTGGCGCAGCGGACGAAGGATCAGGGCTACAGGCCAATGGGATATGCCCTTCACCGGCGAACAGCCCGGAGGTGGCGTCCAGGCCGATCCAGCCCGCACCGGGCAAATACACCTCGCACCAGGCGTGCAGGTCGGTGAAGTCGACTTCGGTGCCGGACGGGCCATCGAGGGCTTTGACGTCGGCGGTGAGCTGGATCAAGTAGCCCGACACAAACCGCGCCGCCAGCCCCAGGTTGCGCAGTAGTTGCACCAGCAGCCACGCCGAATCGCGGCAGGAGCCAGATGCGGCGCCCAAGGTGAATTCCGGCGTTTGTACGCCCGGCTCCATGCGGATCAAATAGCCGATGTCGGCCGCCAGGCGCTGATTGAGCCCGACCAGAAAATCCACAGCCGGCAGCGGCGTGCGGTCGATGCCGGCCAGATAGGCGGCAAACTTTGGCGTCAGCGGCAAGGTTTCCAGGTACGGCGCCAGCTCGCGCTGCTCATCGGCGGCGTAGCTGAAGGGGATTTTTTCGGCGTAGGGCTCGAGGAAAAAATCGAACGGGTTGAATACCGCCATCTCGGCGACGAGGTCGACCTCAATGCGCAACTCATCGGTCTTTTCCGGGAATACCAGGCGCGCCAGGTAATTGCCCTGCGGGTCTTGCTGCCAATTGATGAAGTGCTGCTCGGGCAGCACTTTGAGCGCGTAAGACAAGATCCGCGTGCGGCTATGGGCAGCCGGGCGCAAGCGCACGATCTGTGGGCCGAGTTCGACAGCGCGGTCATAGCGGTAATGCGTAACGTGGTGCAACGCGACATGAATCGACACGGCGGCCTCCTGCGAGCCAGGGCATGAACACAAAGCGCGCAAGACTTATGCCAGAGCGGCCGTCATTGCGCTTTATCGTAAGACCCGGTGCAGTACAGCACCAAAACGGCGCCAACGTGGGTGCCGTGGTGCAAGGCTTGCACATATTTGTGGCGTGCGTGTGAGGCCGGGTGGTGAATCTACCCAGTCAGCGCGTTTTGTGGCGAGCGATCGTGGCTTCGCGAAGGTGGCGGACTTCGAGCAGCTTTTGGCGCATTTCGCGGTGGCGCTTGCTGTTAAGCAGGAGCAACCCCAACAGCGGAAAGAGCACAGCCGAGCCGTAGACCAGTTTGGGAATGGGGTGCTGGATCATCGGCAGCACAAACAGCAGGCAGCAGCCCAGGTAACCCGCAACCAGGCCGGTGGCCCATGGGCGGCCACGCGCAACCATCACGTTGGCAAAGACCAGCACCGCCACCAGCAGCAAAATCGCCAGGCCTGAGTAGTCGGATTTAAGCGACGGATCGACACCCCGCAAATACGTCACGCCGGCGAGGGATACAGCAGACGCGCCGGAAAAGATCGCCATGAAGATCGTGCCCATGAACACCGGGAAATAGCGCGCGAGGAAACTGCCCATGTCGGGGAAACCTTTCATTCGGTGAGGTCCTCGTACAAGCCGATTGCAAGGGTGGTGGCAGTGCCCACGCTACCGCTGCGGTAGCTGCCCACGATACCGAGGATGCCGCCCAATGCGTCTTTCATCTGGGTCAGGGTGGCATGCCGAATTTCCGTGGAGCTGAAGCTCTTGGTCAGTTTGCCTGCACGCTGCTGCAACTTGAGCAACTTGGGCGTCAGGCTGGGGTCGCGCAGGCTTAGCAGCTCCTTGGTCAGTTTCTTGCGTTCCTGGCGATTTAAACCCTTGAGCAATTCATACCAACTCTTGCCCAGAGCGGCAGCCTTTTTGGCCCTGAGCAGCTTCACCGTGGTCAGCGCGCCGGTGCCGATCCCCACCAGGGAAGCCGTATCAAGGATGGTTGAAACAGCGCCGAACCATTCGGCGTCATCCATCCGGTCGTTAGCGTCAGGGTCGAGTATCTCGTTGTAGGTACGCGCCACGCCAAACCCGCATTGCGCACTGCTGGCCAGCGCCGCCGTCACGCCAATGCCCACCACGAACGCGCTGGCGCCCGCCGTAAAAGGCACGGCGACGCTGCCGCTGAACACCACGATCCAACCGATAATCGCGGCGGTGCACGACAAGCCCATATCAAACGCCTCTTTTCTGAGGCGTTCTTCCCGTGGGTCGGTCTTGACCTGCTCCACAAATTGCGCGGGCGAAATGTACTTCTGTGCTTCGCGCAAAATGATGCGCTTGGGCTTAATGCTGCAGAGGGGCTTGAATTCGCGCAGGATGATGACATTGAAGTCGGCGTCGATGTACACCACACCGGCGCCGACAATGCCGGGGTCGGCATCGATGGCGGCGAACAACCGTGGCAGGTTGATCTGGCTTTCGATACGCTGGCGCGCCATGAATTGGGAGCGGTTGGAGTCCATGCCGATGGAGAGCAGGGGGTTGCTCATGGGTGTTCTTCCTTGAATATGAGGGTGGCCGGGCCGGCTTTGTGGGAGCTGGCTTGCCTGCGATGGCGATCTAATGGGCGACACCTTAACAAACAGGCACGCCATCGAATAGAAAGCAAAACGCCAGCACGAGGCTGGCGTTTTGCATATTCAGGTTGCGATCAGCGCGGCACGACCGGCTTGCGCGCAGGCTTGCCGCCTTTGCCCTTCGCCGCATCACTGCGTTCTTTAGCCGCCTGCTTGTTACGCGCCTGAGCTGCCGCCTTGGCTTGCTCACGCTTGTCCCACGGGTTGCTGCCATCACTGCCGCGCGGTGGCAGGCCGGTGTGCTGGGTGAGGATCCTGGTGGTGGTCTCCTTCGCAACCTTATGGCTGCCAGCCGGCGTCGAGTTCTTGCGACGGGCGCTCTGGTAGCTGTCGGTGGACGGCTGGTGCAGCGGGATCAACTGATCCTTGCCCGGCCCGATCAGGTCGGCGCGGCCCATGCGCGTCAGTGCTTCACGCAGCATCGGCCAGCCTTTCGGGTCGTGGTAGCGCAGGAAGGCCTTGTGCAGACGGCGCTGTTCCTCGCTCTTGACGATGGTGACCGCGTCGCTCTTGTAGGTGACCTTGCGCAGCGGGTTCTTGCCCGAGTGGTACATGGCGGTGGCGGTGGCCATCGGCGACGGGTAGAACGCCTGTACCTGGTCGGCACGGAAGCCATTGCCCTTGAGCCACAGGGCCAGGTTCATCATGTCTTCATCGGTGGTGCCGGGGTGGGCGGCGATGAAGTAAGGAATCAGGTACTGCTCCTTGCCCGCTTCCTTGGTGTACTTCTCGAACATGCGCTTGAACTTGTCATAGCTGCCAATGCCCGGTTTCATCATCTGGTTGAGCGGACCTTCCTCGGTGTGTTCCGGGGCGATCTTCAAGTAGCCACCGACGTGGTGGGTAACCAGTTCCTTGACGTATTCCGGCGACTCGACCGCAAGGTCGTAACGCAGGCCGGAAGCAATCAGAATCTTCTTCACACCCGGCAACGCACGGGCGCTGCGATACAGCTGAATCAACGAGGAGTGATCGGTGTTCAGGTTCGGGCAGATGCCCGGGAACACGCATGACGGCTTGCGGCACGCGGATTCGATTTCCGGGCTCTTGCAGGCGATGCGGTACATGTTCGCGGTCGGGCCGCCGAGGTCGGAGATCACGCCGGTGAAGCCTGGCACTTTGTCGCGGATCTCTTCGATTTCGCGAATGATCGACTCTTCGGAACGGTTCTGGATGATGCGGCCTTCGTGCTCGGTGATCGAGCAGAAAGTACAGCCACCGAAGCAGCCACGCATGATGTTCACCGAGAAACGGATCATGTCGTAGGCCGGGATCTTTTCCTTGCCGTACACCGGGTGCGGGACGCGGGCGTAAGGCATGCCGAACACGTAGTCCATTTCTTCGGTGGTCATAGGGATGGGCGGCGGGTTGAACCACACGTCCACTTCGCCATGCTTCTGCACCAAAGCGCGGGCGTTGCCTGGGTTGGTTTCCAGGTGCAGCACGCGGTTGGCGTGGGCGTACAGGACCGAGTCGCCACGGACTTTTTCCATGGACGGCAGACGAATGACCGTCTTGTCACGGGTCATGCGCGGGCTGGCAAGAATTTGTACGACCTTGGCTTCTTCCGGGTCTTCAACCGGGCCTTTTTCCTGCTCAATGGCGCAGGCCTGGGTGTCCTGGGTATTCACATACGGGTTGATGATCTTGTCGATCTTGCCCGGACGGTCGATACGCGTGGAGTCCACCTCGTACCAGCCTGCAGGCGTGTCACGGCGAATGAACGCGGTGCCGCGCACGTCGGTGATGTCTTCGATCTTGTGGCCCCACGACAGGCGCTGGGCAACTTCGACGATGGCCCGCTCGGCGTTGCCGTACAGCAGGATGTCGGCGCAGGCATCGATCAGGATCGAGTTGCGCACACGGTCCTGCCAGTAGTCGTAGTGGGCGATGCGGCGCAGGGACGCTTCGATGCCACCGAGCACGATCGGCACATGCTTGTAGGCTTCCTTGCAACGCTGGCTGTACACCAGGCTGGCGCGGTCCGGTCGTTTGCCGGCCATGCCGCCTGGGGTGTAGGCGTCGTCGGAGCGGATTTTCTTGTCGGCGGTGTAGCGGTTGATCATCGAGTCCATGTTGCCGGCCGCGACGCCGAAGAACAGGTTCGGCTCGCCGAGCTTCATGAAGTCGTCTTTGGACTGCCAGTTCGGCTGCGCAATGATCCCGACGCGAAAGCCCTGGGACTCCAGCAGCCGGCCGATGATCGCCATGCCAAACGACGGGTGATCCACATACGCATCACCGGTGACGATGATGATGTCGCAGGAATCCCAGCCAAGCTGATCCATCTCCTCCCTGCTCATCGGCAGGAATGGCGCAGGACCGAAACATTCGGCCCAGTACTTGGGATAGTCAAATAACGGCTTGGCTGTTTGCATGACGGTGACCGGTGTTGAGATGAAAAATCGCGGGCGCGGAATATAGCACAAATTTTGACCAATTCCGACGGTAATGGTCGGAATTGTGCTGATGCAATCGCAGGCAAGCCAGCTCCCACATTTGAAGGTATTCACCGTTCGAGTGTGGGAGCTGGCTTGCCTGCGATGAGGCCCTTACAGGCGCTGAAACTTACTCGTCATCGTCGAAGTTATAGCTGCCCGGCGCCAGGTTCTCGAAGCGCGTGTACTTACCGATAAACGCCAGGCGGATAAAGCCGATTGGCCCGTTCCGCTGCTTGCCGATGATGATCTCGGCAATGCCTTTGTGCTCCGTCTCGGGGTGATACACCTCGTCGCGGTACACGAACATGATCACGTCAGCATCCTGCTCGATCGCTCCGGATTCCCGCAAGTCGGAGTTCACCGGGCGCTTGTTCGGGCGCTGCTCAAGGGAACGGTTGAGCTGGGACAGCGCCACCACCGGGCAGTTGAATTCCTTGGCCAGGGCTTTGAGCGACCGGGAGATTTCGGAAATCTCGTTGGTGCGGTTGTCACCGCTGGAGCCTGGAATCTGCATCAGCTGCAGGTAGTCGATCATGATCAGGGCGATGTCGCCGTGCTCACGCACCAGCCGGCGAGTACGTGCACGCATCTCTGATGGGCTGATACCGGCGGTGTCATCGATAAACAGCTTGCGGTCGTTAAGCAAGTTGACCGCCGATGTCAGGCGCGGCCAATCGTCGTCTTCCAGGCGACCGGCTCGCACCTTGGTCTGGTCGATACGGCCAAGCGAGGAAAGCATACGCATGATCAGCGATTCACCTGGCATCTCCAGCGAGTAAACCAAGACGGCTTTGTCGCTGCGCAACACGGCGTTTTCCACCAGGTTCATCGCAAAGGTGGTTTTACCCATGGATGGACGGCCGGCGACGATGATCAAGTCAGACGGCTGCAGGCCGCTGGTCTTCTCGTCGAGGTCGGTGTAGCCGGTGGAAATACCCGTGATGGCGTTGTCGGTGTTGAACAAGGTGTCGATGCGGTCGATGGCCTTGGTCAACAGGTCGTTGACGCTGACTGGGCCGCCGGTTTTCGGCCGCGCTTCGGCGATCTGGAAGATCTGGCGCTCAGCTTCGTCGAGGATCTCGGCAGCGGTGCGGCCTTCGGGGTTGAAGGCGCTGTCGGCGATTTCGGTGCTGATGCCAATCAACTGGCGCAGCGTGGCGCGCTCGCGAACGATCTGCGCATACGCCTTGATGTTGGCGACGGATGGCGTGTTTTTCGCCAGCTCACCCAGGTAGCCCAGACCGCCGACTTGGGAGGTCTGGCCTTCCTTGTCCAGCTGTTCGGCCAGGGTTACCACGTCGATCGGCGAGTTCTGGTCGGCCAGCTTGGCAATGGCGCGGAAGATCAGGCGGTGGTCATGGCGATAGAAATCACCGTCCGAGACTTGATCCAGCACGCGTTCCCAGGCGTTGTTATCCAGCATCAAGCCACCGAGCACGGCTTGTTCGGCCTCGATGGAATGCGGCGGCACCTTCAGGGCAGCGGTTTGCAGATCGTATTGCTCAGGAGCTGAAATATCGTTCATGGCCACTTGGAATTAGGGGTGTGTAGAAAAACAAAAGGCACGACCTGTAAACAGGATCGTGCCCGATGTTAACTGGCTGACACGCGAGGTGCCAGTCAGTTAGGTGCTGCTTAAGCTGCTACCACGACAACGCGTACGGTGGCTTCAACTTCGGCGTGCAGGTGCACGGCTACGTCGAATTCGCCTACGTTGCGGATGGTGCCGTTCGGCAGACGAACTTCGCTCTTCTGCACTTCAACGCCGGAGGCGGTCAGTGCATCAGCGATGTCGTGGGTGCCGATCGAACCGAACAGCTTGCCTTCGTCACCGGCGGTGGCAGTGATAGTCACTTCCAGCTCAGCCAGTTGGGCAGCGCGAGTTTCGGCCGAAGCTTTTTTGTCTGCTGCTGCTTTTTCCAGCTCAGCACGACGCTCTTCAAACGCAGCCAGGTTGGCAGCGGTTGCAGCGGTGGCTTTGCCGTATGGCAGCAGGTAGTTACGACCGTAGCCGGCCTTAACGTTCACTTTGTCGCCCAGGTTGCCCAGGTTGGCGACTTTTTCCAGAAGGATCAGTTGCATGTGAAAATCCTCTAACTTTTAACCTTCACCGTTCGCGTTATCGGCGTCTTTCGACGCCAGACGACCGCGAAAATCAATCAGGCCGTCGACAATGGCCAAAACCACGAGTAACGGATAGATCAGCTGCATAAACAGCAACATCGTGACGTACAACCCCACCAGCCAGAACTTGGCCAGGCGCTTTCGCGCAACCAGCCCGTGAATCAGGGCCAGCCCGGCAAACACCAGCGGTACACTGCAAATCGGCGCCAGCAAGGCCATCTGTGGGCCGAAGTTCGGCCCGACAACCATGCACGCCAGCAGCAACATCGCCGGCCCCGCTGGGATTCTGATACTGCGAAATTCGCGACCAAAACCACCCGGGTTGTACAACAACGCTTGCCAATAACGCCCAACAATCAGGCTCAGCACGCTGACGACCTGCAACAATGCCGCAATCAGGCCGGTCAGGACCGGGGCAATCAGTGACGCAAACCGCGCTCGCTCATCTACCGACAATTGCTGGTAGAGATCCCCGAGGGCCATCGGCAGGATCTTGACGATCTCTTGCGACAGCGCTTCGATTTGCGGGCGGAAAGCCGCGCCAAGCATCACTGAGTACACCAACCCCAATGCCACGCTGACCAGCAGCGTGCGGACCCAGGACTCACTTGCGCGTAAAACCAACGCAAGGCTCGATGACCCCAGCAGTACCAGAAGTACCCGTGGATCACCGAATTGAAGCCACCAGATCAAGGCCGGCAACAATCCCAGGGCAAGAACGCCAAGGGCGTCCTTCAAACCGCGCCGCAGGAGCACAAGGCAACCTGCAGCAGCACCCAACCAATAAAGCAGCGGCAATGCTGCACATCCGGCCACTACCAGAGTGGCCTGCACGCGACCGCGCATGATGAACTCAGCTAAGGCGCGCATGCATTCAATCCCTTACTACTTGTCGACTGCCCGGTCTCAGCGGCCGTGGCTGTCGGTGTAGGCCAGCAGGGCCAGGAAGCGGGCGCGCTTGATAGCGGTGGCCAGCTGACGCTGATAACGTGCTTTGGTACCGGTGATACGGCTTGGAACGATTTTGCCGGTCTCGGATACGTAGGCTTTCAGAGTGTTGAGATCTTTGTAATCGATCTCTTTCACGTCTTCAGCGGTGAAGCGGCAGAATTTACGACGACGGAAGAAACGTGCCATTTGATAGGCTCCTTAAAAGGTCCGTGGATTACTCGTCAGCGTTATCGCTGTTGTCGCTGTCATCACTATCAGCGCTTTCAGCGCCTTCGTGCTCAGGACGGTCGCGACGCTCACGGCGCTCACTGCGGTTTTCTTCAGCCTTGAGCATCTCGGATTGGCCGGTAACGGCTTCTTCGCGACGGATGACCAGGTTACGGATCACTGCATCGTTGTAGCGGAAGTTGTCTTCCAGCTCGGCCAGGGCCTTGCCAGTGCACTCAACGTTCAGCATCACGTAGTGAGCCTTGTGAACATTGTTGATTGCGTAGGCCAGTTGACGACGGCCCCAATCTTCCAGACGGTGGATTTTGCCGCCGTCTTCTTCGATCAGCTTGGTGTAACGCTCAACCATGCCGCCGACTTGCTCGCTTTGATCCGGGTGGACCAAAAAGATGATTTCGTAATGACGCATGAATGCTCCTTACGGGTTGTAGCCTGCCGCTCAAAAACGGTCAGACAAGGAGTGAATGACACTTATGGATCTTGCCGCAGGGAGGCACATAGGTGCCTGCCAGGAAGGCAAGGGGCGCAATTGTAGAGAAGGGGGAGAAACGGCGCAAGGTGATTGGTGATTATTTGAACAATCTTCCAAACACCCTGAAACGACTGCGGGAGCTGAAATTCTGTGGGAGCTGGCTTGCCTGCGATGCAGGCACCTCGGTGTATCAGTGATACAGAGGTGATGCTATCGCAGGCAAGCCAGCTCCCATACAAGCCCGGCCGCACATTTTTGATCGGGTTACTTCTTGCTCTTGGCCTTGGCACCGCGCTGACGCTGAGCCTCGAACAAGCACACGCCGGTGGCAACCGACACGTTGAGGCTGCTGACGCTACCGGCCATCGGCAATTTCACCAGGTAATCGCAGTGCTCGCGGGTCAGGCGACGCATGCCTTTGCCTTCGGCCCCCATGATCAGGATGGTCGGGCCGGTGAGGTCCTGGTCATAAATGCTGACCTCGGCTTCGCCTGCAGTGCCCACGATCCAAAGGCCGCGCTGCTGGAGTTTCTCCAGGGTACGCGCCAGGTTGGTCACGGCCACCAGCGGAATCACTTCCGCCGCGCCGCACGCAACTTTACGCACGACCGGCGTCAGCGTTGCCGACTTGTCCTTAGGCACGATCACCGCCAGCGCACCGGCGGCATCGGCCGAACGCAGGCAAGCGCCGAGGTTGTGCGGGTCGGTCACGCCGTCCAGCACCAGCAACAGCGGTGCGCCTTCGGTACGGTCGAGCAGCTCGTCGAGCATCGCTTCGCCCCAGACCTGGCTCGGGCTTACGTCCGCAACCACGCCTTGGTGAACGCCCTCGACCCACACGTCCATTTCACGGCGCTCGGCCTGGCCGATGGCAACCTTGTTTTGCGTAGCCAGCTCGACCAGCGCTTGTACACGCGGCTCGCTGCGGCCTTCGGCCAACCACACCTGCTTGACGCGTTTAGGGTGATGACGCAGCAGTGCTTCTACGGCGTGCACGCCGTAGATTTTTTCCAGACTCATGACTTGGCCTTAGGTTTGCGCGACCCGCCGCTTTTCGCGGGGGCCGAACCCGCTTTAGGCGGGCCTTTACGGTGTTTACTCGGTTTGCTCGACGGCTTTTCCGCCCCGTGGGACTTTCCCCCAGACGCCGCTTTACCACCGCTTTTGGCTTCGTTGAGCAACTGCTGCTTCAACTCACGGCTCTTGCGCACTTCAGCGTTTTTCGCCGCTGCATCGCTCGGGCGGTAGGCCTCAGGGGCCTTCTCCTTGGTGGACGAACGACGAGCAGCCTTGGCTGGCGCAGGCTCGGTAGCCGCTGCTTTCGCAGGCGCGCCCTTGCCTTTGCTGGCTGGCGCAGTCGGTTCGCTGCCACGCTTTTTACGGCCAGTCGGTGTTTCGGTCGGCTTGTCGGGCATGCCGAAGTCGATCTTGCGCTCGTCGAGGTCGACGCGCATGACCTGCACTTCCACGGTGTCGCCCAAACGGAAGCTGCGACCGGTGCGTTCGCCCGCCAGGCGGTGATGCACAGGGTCGAAGTGGTAGTAATCGCCCGGCAGCGCAGTGACGTGCACCAAGCCTTCGACGTAAATGTCGGTCAGCTCGACGAACAGCCCAAAACCCGTCACGGCAGTGATCACACCTGGGAACGACTCGCCCACGCGGTCTTTCATGAACTCGCACTTGAGCCAGTTCACTACGTCGCGGGTGGCTTCGTCGGCGCGGCGCTCGCTCATGGAGCACTGCTCGCCCAGCTGTTCCAGGGCCGCTTCGTCGTACGGATAGATCCGTGCCTTCGGAATGGTCATGGCACCGGCGCGCTTGACGTGCGGGGTGTTCTGCTTGGAGTGGATCACGCTGCGGATCGCCCGGTGCGTGAGCAGGTCCGGGTAACGACGAATCGGCGAAGTGAAGTGGGTGTACGCCTCGTAATTCAGGCCGAAGTGGCCCTGGTTATCGGCGCTGTACACCGCCTGGCTCAGCGAGCGCAGCATCACGGTCTGGATCACGTGGTAATCCGGACGGTCCTTGATGCTGGCCAGCAGCGCCTGGTAATCCTTCGGCGTCGGGCCGTCCTTGCCTTTGTGCAGGGACAGGCCAAGCTCACCGAGGAAAGCGCGCAGTTTTTCCAAACGCTCCGGCGGCGGGCCGTCGTGAACACGGTACAGGGCAGGAATTTCGTGCTTTTTGAGGAACTCTGCGGTGGCCACGTTGGCCGCCAGCATGCACTCCTCGATCAGCTTGTGCGCATCGTTACGCGTGGTCGGCGTAATGGCCGCGATCTTGCGCTCGGAACCGAAGACAATCCGGGTTTCCTGGGTTTCAAAGTCGATTGCGCCACGTACATGACGTGCGCCCAGCAACACCTTGTACAGCGCGTAAAGCTGCTTGAGGTGCGGCACTACGTCGGCATATTCGCCACGCAAGGCCTTGGCTTCGCTGGTCTTCGGCGCTTCCAGGATGGTGCTGACCTTGTTGTAGGTCAGGCGCGCCTGGGAGTGGATCACCGCTTCGTAGAACTGGTAGTCGGTCATTTCGCCGGTTTTGGAGATGGTCATCTCGCACACCATGGCCAAACGGTCGACTTTCGGGTTCAGGGAGCACAGGCCGTTGGACAGCTGCTCAGGCAGCATCGGGATCACGCGCTCAGGGAAATACACGGAGTTGCCGCGCACCTGGGCTTCGTTATCCAGGGCCGAACCGATCTTCACATAGCTGGAGACGTCGGCAATCGCAACGAACAACTTCCAGCCGCCGGAGAACAGGCGCAGCTTGCCAGGCTTGGCTTCGCAATAGACCGCATCGTCGAAGTCGCGGGCATCTTCGCCGTCGATAGTGACGAACGGCAGATGGCGCAGGTCGATGCGTTTTTCTTTGTCTTTCTCTTCCACTTCCGGCTTGAGCTTGGCGGCTTCCTTGAGCACAGCCTCCGGCCAGACGTGAGGAATATCGTAGGTGCGCAGCGCAACGTCGATTTCCATGCCCGGCGCCATGTAATTGCCGACCACTTCAACAATATCGCCCTGTGGCTGGAAGCGCGCGGTTGGCCAGTGGGTGATTTTCACCTCGACGAACTGGCCGACCTTGGCGGCGCCATTGCGACCCGGGGTGATCAGCACTTCCTGCTGGACCTTCGGGTTATCCGGCACTACAAAGCCGATGCCGCCTTCTTCGAAGTAACGGCCAACGATGGACTCGTGGGCACGGGACACCACTTCGACGATCACGCCTTCACGGCGACCACGACGGTCCAGGCCGGAAACGCGGGCCAGGGCACGGTCGCCGTCGAATACCAGGCGCATTTGCGCCGGGCTCATGAACAGGTCGTCGCTGCCGTCATCCGGGATCAGGAAGCCGAAGCCATCCCGATGGCCGGCGATGCGGCCCAGGATCAAGTCGAGCTTATCCACAGGCGCATAGGTGCCACGACGGGTGTAGATCAGTTGAGCATCGCGCTCCATGGCACGCAACCGGCGGCGCAGGGCTTCGAGCTGGTCTTCGGTGGTCAGACCGAACTCTTCAACCAACTGCTCGCGGCTAGCAGGCGAACCACGATCGGCGAGATGCGCCAGGATCAGTTCGCGGCTAGGAATAGGGTTTTCATATTTTTCCGCTTCACGAGCGGCCTCGGGATCGAGGGACTGCCAATCGGCCATTAGAGAGTTTTCACCTTGTCTATATGCGGGTTAGTTTGGCATACGCGTATTGAAACGGGAAATTTCAGGTGTCAACAAGCGTTTAAAAGGCCTTTGCAGCCCTCGGAAAGCGCCTTGAATGACCATTGGCGAAATTTTCCGGGCTTTTTTCATCGCAGGGCTTTACAGCTCAAAATCGCCTCCGTATAGTGCGCGCCATCGACGACGGCAACGTTGTTGATGCTGCCCAGGTGGTGAAATTGGTAGACACGCCAGCTTCAGGTGCTGGTGATCGCAAGGTCGTGGAAGTTCGAGTCTTCTCCTGGGCACCAAATTCAGATTAAACCCGCGAAAGCGGGTTTTTTCGTTTCAGGCCTCTGATTTTTAACAAGAATATTGAATTATATTTTTGATATCAGGGGTTTACAGATTAAAAAGCGCTCCGTATAGTTCGCTCCATCAACAGCGCAAGCGTTGTTGATAATGCCCAGGTGGTGAAATTGGTAGACACGCCAGCTTCAGGTGCTGGTGATCGCAAGGTCGTGGAAGTTCGAGTCTTCTCCTGGGCACCAAATTCAGATCAAACCCGCGAAAGCGGGTTTTTTCGTTTCCGGGGTTTGAAAACTTCCCCAAGGATTCTCCCCTCATCCGCACTTGAGAAGTTTTATCGTTTATCCTTGCAATGATTTGTTGCATACAAGCGAGGAACACTTCGGATGATGATCCGCGATAACCGTCTCAAGACATCCCTTCTGCGTGGCCTGACCCTCACCCTGCTTGGCTTGACGCTGCTCTCGCCCACCGCCTACTCCGCCGACAAGGTGTCCCTGACCCTGTACAACGGCCAGCACAAAGAAGTCGGCGATGAACTCGCCAAGGCCTTCGAAGCCAAGACCGGCATTCACGTCAACGTGCGCAAAGGCAGCAGCAACCAGCTCGCCAGCCAGGTCGTGGAAGAAGGCGCGCGCTCCCCTGCCGATGTGATCTACACAGAAGAATCGCCGCCGCTGAACAAACTCGGCGAGCAAGGCCTGCTGGCCAAGATTGATGCGAGCACGCTGGACGTATTGCCCAAGGATTACGTCGGCAGCAACGGTGACTGGATGGGCGTGACCGCTCGTACCCGCGTCGTGGCCTTTAACCCCAAACTGATCGCCGAAAAAGACCTGCCCAAATCGGTACTCGATTTCGCTGGCCCCGAGTGGCAAGGCAAAGTCGGCTTCGTGCCCACCAGTGGCGCATTTCAGGAGCAGGCCGTGGCGATTATCAAGCTGCACGGTCGCGAAGCTGCTGAAGAATGGCTGACCGGCCTGCGCGCCTTCGGCAAGGTGTACAGCAACAATATGGTCGCGCTCAAGGCCGTGGAAAACGGCGAAGTGGCCACCGTGCTGGTGAACAACTACTACTGGTTCGCCCTGAAGAAAGAAAAAACCAACCTGGATTCTCAGCTGCATTACTTCACCGATGGCGATGTGGGCGGCCTGATCACCGTGTCCTCGGCGGCGGCGCTCAAATCCAGCAAGCACCCCAAAGAAGCCCAGCAACTCCTGGCATTCATGGCCAGTGAAGAAGGCCAGCGCGTCATCACCAATACCTCGGCCGAATACCCGCTGCGCAAGGGCATGCAATCCAATCGCGGCCTCAAGCCGTTCAGCGAGCTGCAACCGCCGAAAGTCACCCCGGCAGACCTTGGCAACGCCGAAGAAGCCCTGGACCTGGAACGTGACGTTGGCTTGAACTGATGAACCCATCGCTACCCGCCGGGGTGTTCACCCCCCGGCGCAAACGCCCGTCGATCTGGTTGTTGTTACCCGTGCTGTTTCTGGTTGGCCTGAGCCTGCTGCCGCTGGTATATGTCGGGACCAAGGCCTGGCAGGCCGGCTGGGCGGAGGCGGTGCACCTGCTGTGGCGGCCGTATGTGTTCGGGCTGTTGCGCAACACCTTGGCTTTGATGGTTGGGGTGACGGTGGCTTGCGGCGTGATCGGCCTGTCACTGGCGTGGCTACTGGAGCGCAGCAACCTGCCGGGGCGACGCATCTGGGGAGTAATCCTGTGCCTGCCGTTTGCGGTACCGGCCTTTGTCAGCAGCTTTACCTGGGTCTCGCTGAGCGCCAACTTCGAAGGGCTTGGCGGGGCAATACTGGTGATGACCCTGTCCAAGTACCCACTGGTGTTTCTGCCGGTGGCGGCGACATTGCGCAATCTTGATCCATCCCTTGAAGAGTCGGCCCGCACGCTGGGACTGAATCGCTGGGGCGTTTTTTTCCGAATTACACTGCCGTTGCTCTGGCCCTCGCTGCTGGCCGGAGCCCTGCTGATCGCGCTGCATATGCTGGTGGAATTCGGCGCGCTGTCGATCATCGGCCTGCAAACCTTTACCACCGCGATCTACCAACAGTTCGAACTGGAATTCAGCAACGCCAATGCCGCGATGCTCTCGGCGGTGCTGCTGGTGATGTGCCTGACGCTGCTGTGGCTGGAGCTGCGGGTGCGCGGCAAAGGCCGGCATGTGCGCATCGGCCAGGGCGCGGCGCGGCATGCTGAACAGGTCAAGCTGGGCAAATGGTCGACCGTGGGCCAGCTGTACTGCCTGGCGCTGGCGATCATTGGCAGCGGCATTCCGCTGGGGATGCTCGCTTACTGGCTGGCAGTGGGCTCATCGGCGGCATTCCCGGTGGCCGAAATTGGTGAGGCGCTGCTGTCCTCTCTGGCACTGTCGTTGGGCGGCGCTGCACTTTGCCTGGTATTAGCTGTACCGGTGGGGCTGCTGGTGGTGCGCTACAAAGGCCAGTTGGCGATTTGGGCTGAGCGCCTGCCTTATCTGCTGCATGCCCTGCCAGGGTTGGTGATTGCGCTGACACTGGTGTATTTCGCCCTGCACTATGTGCCGGCGCTGTATCAGACCTCGGCGCTGCTGCTGATTGCTTATGCGCTGTTGTTTTTGCCGCTCGCTCAGGCGCCGATTCGAACCGCACTGAACAAAGCTGCGCCGCAATTGGAAGAGGCGGCACGCACGCTGGGCTCCTCGTCGTTCAGCGCGTTTTGCCGGGTGACCTTGCCGATTATTTTCCCGGCCTTGGGGGCGGCGTTCGCGTTGGTGTTTCTGGATGCGATGAAGGAGCTGACGGCGACTTTGCTGCTCAGCCCAACGGGGCTGAATACCCTGGCGACTGCCGTGTGGGCGCATACCTCGAATGTTGAGTTTGCGGCGGCGGCGCCGTATGCGGCGCTGTTGATTCTGGTGTCGGGGTTGCCGGTGTATCTGCTGACGACGCGGATGTATTTGAGCCGCTGAGACCGCTATCGCAGGCAAGCCAGCTCCCACATTCGATTGCATTCCAACGCTGGAACTCGGTCAAATGTGGGAGCTGGCTTGCCTGCGATGAGGCCGGCGCAGACGACGCTAAGCCCGAAACTGCCCCAAACTCGCCTTCAACTGCGCTGCCAACCCATCCAGCACCTTGCCACTGGCCGTCGTCTCCACCACCGCCTGCGCGGCCCGCTCGGCCTGGGCGTGGATCACCTCGACCCGGCCACGCACCGCATGCGCGCCCTGGGCCTGGTGCTCGGCCGCACGCGTCGCCAGGCCAATCGCCGCATGCACTTGCTCCACCGAAGCCTGCACCGACTGTTGCAAGCGCACACTGTCGCGCAGCACCAACAACCCTTCATTCGCCTGGCGCCCGGCCTTGCCGATGGTTTCCACCGCTTCCCGTGCGCCCTGCTGCAACGCCACGATATGCGCCTGGATATCCCCAGTGGAGCTTTGGGTTTTACTCGCCAGCGCCCGCACTTCGTCCGCCACCACCGCAAAACCTCGCCCGGTCTCACCGGCACGCGCCGCTTCAATCGCCGCATTCAGGGCCAGCAGGTTGGTCTGCTCGGCAATCCCGTGAATCACCGTCAACACCACTTCGATCTGCTCGCTTTGCTGCGCCAACCGCTCGATCACCTGGGAACCGGCCTGCACTTGCCCCGCCAGCGCTTCGATCAGGCTGCCGACCTCAGCCGAGGTCCGTGAGTTTTCGTCCGTGGCCTGGCGAATACCCACCACCTGCTGCAACGCTGCCTGCATTGCATGGCTTTCGGCCTGGGCCTCATCGGCCATTTGCGACAGAGCGCGCAAGCTTTCGGCAACTTCGTCGCGCTGCAAACCGGCCGCCTTGTCAGCCCCGGCATTGCGCAAGGTCATGGCGCCGATTTCGACGCCGGTGCGCTGTGCCACATCGCCGGCCTCACGCACGATTGGCTGCAACTTATCCACAAAGCGATTGACCGCCGAGGCCATGTCGCCGATTTCGTCCTTGCTGTTGATCTGCACACGCTTGGTGAGGTCGCCCTCGCCCGCCGCCAGGTCGTCCATAGCGGCAATCAACAACTTCAGCCGATTGACCACACGGCGCCCCAGCACGATGGCGATCAGCAGTAATACGCCAAACCCGACAATGGCGAGCCCCAGGCCGATGCGCCAGCGCAACGCTCCCGCAGCGTCCTGTACGGCGCCGCTGGTGTTGGCGGTCATCTGGGTGGCAGTGGCTTGCGCCGATTGCAGGCGCGCGCCCATGGCCGCTGCGCTGTCGGCGGCGGCGCCTTTGAGGCTGTCACCGACCAACTGATCACTGCTCGCGATCAGTGCGGCAAAACGCTTGTCCAGCGCCGCCAGGTCGGCCTCTACGGCTTTGGTCGAGACGCCCATGCGGACTTTGCCGATCTCCGTGCCGTTGGGGCTGATGGACGCCTCGACGTAGAACACCGAAGGGTCGTTTTTAGCCGCATCCAGGACCTTATCCAAGGCTCGGTCGCCCTTGCCCTTGTCGAGCAGTGCCTGGTTGATCGGGTTTTCGCGATTGAGGTAACGGGTCAGGTGCTCGCCAGCGGCGTCGTCATACACCACGAACAACACGTTGGGATTACGCTGGGCGCGCCGGGCGAACTCCGACAATGTCGGCACGTCGCTGTCCCACATGGCGCGGGGCGCCACCGACGCCAGCAGTTGGGCCATGTCATTGGCCGAGTCCTGCAGGTCTTTTTCCAGGGTCGCACGCAGTTGCTTCTGCTCCTCTTGCAGGCGCGTGGAAAGCCCTGCGGTCAGGCGCTGGCGCGTGCTCGAAGACAAGCTGTCCAGGCTCGAGGTGACTTCCTTGCCGGCTTGCGCCAGCTCGCCAGACAGTTTCTGGCTGTCGGCACCCAGGCGGCTGCTTAAATCCGCTTCCAACGCCGTCACGGTGCTTCGCGTCAGGGCAACGGCCACCAGCACTTGCACCAAAAGAGCGATACCTAGGGTAACGAACACCGGCCGCAACAGCCGGCTTTGTAACAATGAGAGAACGGCAGACACGGTAAATCCCTCCACCACGGGTGCCATTAATTTGATAGCACCGCGAAAGAAAGAACCGTAGCAAGGGTCGTGCCGATTGCCAGCCGGCCACAAAAAAGGGCTCCCGAAGGAGCCCTTTGCTTTTTACATCAACAGCTTATTAAGCGAACGGGTGACGCAGAACGATGGTCTCGTTGCGGTCCGGGCCTGTCGAAATAATGTCGATCGGCGCGCCGATCAGCTCTTCAACACGCTTGATGTAGGCACGAGCATTGGCCGGCAGTTCTTCCAGGGTTTTGGCGCCCACGGTCGATTCGGTCCAGCCCGGCACTTCTTCGTACACAGGCTGCAGGCCTACGTAGCTGTCAGCGTCGGTCGGTGCAACATCCTTGCCTTCGGCATCTTTGTAGCCGATGCAGATGTTGATGGTTTCCAGGCCGTCGAGAACGTCCAGCTTGGTCAGGCAGATGCCCGAGATGCTGTTCACATCGATAGCGCGGCGCAGGATAACGGCGTCGAACCAGCCGCAACGACGGGCGCGGCCAGTGGTAGCACCGAACTCGTGACCTTGCTTGGCCAGGTGCGCGCCGACTGCGTCGAACAGCTCAGTCGGGAACGGGCCCGAACCCACGCGCGTGGTGTAAGCCTTGGTGATGCCCAGGATGTAGTCCAGGAACATCGGGCCAACGCCCGAACCGGTCGCAACGCCACCCGCGGTGGTGTTGGAGCTGGTCACGTACGGATAGGTGCCGTGATCGATGTCCAGCAACGAACCCTGGGCGCCTTCGAACATGATGTCTTTGCCGGCGCGACGCAGGTCGTGCAGCTCGGCGGTCACGTCCAGCATCAGCGGCTTGAGCAGCTCAGCGTATTCCTTGCACTCAGCCAGAGTCTTTTCGAACTCGATGGCCGGCTCTTTGTAGTAACCCACCAGCATGAAGTTGTGGTAATCCACCAGCTCACGCAGCTTGTCTTCAAAGCGCGGCATGTTGAGCAGGTCGCCCACACGCAGGCCACGACGTGCAACCTTGTCTTCGTAAGCCGGGCCAATGCCGCGACCGGTGGTGCCGATCTTCAGCTCGCCACGCGCCTTTTCACGGGCCTGGTCCAGCGCAACGTGGAAGGACAGGATCAGCGGGCAGGACGGGCTGATACGCAGGCGCTCGCGCACCGGTACGCCTTTCTCTTCCAGCTTGGTGATCTCACGCAGCAGGGCGTCAGGTGCAACCACAACACCGTTGCCGATCAGGCACTGCACGCCTTCGCGCAGCACGCCCGACGGGATCAGGTGCAAAACGGTTTTTTCGCCATCGATGACCAGGGTGTGGCCAGCGTTGTGGCCACCTTGGTAGCGCACTACGGCGGCAGCATGTTCGGTCAGCAGATCAACGATCTTGCCTTTGCCCTCATCACCCCATTGGGTGCCCAGGACTACGACATTCTTACCCATAACACTTGTCCTCATTCGCGCAAACTTGGTGCCGGCGATGGCCGGCAGGAAAACTCAAGAAGCCAGTGGCGATACTTGCCAAAGCCCGTTCTGCAGAATCAATTGCCGGTCGCAGTCCGCTTCACGGGCGGCGGCCAATGGCTGCCCAGGCAAAGCCTGGACAACACGCTGACCCTCACTGCGCAACTGGCAAACCTGCTGCCAGAGTGCTGCGTCCGTACTGTCGGGCATCCAGATGCCACCAGACGGCAGCTCGACCTCAGCACGCCCCAGGGTCACCAGGGTTTTCAAATCGGTAGAAAAGCCAGTCGCCGGACGTGCGCGACCGAAGTCAGCGCCGATATCGTCATAACGACCGCCCTGGGCGATGGCCTGGCCAACACCCGGCACAAAAACGGCAAACACCACACCGGTGTGGTAGTGATAGCCGCGCAACTCACCCAGGTCGAAATACAGCGGCAACTCGGGGAAGCGCGCCGACAACTGCTCGGCAATCGCAAACACATCATCCAGTGCAGCCAATACCGGCGCCGGCGCATTGGCCAGGCGCTCACGGGCAGCCACCAGCACTTCACGGCCACCGCACAGGTTCACCAGTGCGCGCAGCATGTCGGCCAGGTCCGCAGGCACGCCTGCAGTCAGGGCGATGACTTCATCGATCGCCTTGCGCTGCAAGGCATCGAACAACTGTTGCTCCACTTCACCGGACAAACCAGCCGCACGGGCCAGACCACGGTAGATACCAACGTGGCCCAGGTCCATGTGTACATCCGGCACATCGGCCAGTTGCAGCATGGCCAGCATCAGGCTGATCACTTCAACGTCGCTGCTCGGGCTGGCATCACCGTACAACTCGGCGCCCAACTGGATCGGGCTGCGCGAAGACGACAATGCACGCGGCTGAGCATGCAGCACGCTGCCGGCGTAGCACAGGCGGCTCGGGCCTTCGCGGCGCAGGGTGTGCGCATCGATGCGCGCCACCTGCGGCGTGATGTCGGCACGGAAACCCATTTGCCGGCCCGATTGCGGGTCGATGACCTTGAAGGTGCGCAGATCCAGGTCCTGGCCCGCGCCGGTCAGCAGGGATTCCAGGTACTCGATATGGGGGGTCACGACAAACTCGTAACCCCAGCTCTGGAACAGATCCAACACCTGGCGACGCGCTACTTCAATGCGCGCAGCTTCTGGTGGCAGTACTTCTTCGATGCCATCTGGCAGCAGCCAGCGGTCTACCGTTGCCATTACGCCATTCCCCTATGATCCGGGCGGCCAGCCCTCGGCCGAGCCTTGAGTGAAGCAGAAAATACCCACGCTTTGCATAATCCACGCGCAAGAGCGACGTGACGAACGGCCTGCCAGCGGCCTCGTCGGGCACTTTCCTCGAAAAACCTGTGGCGCCTGCCGAATCAAACATGCAGACGCAAAAAAGCCGGGAATTTCCCGGCTGCCGCATCATACACCCGTTTTCTGAAAGGATCACCCCGCCAGGCATTTTAGCCGCCCGACGGAGTGCGCCCTAAGGTCACAGGCTTGGTTACTTGGACTTTTCCAGGTAGCGGAAGAAGTCGCTGCTTGGGTCCAGCACCATGACGTCGGTTTTGTTCGCGAAGCTTTCACGGTAGGCACGCAGGCTACGGTAGAACGCGTAGAACTCCTGGTCCTGGCCGTAAGCCTTGGCGTAGATCGCCGCAGCTTGCGCGTCGCCGTCACCACGAGCCTCTTCAGACTCGCGATAAGCCTCTGCCAGCAGTACACGGCGCTGACGGTCGGCATCCGCACGGATACCTTCAGCCAACTCGTTACCTTTGGCGCGGTGCTCACGGGCTTCACGCTCACGCTCGGTGCTCATACGCTCGAACACGCTGCGGTTCACTTCCTTCGGCAGGTCGATAGCCTTGACCCGGACATCAACCACTTCAATGCCCAACTCTTTTTCTGCCATCGTGTTCAGCGAACGGGTGATGTCAGCCATCAGCGCATCACGTTCACCGGATACCACCTCGTGCAGGGTGCGTTTACCAAACTGGTCACGCAGGCCCGATTCCAGACGGCGCGACAAACGCTCGTCGGCAATCTGCTTGAGGCCGGAGGTCGCGGTGTAGAAGCGCTCGGCATCCTTGACGCGCCACTTGGCGTAGGCGTCAACCATCACGGCTTTCTTTTCCAGGGTGAGGAAGCGTTGTGTCGGTGCATCCAGGGTCATCAGGCGGCCGTCGAACTTGCGCACCTGGTTCACGTAGGGGACTTTCACATGCAGGCCCGGCTGGACATCCGCCTGCACCACACGACCGAATTGCAGCAACACCGCGCGCTCGGTCTGAGACACGATGTAGAAGCAGTTCCAGGCAGCGATGACCACGACGACGCCCACAATCAGGGCGGTCAGCGATTTATTGCTCATCAACGACTCTCCCTGGTACGTGTTTGCTGTTGCAGCAAGTCAGCGGCCGCACGGGCGCTCGCTTCGTTGGCAGCGGCATTCGAGCTGCTGGACGGTGCGCTGGTGCCGCTACGACCACCTTCGATCATCTTGTCCAGCGGCAGGTACAGCAGGTTGTTCTGCCCACCTTTGCTGCCGGTCACGAGAACCTTGCTGGTGTTGCTGAAAACTTCCTGCATGGTGTCCAGGTACAGACGCTCACGCGTGACTTCCGGAGCCTTGCGGTACTCGGCAACCAGTTTGGTGAAGCGATCCGCCTCACCCTTGGCGCGGGAGACCACTTCGTCGCGGTAACCGTTGGCATCTTCAAGGATACGCTGGGCCTGACCACGGGCTTCCGGTACGACACCGTTGGCGTAGGTTTCAGCCTGGTTGCGCGAACGCTGCTCGTCTTCACGGGCGCGGATCACGTCATCAAAGGCTTCCTGCACTTCGCGCGGTGCAGCTGCGCTCTGTACGTTCACCTGAGTGACGGTGATGCCGGTGCGGTAGGTATCGAGGAACCGCTGCAGGCGCTCCTTGATCTCGCTGGCCATCAATTCACGACCTTCGGTCAGCACCTGGTCCATGGCGGTGGAACCCACCACATGGCGCAGGGCACTTTCGGTTGCGTGTTGCAGGCTGATTTCCGGCTGATCAACGTTCAGCACGAAGTCCTGCAGGTTGCTGATCTTGTACTGCACGGTCAGCGGCACTTCGACGATGTTCTCGTCTTCGGTCAGCATCTGGCCCTGCTTGGTGTAGGCACGCTCACGCGTGACGTTCTCCATGTACTTCTTGTCGATCGGCGGGAAATAGATGTTCAGGCCTGGCCCGACAGTCTCGTAGTACTTGCCGAAGCGCAGCACAACAGCCTGCTCCTGCTCGTCCACCACGTACACGGCGCTGTACAGCCACACGGCTGCGAGCACGACAAGCCCGAGGCCCAGCAGGCCATAGCCGCCGCCCTTGCTTGTGCGACCGCCGTCGTCACCACCACCACGTTTTTTTCCACCACCGAACAACCCATTCAGGCTTTCCTGCAGCTTTCGGAAGGCCTCGTCGAGATCTGGTGGCCCCTTGCGGTCGCCATTATTGCGGCGTTTACCACCCCAAGGATCCTGATTATTCGAGTTGCCACCCGGCTCATTCCAAGCCATAGCGCTCTCCATCTGATAAAGCAAAGACGCACCCACGGCGCGCCGACCAATGCTACAGAATGCCTGCTACTGCGGCACAACCGCTTTCGGAGGCTTTTATTGCAAAGTGTGTTGTTCGATGAACTCTGTCGGTACCACACCTTCACGGCTGACCAGCCGATTCAGCTCCGAGCGCGGCAATCGAACGGCCAGCAAGCTGACACCTTCTTCGTCGTATTCTTCTTTCTGTACGGCGCCCAGTTCGAAAAACTGTGCACGCAGTCGAGCAAAACGTTGCGGCAAGCGCAAGGTGCCGACAAACAAATCGCTGCCCAGCAGTTCGGCAATCGCTTGTTCAAGCAACTCCAGACCACTGCCATCGCGCGCCGACAGCCATACCCGCTGGGGCTTGCCGTCTTCATCGCGCTGGATTTGCGGCTCAACACCCTCAAGCAAATCGAGTTTGTTATAGACCTCGAGTATCGGCAAGTCTTGTGCACCAATCTCGCCCAACACCACCATCACTTGCTCGATCTGCAACATGCGATCCGGTTCGGCCGCATCGATCACGTGCAACAGCAGGTCGGAATTGCTCGACTCTTCGAGCGTAGACCGAAATGCCTCGACCAGCTTGTGGGGCAAATGACGAATGAAACCTACTGTGTCGGCCAGGACAATCGGCCCCAGGTCGTCGATATCCAGACGGCGCAAGGTCGGGTCAAGGGTGGCGAACAGTTGGTCGGCCGCGTAAACGTCCGATTTCGTCACGTTGTTGAACAGCGTGGATTTGCCGGCGTTGGTATAGCCCACCAGGGACACGGTAGGGATATCCGCACGCGAGCGGCCACGGCGTGATTGTTCGCGCTGGCTGCGTACTTTTTCCAGGCGGCCCTTGATCTGGCGCAGGCGCACCCGCAGCAGACGGCGGTCGGTTTCCAGCTGGGTTTCACCCGGGCCGCGCATGCCGATGCCACCACCCTGGCGTTCAAGGTGAGTCCAGCCGCGTACCAACCGGGTGCTCATGTGGTCAAGCTGGGCCAGTTCTACCTGGAGCTTGCCTTCATGGGTACGGGCGCGCTGGGCGAAAATATCGAGAATCAGACCGGTGCGGTCGATCACGCGACACTCGAAAACACGTTCGAGGTTACGTTCCTGACTGGGCGTGAGGGTGTGATTGAAGATCACCAGATCGGCTTCTTCGGCGTGAACCAGGTCGCGCAGTTCCTCGACCTTGCCGCTGCCTATCAGGTATTTGGCGGTTGGCCGATGACGCGGTACGTTAAAAAACGCAACGGTCTCGGCGCCGGCCGAATTTGCCAACTCCTGAAACTCCTGCGGATCTTCGCGCGCCTCAGGGTCCTGTCCATCCAAGTGAACGAGGATTACTCGCTCACCACCACCGTGGCGCTCAAAGAACAAAGGAGACTCCTATCAGGCGTTACCTGGCTCAGCGTCACCCTGTTCATCACCTGCTGCGCTAGGCAGACGGATTGGACGAACTGGAACGACTGTCGAGATAGCGTGCTTGTAAACCATCTGGCTGACGGTGTTTTTCAGCAGGATCACGAACTGGTCGAACGACTCGATCGTGCCTTGCAGCTTGATACCGTTAACCAGGTAGATGGAAACCCCAACTTTCTCTTTACGTAAAGTATTCAAGTAAGGGTCTTGTAGCGAATGCCCTTTTGACATGTGCCGCACTCCTTTAAGGATCAATAATAAAATTCGGAAAATAGATAGCTTATGGCCGTCACACCCCCAAGGATAGACGGCAATTGCAAGGACTCAGCTCAATATGGAGACCGATCCCAAGTATTTCAAGGCGCGTGACAGATTGTCGCTGTCCAGGCTGTCCAACCAGTGCAACTCGCTCCAGCTGCGCAGCCAGGTGAACTGGCGCTTCGCCAATTGGCGCGTGGCAATGATGCCGCGCTCCTGCATTTCGGCTGACGTCAGCTTGCCATCCAGGTGTTCCCAGACTTGGCGGTAGCCTACAGCACGTATCGAAGGCAACCCGGCATGCAGGTCACCTCTGGAACGCAGTGCTACGACCTCGTCCACAAACCCCTGTTCCAACATAATTGTGAATCTTTGTGCAATTCGTTCATGCAACACCTGGCGATTTGCCGGAGCAATGGCCAGATTCGCCACAGTATAGGGCAATTGTGACCGTCCAGATGCGCCTGCATCAGCACTTTGCGCAGTTTGTTTCAGCCTGTGTTCAGTCATGGTCTGGCCGCTCACCCGCCAGACTTCCAGGGCGCGACTGAGGCGCTGGGGGTCATTGGGGTGAATGCGCGCAGCGGAAACCGGGTCGACTGCCGCCAACTGGTCGTGCAGGGCTTGCCAGCCAAGGCGTGCAGCCTCTTCTTCAATTTCGCCACGCACCTGGGCGTCGGCCGCAGGCATATCCGCCAAGCCTTCCTGCAAAGCCTTGTAATAGAGCATCGTACCGCCCACCAGCAGCGGAATATTGCCCCGCGCGGTGATCTCGGCCATGGCGGCCAGGGCATCGGCACGGAAATCGGCGGCGGAATAGCTCTCGGCCGGGTCGATGATGTCAATCAACCGGTGCGGATACTGTGCCAACAGTTCTTTTGAAGGCTTGGCCGTGCCGATGTCCATGTCCCGGTAAACCAGGGCAGAGTCGACGCTGATCAGCTCGCAGGGCAGCACTTTGGTCAGCTCGATGGCCAGGTCGGTCTTGCCGGCGGCCGTAGGGCCCATCAGGAAGATGGCGGGGGGCAAGGCACTCATCAACGGCCGCGCAAGAACAGTTTGTCCAAGTCGTCCAGGCCCATTTGGGTCCAGGTCGGTCGGCCATGGTTGCATTGCCCGCTGCGCTCGGTGTTCTCCATGTCGCGCAGCAAACCGTTCATTTCCGGCAACGCCAGGCGGCGGTTGGCGCGGATTGCACCGTGGCAGGCCATGGTACCGAGCAGTTCGTTGATATGTGCCTGGATGCGGTCGCTGGTGCCGTATTCCATCAGGTCGGCCAGCACGTCGGCGACCAGGCGGTTGGCTTCGGCTTGCTTGAGCAAGGCGGGAATCTGGCGAATAGCCAGGGTTTCCGGGCCCAGGCGTTGCAGTTCGAAGCCCAGCTTCTGGAACACGCTGTGGTGCTCCTCGGCGCAATCGGCCTCACGCTGGCTTACAGCCAGGGATTCCGGCACCAACAGCGGCTGGCCGCTCAGACCTTCACTGGCCATGGCGATCTTCAAGCGCTCGTACATGATCCGTTCGTGGGCGGCATGCATGTCCACCAGCACCAGGCCGTGGGCGTTTTCAGACAGGATATAAATGCCCTTGAGCTGCGCCAGCGCATACCCCAAAGGCGGAATATCACCGCCGCCCTCAGGCAACGCCACAGTGCCCGGCTCGGCCCCCGGCAGCGGTGCAAAAAATTCGCGATAGGCCGCCTGAGCCTCGGCTACCGGCACAGTCGACTGCGGGCGTGGCGTGTATTGATACTGATAACCCGCGCCCGCACCGGACCCTGGCGCGGTGTAGGAAGGCTGCGGCTGCGGCGATTGCAGCAGGTTGGCCGCCAGGCTCATTTCGCCCTGAGGCCCGAACTCGCCAGCCTCCGGACCGCTCGGCCTTACCGCCGCCGTCACAATCGGCGCTGACAACTGATCATCCGGGCGCACATCGCCCAAGGCGCGGTGCAGCGTGCCGTAGAGGAAGTCATGCACCATGCGCCCGTCACGGAAGCGCACTTCGTGCTTGGTCGGGTGCACGTTGACGTCGACCACCGACGGGTCGACTTCAAAGAACAGCACAAACGTCGGGTGCCGCCCGTTGAACAGCACATCGCGATACGCCTGGCGCACCGCGTGGGCCACCAGTTTGTCGCGTACAGCACGGCCATTCACAAAGAAATACTGCAAGTCCGCCTGGCTGCGGGAGAAGGTCGGCAAACCGACCCAGCCCCACAGGCGCAAGCCATTGCGCTCGATTTCAATCGGCAGCGCCTGCTCAAGGAAGCCTGCGCCGCAGATCGCCGAGACCCGCCGAGCGCGCGCGGCGTCGTCATGGGCTTCGTGCAGGCTGAGGATGGTTTTGCCGTTGTGGCGTAAATGGAACGCCACATCAAAACGCGCCAACGCCAGGCGCTTGATGACTTCTTGCAGGTGATCGAATTCGGTTTTTTCAGCCTTGAGGAACTTGCGTCGCGCGGGCGTGTTGAAAAACAGGTCGCGAACTTCAACCGACGTCCCCACCGGGTGCGCGGCCGGCTGCACACGAGGCGCCATGTCACGGCCTTCGGTTTCCACCTGCCAGGCTTGCTCGGCGCTGCGGGTGCGCGAAGTCAGGGTCAGGCGTGCTACGGAGCTGATGGACGCCAATGCCTCACCGCGAAAACCCAGGCTCATTACCCGCTCAAGGTCTTCAAGGTCGCGAATCTTGCTGGTGGCGTGACGAGCCAGGGCCAGCGGCAGGTCATCCGAGGAAATCCCGCTGCCGTCGTCGCGGACCCGCAGCAGCTTGACGCCGCCCTGCTCCACATCGACATCAATGCGCTTGGCACCGGAGTCGATACTGTTTTCCAGCAATTCCTTGATCACCGACGCCGGGCGCTCAACCACCTCACCCGCAGCAATCTGGTTGGCGAGGCGCGGGCTGAGCAGTTCGATGCGCGAGCCACTGTTCAATAAGGAGTCGCTCATTACTGCGCCGCCAATTCAGTGCCAGGGATGGTCAACACCTGACCGACTTTCAATTCATCGGTCTTCAGGTTGTTGGCGCTGCGCAAGGTCGCGGCAGATACCTGGAAACGCACGGCCAGCATGGCCAGCGTGTCGCCGGGTTGCACGCGATGGTCACGCGGGCCTTGGGCGATTTTGCCGGAATCACGCAGCCAGGCAATGTAGGTACCCGGCGGCGGGTTCTGCTGGAAGAACTGGCGAATACCCGCGCTGATCGAACGCGCCAGCGCCTGCTGGTGATTGGCGCTGGCCAGCTTCGAGGCTTCGTTGGAGTTGGAGATAAACCCGGTTTCCACCAGGATCGACGGGATATCCGGCGACTTCAACACCATGAACCCCGCCTGCTCCACGCGCTGTTTGTGCAGGGACGTCACGCGGCCAATGTTGCTGAGGACTTTTTGGCCGACGTTCAAGCTGGAGGTCAGCGAAGCGGTCATCGACAGGTCGAGCAGTACACCGGCGAGCATTTTGTCCTTGTCGTCGAGGGACACGTTGCCGGCCCCGCCGATCAGGTCGGAACGGTTTTCACTGTCGGCCAGCCAGCGTGCGGTCTCGGACGTGGCGCCACGATCCGACAAGGCAAACACCGAGGCACCGAAGGCAGCGGTTGATGGCGCGGCGTCGGCGTGGATCGACACAAACAGGTCTGCACCCTTCTTGCGGGCGATTTCGGTACGGCCACGCAGCGGGATGAAGTAGTCGCCGGTACGGGTCAGCTCGGCGCGATAGCCTTTCATGCCATTAACCTGGCGCTGCAGTTCACGGGCGATGGCCAGTACCACATCTTTTTCATGCTGGCCGCGCGAGCCGGAGGCGCCCGGGTCTTCCCCGCCGTGGCCGGCGTCGATCACCACAATAATGTCGCGCTTGCCCGCAGGCGCAGGTGGTGGCGGCGGCAACTTGACCTGCGGCTGCGACGGGTTGACCGGCACGGCCGGAACAGTCGCAACGCTTGGGGTTGGCGCAGGCGGCGGTGCAGCGTCGGCGGCGTTGTCGAACAGGTCGACCACCAACCGATTGCCGTATTGGGCATTAGGCGCCAGCACAAAGCTTTTCGGGGTCACGGCCTTTTTCAGGTCGATGACCACACGCAGGTCCGTCGGCGTGCGCTGGGCCGAGCGCATCGCGGTGATCGGGGTATTGGCGGTTGAGACTTTCAGCGGCGCGCCGAGGGTGGCGCCGTTGATGTCGATCACCAAGCGATCGGGCGCCGTCAGGGTAAAGACACTGTGCTGGACCGGGCCAGACAGGTCGAACACCAGTCGCGTGTTATCCGGCGCTCGCCACAGGCGAACACTTTTCACCTGTGAAGCAGCCAGAGCATTGAAAGTCATTGCCGCAAGCAACACCCCTACGACAGCAACCATCGCGCGAAAGCGCATACCTAACCCCACCAATTTTATTTGAATTCCAATGCCAGGGCCGCGCACCAAGACTGGCCGCGCGCACTCTGGGGCAACAACTTCAGCTGACGTCCACGCTCATGCGGCGTAATGGTAATGGTCAGGTCCGGCTTTGGCAAAAAGCCTGTGCCTTTATCTGGCCACTCGATCAAGCACAGTGCGTCTTCATCGAAGTAATCACGGATGCCCATGTACTCCAGTTCTTCGGGGTCGACCAGCCGATACAGGTCGAAATGGAAGGCGCGAACTGCACCGATCTCGTAGGGTTCGACCAAGGTGAACGTCGGGCTTTTTACCGCGCCCGTGTGGCCCAACCCACGAATGATCCCTCGCGACAGCGTGGTTTTGCCCGCGCCCAGGTCCCCTTCAAGGAATATCAGTCCTGCGCCGGCCGTAACCTGTGCAATACGCTGACCCAACGCAACCATGGCGTCTTCATCAGCCAGAAAAAGGCTTACTTCAGGCACGGCGACTGCTCCTCCAGCAATTGACGAATGGCAGGTATCAGGTCGCTGGCGGCCAGGCCGCGACCATAAGTGCCTTGGCGATCCCCCGCCGTGGCGTGCAACCACACGGCCAGGCAACTTGCCTCATAGGCGGGCATGCCCTGGGCCAGCAATGCACCCACCAAGCCGCTCAGCACATCACCCAAACCGGCCGTCGCCATCGCCGGGTGACCTTGGTCACAGCGCGAAACACGGCCGTCCGGGCTGGCAATCAAACTGCCAGCACCCTTGAGGATAGCCACTGCATTGAATTTCTGGCTTAACGCGCGCGCCACGTTAAGGCGATCGGCCTGAACCGCGGCTGTCGTGATGCCCATCAACCGCGCCGCCTCACCGGGATGCGGCGTGATAACGCTGTTGGCCGGCAGGCTTACGACGCCTGCGGCCAACTGGTTCAAGGCGTCAGCATCCCAAACTTGCGGCTGCTGGGCGTTGGCGGCAACCGACAACAGGCTTTTGCCCCAGGACGCTGCGCCCAGGCCAGGACCGATAACGATCACCGAGATTTTTTCCAGCAGCCCCATCAACTGATTGGCCGAACTGACGCCGACGGTCATCACCTCCGGCAAACGTGCGAGTGCGGCTGGCACGTGTTCCGGGCGAGTCGCCAACGAAACCATGCCTGCGCCACTGCGCAAGGCGCTTTCGGCGCTGAGCAGCCCGGCACCGCCAAAGCCATGGTCGCCGCCGATGACCAGCAGGTGACCGAACTGGCCTTTATGGGCGTCCGGGGAGCGTGCAGCCAGTTGCGGCAAATGGCCGTGCAACAGCGGCTGTACGTCGGTAATTGTGTGTTTTGTCTGCGGCATGCGTCTTCAAGCTCCGATGTCTGGCAGAATTATACGCATCTAACCTGTGGTTTCCCGTGTCTCATGCCTGCAATTACTTCCGATCTGCCCGCCCTCGCCCAATCGATCAAAGACTGGGGCCGCGAGCTGGGCTTTCAACAAGTCGGCATCAGCGGCCTGGACCTGGCCGAGCATGAGCAGCACCTGCAACGCTGGCTCGACGCGGGCTACCACGGCGAGATGGAATACATGGGCGCCCATGGCAGCAAACGTTCGCACCCCGATGAACTGGTGCCGGGCACGCTGCGTGTGGTTTCGCTGCGCATGGATTATCTGCCAGGCGACACGCAAATGGCGCAGTTGCTGGCCAAGCCAGAAAAAGCCTACATCTCCCGTTACGCCTTGGGCCGCGATTACCACAAGCTGATCCGCAAGCGCGTGCAACAACTGGCCGACCGTATCCAGGCACAGATCGGCCCGTTCGGCTTTCGCGCCTTTGTCGACAGCGCGCCCGTTTTGGAAAAAGCCATTGCCGAACAAGCTGGCCTCGGCTGGATCGGCAAAAACACCCTGGTACTCAATCGCAAGGCCGGCAGCTATTTCTTTTTAAGCGAACTGTTTGTCGATTTGCCGTTGCCCGTGGACGCGCCTCACGTCACCGAGCATTGCGGCCGCTGCACCGCATGCCTGGATATCTGCCCCACCAATGCCTTCGTCGGCCCCTATGTGCTCGACGCGCGGCGCTGCATTTCCTACCTGACCATCGAGCTCAAGAGTGCGATCCCCGAGGACCTGCGCCCACTGATCGGCAATCGAGTGTTCGGCTGCGATGACTGTCAGATTGTTTGCCCGTGGAATCGTTTCGCCCGATCCACGGCCGAAAGCGATTTCAAGCCACGGCACAATCTGGATAACGCAGAACTGGCCGAATTGTTTATGTGGGACGAGGATAAATTCCTCAGCAACACAGAAGGCTCGCCCCTGCGTCGTGCCGGGTATGAGCGCTGGCTGCGCAACCTGGCAGTGGGCCTGGGCAACGCGCCGTCAAGCATTCCGGTACTCGAAGCCTTGAAAGCACGTCGCGATTATCCGTCCGAACTGGTGCGCGAACATGTGGAATGGGCGCTGAACCAGCACGCTACGCGCTAGTGCACGTCGTCGTTGTAGACAAACTTGGGCATTTCCCAGTGAAAACGTATCGCCAGCAACCGCAATAAAAAGCCGCTGAACAAAGTCAGCAGAATCGCCTGCTCGCTGGGCAGTTGCAGATACAGGCACAGCATGTAGAACCAGGCGGCGAGAAACGACACACTGGCGTACAGCTCGCGGCGAAAGATCAGCGGGATGTCGTTACAGAAGATATCGCGCAGGATGCCGCCGAATACGCCCGTGATCACGCCGCTGACTGAAGCCACCAGCATGCCGTGACCCATTTCCAAAGCAGTCATGCAGCCGATCAGGGTAAACGCCACCAGGCCCAAGGCGTCCAGCGCCAGGAACAGCGAGCGCAGACGGCGCATCAGCGGTGCAATAAAGATCGTCACCAGCGCGGCGATCGAGGTCAGCACCAGGTATTCCGGGTGTTTGACCCACGTCAGCGGGTAATGCCCCAACAGTACATCACGCACCGAACCGCCGCCCAGCGCCGTGACGCAGGCGATCAGCACCACGCCAAACCAGTCCATCCCACGGCGCCCGGCGGACAGCGCGCCGGTCATGGCTTCGGCGGTGATGGCGATGAGGTAGAGCATCAACAGCATGATGGCGATCCTTGCGAATAGGCGCGCATTCTAATCATTGGGTGATGGCACCAAAAGGGGGCAGCAGGCGAAAGACCGCGTCGACAGCATCGCAGGCAAGCCAGCTCCCACATTTGAATGTGTTCACAAGTCAAAGTGTGGAAGCTGGCTTGCCTGCGATAGGGCCAGAGCAGGCGCCACAGATTCAAGCCTTGATGAAATGCTTGCGGTAATGCTGCAACTCGGCGATCGACTCGCGAATGTCATCCAGCGCCAAATGCGTGCTGCCTTTGTGGAAGCTGTCCTTGACCTCCGGCGCCCAGCGCGCCGCCAGCTCTTTGAGTGTGGACACGTCCAGGTTGCGATAGTGGAAGTAGCTTTCCAGCCCCTTCATGTGCGTATAAAGGAAGCGACGATCCTGGCAGATGCTGTTGCCGCAGATCGGCGACTTGCCCTTGGGCACCCACTTTTCCAGGAAGGCGATGGTTTCAGCTTCGGCCTCAGCCATGCTGATGCGGCTCTCGCGCACGCGCTGGGTCAGGCCCGAGTTGCCGTGGGTGCGGGTATTCCACTCGTCCATGGTGGCCAGTACAGCGTCGCTGTGATGGATGGCGATCACCGGACCTTCGGCCAAGGTGTTGAGGTTGCTGTCGGTGACAATGGTCGCCATCTCGATGATGACGTCGGTGTCGGGGTTCAGACCGGTCATTTCCAGATCGATCCAAATCAGGTTCTGTGGGTTTTGCATGGCTTGATTCTCTTGGCCCTTGGCTTAGCTGCGCAGTTTAGCAGGCGGGGGCGTGCTAGACTCGCGACCGTTTTACCCAACCTTTGCATTATCGACACGGAACACCAATGGCCAAACGCCAGCTCAATCGCCGCCAAAACTGGCGCATCGAAAAGATTCAAGGCGAACGCGCCGCTCGCGCCGCCAAACGTGAATCCTCCGCCGTGGAAGCGCTCGAGGGCGGCGACCTGGGGCCTGAACAAACGGGCCTGGTGATCGCGCACTTTGGTGTGCAGGTCGAAGTCGAGGCGCTCGAGGGCGAACTCGCAGGCTCGGTGTCGCGCTGCCACCTGCGCGCCAACCTGCCTGCGCTGGTCACCGGCGACAAGGTCGTGTGGCGTGCCGGCAACCAGGGCATCGGCGTGATCGTCGCCCAATTGCCGCGCACCACCGAACTACGCCGCCCCGACAGTCGTGGCCAGCTCAAGCCAGTGGCGGCCAACGTCGACATGATCGTGATCGTGTTCGCGCCGCTGCCCGAGCCGCACGCCAACCTGATCGACCGCTACCTGGTCGCAGCCGAGCATGCCGGCATTCGCCCGCTGCTGCTGCTGAACAAATTCGACCTGATCGATGAGCAGAACGCCCCGGCGCTCAACGCGTTGCTGGCGGTCTACCGCACCCTGGGTTACCCGGTGCTGGAAGTGTCGGCGCATCACGGCAATGGCATGGAACAACTGCAACAGCAGTTGGACGGGCGCATCAGTGTGTTCGTCGGCCAGTCTGGCGTGGGCAAGTCATCGCTGGTCAACAGCCTGCTGCCGGAAGTCGACACCCGTGTCGGCCCGCTGTCGGAACTGTCCGGCCAGGGTACCCACACCACCACCACCGCGCGGTTGTTCCACTTCCCCGGCGGCGGTGAGTTGATCGACTCCCCAGGCATCCGTGAATTCGGCCTCGGCCACGTCAGCCGCAGCGATGTGGAAGCGGGCTTCATCGAGTTCAACGACCTGATCGGCACCTGCCGCTTCCGCGACTGCAAACACGACCGCGAGCCGGGCTGTGCGTTGCTCAAGGCCCTGGAAGATGGGCGCGTGCAGCAGCAGCGAATGAACAGCTATCGGTCGATTATTGCGAGCTTGCCGGAGAGCAGCTACTAACGATCCACTTCTTGATACACATAAACCAGTGTACTGAAGCCCCTAGTCCATTGATTTAATAGGAGCAGGCATCAAGAATCCGGACCAACTGGGTGGCTCATACGCACAAGCCAGCTTGTATTCGGATTTCTCGATGCGCATAATTGCTCCGTCACCAGCGAAAGCTGGCAGGAGTCTGGATCCTTTTCGGGGTTGATCCAGCGGCGCAGAAGGGGCGAAGCAAGCTCCACTGCGCGTCGAATGAAGCCGCCTTCGGGCGGCTTTGCTTTTTGTGGGGCATTAACAACTGCACAGAAAGACTCGCTCCAAGGGCCGGGAGTACTTCGTGCCGCGCCTGTGCGTGGAGGACATGCGAGGTGTCATCAGCGGCGTCAAAGCCTACCTTCCTCTCTGAACACAAATGAAAACGCCCCGACATAGTCGGGGCGTTTTCATTTACAACCAACAAAGACCGCTTACGAACCCGGCGTTGGCGCAGGCGCCGTAGGGTCTTTCACCCCGCCGTCATCAAACAGGTTCAGCTTCTGCCGCAGCTCATGGGCCGGCAGCGGCTCCTGCCCTGGCGGAATAGCATTCGGATCTGCCGGCACTTCACCCGGAGCGCCTTCGCCCTGGGTCGGCGCCGCAGGTGGCGGCTGATCACCTTCAATCGCACGCTGGGCTTTTTTAGTCAGCACCACGATATCGATACGGCGGTTGATCGGGTTGAACGGGTCTTTAGGGTCAAACAACTGCGAGGACGCAAACCCCACCACGCGCGCCACTTGCGGGTCGGGATAGCTGCCCGCCACCAGCGCACGACGGGCGGCATTGGCGCGGTTGGCCGAAAGCTCCCAGTTGCCGAAGTCGCCTTGGCCCGCATAGGGCTTGGCGTCGGTATGACCGCTGATGCTGATCTTGTTCGGCACCGCCTTGATGGTGTCGGCCATGGCCAGCAGGATATCTTCGAAGTACGGCTTCAAGCGCGCACTGCCGGAGTCGAACATCGGCCGATTGGCCGCATCGGTGATCTGGATGCGCAAGCCTTCGGGGGTGATCTCGAAGGAAATCTGATCCTTGAACTTCAGCAGCTGCGGGTTTTCTTCGACCTTGGTCTGCAGTTCCTGCAGCAACAACTCCAGGCGCTCTTTCTCGACCTGCTCGGCCATGCTCTCGACGGTGTCGCGCTCGATCGGGATATTTTCCTGCGGCGACTCGGTCTTGACCTCGGGGTTGATGGTGCGCTCAGGCGCCAGTTGCGGTGAGCCGCCCAGGTCGATCACGAAGGGCGAGCCGCTTTCCGAAAAACCAATCGGGTCTTTGAAGTAACCGGCAATGGCGATCTTCTGCTCGGGCGTGGCGGTCGACATCAGCCACAGCACCAGGAAGAACGCCATCATCGCCGTGGCAAAGTCGGCGAAGGCGATTTTCCAGGCGCCACCATGGTGCCCCGCAGCGAAGCGCTTGACGCGCTTGATGATTATCGGCTGGTTGTTTTCCATGACTTAGCGACCGCGAACCGCTTGTTCCAGCTCGGCAAAACTTGGGCGATGTTTCGGGTACAGCACCTTGCGCCCGAACTCCACCGCCAGCGATGGCGGCATGCCGGACGCCGAAGCCACCAGGCAGGCCTTGATCGCTTCGTACAAATTCACTTCTTCCTTGGCATCGTGGGCCAGGGACGTGGCCAGTGGGCCGAAGAAACCGTAGGCCGCGAGGATACCGAAGAAGGTACCGACGAGGGCCGCGCCCACGTGCATGCCGATAGCCTTCTGGTCGCCCTCACCCAGGGATGCCATGGTCACCACAATGCCCAGTACCGCCGCAACGATACCAAAACCGGGCATGCCGTCAGCGACGCCGGTCACGGCGTGGGAAGGATGTTCCAGCTCTTCCTTCAGGCTGAACAGCTCCATGTCGAACAGCCCTTCGAGCTCGTGCGGGGCCATGTTGCCGGAGGACATGATGCGCAGGTAGTCACAGATGTAGGCGGTCATGCGCTCATCTTTGAGCACGGCCGGGTACTTGGCGAAAATCGGGCTGGCGGCAGCGTCTTCGATGTCGCCTTCGATGGCCATCATGCCTTCGCGGCGGCTCTTGTTGAGGATCTCGTAGATCAGCCCCAGCACTTCAAGATAGAACGTGTGAGAGAAGCGTGAGCTGAACATGCCCAGCGACTTTTTGATCACGTGCATGGTCATGTAGCCGGGGTTGGCCTGCAGGAAAGCACCAAACGCGGCGCCGCCGATGATCAGCACTTCGAAGGGCTGGATCAGCGCGGCAATTTTACCGTGGGACAGGACGTACCCACCGAGCACACTTGCGATGACGACGATGATGCCGATAATTTTAGCCATAGGAGATTGGTACTTGCGCCGTCGGGTTCATGGACATAGTGGGTGCTGCAGAAAACTCTTGTTCTACTTATCGGCAAAACTGCGCCAGACTATAGCCCGTTAAGGCGAAAAGCCAATTCGGCCCGTTCCGGGCGTGTAGAACGCAAGTGATGATCGCGCCCCAATCATGGCAAACGAAACGACAGTTCCAAATACAAAACCCACCACCCTCGCCGCTTGGATCAAGCGCCTGGACGATGTGCTGCTGCCTGTTCCTCAGGCTAGTCACGAACGCGTGTGCAAGGCCATCCGCGACAGCCGCAGTTCATTGCGAGATATTGCCGAGCTGATGCAAAACAGCCCGGCACTGGTGCTCAGTGTGATGCGCGAGGCCAACAGCCAGGCGCACGGCAGCCTGTCGGGGCCGGCGGAAAACCTCGAGGTGGCGCTGAACCGCCTGGGTCTCAAACGCGCCGAAGAATTGCTCGCGCGCCTGCCCTCGGTGCCGGAAAAAGACATCCCGGTGGCTTTGCGCCAACTGTTGCTGATAAGCCAGCACGCCTCACAGCAAGCCAACGGTTTGTTCGCCAGCCGCCTGGCGCGGCTGTGGCAAGACATCCATTGGGGCAGCCTGCTGTTTCTGTCGCCACTGTGGCCGCTGGCCGTGGCCTACCCCAAACTCCTGGAAGAATGGGAACTGCGGGTCATCCACAAAGGCCAGTCGGCGCACAAGGTCGAGCAGGAACTGTTCGGTGTACGCCTGCTCGACTTGTGCCTTGGCCTGACCGAAGCCTGGCACCTGCCGATCTGGGTGTCCCAGGGCTACAACCTGCTGCTGACCGAGCAGCGCTTGCTGGTCAAGGCGCTGCACATCGCCCGCGAAGATGACGCGCTGCGCCAGCAGCAATTGCTCGATGCCGAACCCAACCTGCGGCGCTGGTTGAACCAACCCGCCAACACCGTGCTGCTGGCCAACGGCCTGGCGATGTCGGCCCAGGAATCCTGGACCTGCCCGCACACCGAGCGCTGGCAATACCTTACCGCGCTGTACCTGCAAGCGCCGCTGTGTGACGTGCAGCAGCAGGTTCACCAACAAGCGGTCACCAGCGCGCGCACCACCTTGATGCCGGACCTCTGGCACCCGGCGCTGTCGCTGATCTGGCCGTGGCATGTGCAGAAGGTCCATCGCGGCCTGCTGCCCGCACCGCCGCCCACTGCCGAAGCACTGGCCGTGTGGCGCAAGCGCTGCACCGAGTTGCTGGTCGAACCGAGCCGCTTTGCCAACGCCATGCACTTGACCACCTGCGCCAAGGAAGCCTTGGTCGCCAGTGGCATGCAGCGGGTGCTGCTCTTTATGGCCGACCGCGCCCTGAGTACCTTGCGTGTGCATCAGGCCGATGGCTTGCCCAAGGACGCTGCCAACCTGAGCCTCGACGTCGTCAACAGCACACTGCTGCAACGCTTGCTGGAAAAGTCCGCCCAGGTGCGCCTCACGCCAGACAATCACGCGCAATTTTCTGCGCTGCTGCCGCCGATCCTGCGCCGCTGGTTTACCGGTGAACACCTGTTGCTACGCTCTCTGAGCTGCAATGGCCGCGTGGTGATGCTGATGGTCGCCGACCAGGGCGGCGGGCCGTTCTCGGAAACCACCGTGCAGGCTTTTGGCAAAACCGCTCAATGCATCGAGAAAGCGCTGCACAGCTTTACCAACCGCAGCGCCTGATGCTTGCGCTACAATCGCTCTCTTTTATCACCAACATTTGTGCCCAGGAGACCTCACATGCCTGACTTCTCTGGCTTGCCGCTGGTGATCGAGTCCAGCGACCTGCTTGGTCGCCTGGATGCCGAACACTTGATTCTGGTGGACCTCACCAGTGCCGCCCGCTACGCCGAAGGGCATATCCCCGGCGCGCATTTCGTTGACCCCAAGCGCACCCAACTGGGCCAGCCGCCAGCACCCGGCTTGCTGCCGCACAAGGCCGACCTGGAAAAGCTGTTCGGCGAACTGGGCCACACCCCGGACGCCACTTACGTCGTCTATGACGACGAAGGTGGCGGCTGGGCCGGGCGGTTTATCTGGATGCTCGACGTGATCGGCCACCAGAAGTACCACTACCTGGATGGCGGCCTGCTGGCCTGGCTGGACGAAAAACACCCGGTATCCACCGAAGTGCCCGCCCCGGTTGGCGGCCCGGTCAGCCTTACGCTGCACGACGGCCCCACCGCCACCCGCGAATACCTGCAAAGCCGTCTCGGCGCCGCCGACCTGGGCATCTGGGACGCACGCGGCCCGCTGGAATATTCCGGCGAGAAAGTGCTCGCCGCCAAGGGTGGTCACATCCCCGGCGCCGTCAACTTCGAATGGACTGCCGGCATGGACAAGGCGCGCAACCTGCGTATCCGCCGCGACATGCCGCAGATCCTCGAAGACCTCGGGCTGACCCGCGACAAAGAAATCATCACCCACTGCCAGACTCACCACCGCTCTGGCTTCACCTACCTGGTGGCCAAGGCGCTCGGTTATCCGCGAGTCAAAGGTTATGCCGGTTCCTGGGGCGAATGGGGCAACCACCCCGACACCCCCGTCGAGATTTAAGGTTTAAGGACAGTTATGAAAAAGCAGTTGTTTATCCTCAGCCAGTACTTGCTGCCGCACCACTTGCTGTCGCGCCTGGCCGGCTGCATTGCCGAGTGCCGCGTGCGCTGGTTCAAGAATGCCTTCACGGCGTGGTTCGCCAAGCGCTATCAAGTGGACATGTCCCAGGCGCTGGTCGAAGACCTCACCGCCTACGAGCACTTCAATGCCTTCTTTACCCGCGCCCTGAAAGACGGCGCCCGCCCGCTGGATGAAACTCCAGGCGCGGTGCTGAGCCCAGCCGACGGCGCGGTCAGCCAGCTTGGCCCGATTGAACACGGTCGTGTGTTCCAGGCCAAAGGCCATAGCTTTAGCGTGCTGGAATTGCTCGGTGGTGATGCGGCGTTGGCTGCACCGTTCATGGGCGGTGATTTCGCCACTATTTACCTGTCACCGAAGGATTACCACCGCGTACACATGCCTTTGGCCGGTACGCTGCGTGAGATGGTCTACGTGCCGGGCCGGATTTTCTCGGTCAACCAGACCACCGCCGAAAACGTGCCGGAACTGTTTGCGCGCAACGAGCGTGTTGTCTGCCTGTTCGACACCGAACGCGGCCCGATGGCTGTGGTGTTGGTGGGCGCGATGATTGTGGCGTCGATTGAAACCGTATGGGCCGGGCTGGTCACGCCGCCGAAACGCGAGCTGAAAACCTTCCGCTACGACGAAGCCGCACGCGCGCCGATTCACTTGGAGAAAGGTGCTGAACTGGGCCGCTTCAAGCTGGGTTCGACCGCCATCGTGCTGTTCGGGCCGGATCAGGTGAAGTGGGCAGAGGAGTTGGTGGCGGGTACGCCGGTGCAGATGGGCCAGGGTATCGCACTGCCGAAAGCCTGATTTAAAGCTGATGCAAATCAAATGTGGGAGCCGGGCTTGCCCGCGATAGCGGCGTATCAGTCAATACTTCAATGACTGAACTATCGCTATCGCGGGCAAGCCCGGCTCCCACAGTTACTGCAATCTTGCAGTTAGATCGGCTTACAACTGCCCGTCGCGATCGCGAAAGCCCAGCAGATACAACACACCATCCAGCCCCAGCGTCGAAATCGCCTGCTTGGCCGATTGCTTGACCAGCGGCTTGGCACGGAACGCCACACCCAACCCGGCAATCGCCAGCATCGGCAAGTCATTGGCGCCGTCGCCGACCGCAATGGTCTGCTCCAGACGCAAACCTTCCTTGTGGGCCAATTCCTTCAGCAAGTCCGCCTTGCGCTGTGCGTCGACAATCGGCTCGACCGCCACGCCGGTCACTTTGCCATCCACCACTTCCAGCTCGTTGGCAAATACATAGTCAATGCCCAGCTTGGCCTGCAATTGCTTGGCGAAGTAGGTGAAACCGCCCGAGAGAATTGCAGTCTTGTAGCCCAGGCGCTTGAGTTCGGCAAACAAGGTTTCGGCGCCTTCGGTCAGGCGCAGCGAAGCACCGATCGAATCCAACACACTTACGTCCAAGCCCTTGAGCAGTGCCAGGCGCTCCTTGAAGCTGGCGCGAAAATCCAGCTCACCGGCCATGGCGCGCTCGGTGATTTCGGACACCTGCTCGCCCACACCGGCGGCCTTGGCCAGCTCGTCGATGACTTCGGCTTCGATCAGCGTGGAATCCATATCGAACACCGCCAGGCGGCGGTTACGGCGGAACAGCGAATCTTCCTGGAAGGCGATGTCGACATTCAGTTCCTGGGCCACGCTGAGGAACTCGGCGCGCAGGGCTTGCGGGTCGGCCGGCTCGCCGCGCACGGAGAACTCGATGCAGCCCTTGCCTTTGTCCGCCGGCGTGTCCAATGGCATACGACCCGACAGACGGTCGATGTGGTCGATATTCAAACCATATTGAGCGGTGATCGAGCTGACCCGCTGCAATTGTTCGGCGGTTACTTTGCGGGTCAGCAGGGTCACGATGTGGCGCTTTTTACCCTGGCCTTCGACCCAATGCTGGTAATCGGCTTCGGAAACCGGGGTGAAACGCACCTGCTGATCAAGCTTATACGCCGTAAACAGGATGTCTTTGAGCACCGACGAGGCCTGCTCGGTGCTGGGGATTTCCACCAGGATGCCGAACGACAGCGTGTCGTGGATCACCGCTTGGCCGATGTCGAGAATGTTCACACCACCCTGGGCCAGAACACCGGTAATGGCTGCGGTGAGACCCGGGCGGTCTTCGCCGGTGATGTTTATCAGGACAATTTCGCGCAAAGCGCACCCCCAGGCTGGAAAAAAACCGCATTCTACCCACTTTCAGTGACCATCGGGCACAGCGAGCGCTTTGCCGGTTCTAGGCCTGTCGCTATACTGCGCGTCAACTTCACGGACCAAGAGCCGAGCGCAAGTGAACCGGCCCACGCCAGTAAAAACCGATAACTTCTTCCTGCTGATCTTCCGGGCACTGCGCCACCGCCGTGTACCGATCGCATTACGCATCGCCAGCCATAACGTGATCCTGGTCGCTCTGGCCCTGGTGATCTACGCCTGCGTGATGGGTTTGCAGTTCAAGCAGGCCATGCACGAGCAAGCCGACGCCCTGGGCGAGAGCCTGACGACCCAGACCGCCACTTCGGCGACTGAGTTGCTGGTGTCCAACGACATCCTCAGCCTCAACGTGCTGCTCAATAACCTGACCAAGAACCCGCTGGTGGCCCACGCCGCCATCTACAGCGTGGACAACCGGATCATGGCCGAAGCCGGGCAGCGCCCGAAAAACGGCCTGCTGGGTGAAGCCGAAGGTCTGTATTCGAGCAATATTACGTTTCAGGATGTGAAGGCCGGGCAACTGCGCATCAGCCTCGACATGCAGCAATTCCAGCAGCCGATGACCATCAGCCTGCAAAGCATGGGCATCCTCAGCGCGATCCTGCTGGCACTGGCCCTGGCCCTGAGCTTGCGCCTGGGTCGGCATATCTCCACGCCGCTGATGCAACTGCGCATCTGGCTGCGCGATATCGACGAACACACCCCGGCCACCGACCGCCAGGACGAAATCGGCGACCTCGCCCGCCAGCTTCACGCCAGCTTCGCTCCCGAGCCGGTGGTGCCTGAGGTTGAACCCGAGCCTGAGTACGACGACACCGACTACGACGACGAGCCCGAGTTTGAAGTGCGCAACCTGCGTGACCCAGGCTTTGACGAAAGCGCGCCGGTGGCCGCCCTCAAGCCTGCACCACGCCAGGTGATCAAGGCCGAAGAAGACGAACTGGACGATGAAGACCCGTTCGCCGACCTGCGCGACACCTCGGCCGCCGCACCCGTTGTGGCCTCGCAACCTGCGCCGGTAAAAAATACCGAGCCGCAGCACAGCGCCGTACTGGCTGTGCAACTGGGTGCCCAGGACCAACTGCGTCGCCTGCCCCGTGCGCGCCTCACCGAATTGCTGGAGCGCTACCGCGACTGCCTCGACCAGGCTGCGTCGCTCTATCAGAGCGAGCTGCACACCCTGAACGACGGCAGCACGTTGATGCTGTTCCACAGCGAAGACAGCGGCGAAGACTACCTGACCAATGCCATCTGCTGCGGCGAGCTGCTGCGCGCCCTCGGCCATGCCTTGCAGATTGAAGTGGCCGACAGCGGCATTACCTTGCAGCTGCAACTTGGCCTGACCGTCGGAGACGATCTGTTCGGCATGAGCCAGATCGACCTGCTGCTTACCGAGATCGCCCAGGATGCGCTGGCCTTGTCCCAACACAGCCGCAACCTGCTGCTGGTGGAGCGCAAGATCAGTGAAGATGCGCTGATCCGCCAGCGCGCACGAATCCGCCCGATCGCCAGCCCTGAAGGCGCGAGCTGTGTGGAGCGGCTGATGGAGCCGTACCCGTCGATGCTCGAGCGGCAGTTGGCGCGCATGCATGAGACCCGTAACAAGCCCTGACAGCTGATCGTCCCCACGCTCCGCGTGGGAATGCATTCCGTGACGCTCTGCGTCACTGCTGCGCAGTGCTGACGGCGGGACGCGGAGCGTCCCAAGAGGCATTCCCACGCGTAGCGTGGGAACGATCAAATCGTAGACAACAAAAAGGCCCGCTGAGTAAGCGGGCCTTTTGTTTGGGCGCGATTCAGATCAGAACCTGAACACTTCCATATCCGTGCGAATCGGCGTGGCCATCGGCATCTTAGGCTTCTGCGGAGCTGACGGTTTGGCCTGGGACGGCGCTTGCTTGCGCGGCGCCTCGGCCACTGGCGGCTGGTTGGCCAATGGCTTGAGCGCCACCGACAACTGTTGCGCCAGATGCTGCAACAACACGCCCTGGGCCTGGACCTGGGACGCGGTGGTGCCGGTATGTTCTTCCTGCAGGTGCACGATGCGGTTATCGCGCACCTGGCCACGGCGGTCGATCAAGCGCCATTGGGCGTCAAGAATCGCCGGCTGCGAAGTACCCGAGTCAAGCCGCGTGATGGTTAGCAATACCTGCACGTCCGGGGTAAAACCCGCCGGCCCAGGTGCAAGCACCACACGCTGGCTGTCGAGATGGCCAGCCACCTGACGCAACATCAGCTGGTTGATATCGGACGACAAACTGCCCGCCCAACGACCATCGGTGGAACCTTGCAGGCTGCCGTCGTTCTGACGTTGAAGCAGGGTTTCGCGTTGCAGGTAATCAGCAACAACGACCGGGCCAAGCAAAACGGCCATGCCTGCGGTTTGCGCAGGCTGAGCCGGACTTCCGCTGTCCAGCTGGTACAGCGACACCGGTTGGTGTGTGCTGCAACCCGCCAGCCCCAAAAGGCCAGCGAGCATCAAAAATAAAGGAAGGCGTGGAGCAGTCATCATCCCATCCAGGTGGCTGCCACAAGGCGAACCACAATGTAATACTAAAAATAACCTAAACACGCTCGGCCACGCCGGCGCTGGAAAGGCCATATCATCCGTGAATATGCGCCCTGACTCCAGCGCGAAAGCGCCGATCTACGCGTTAAATCGTAGATCGAGCCCTCTAATCCGCCTTAAACAGGCGTTTCCACCAGCAAAGCATCCACGCGCTGGAAGCCACGCGGCAGTTTATTACCCCGTCGGCCACGCTCACCCTTGTAGTGTTCAAGGTCGTCGGGGCGCAGTGACAGCGTGCGCTTGCCAGCCTGGAGCACCAGGGTAGAGCCTTCCGGGATCACGGCGATGTCGGTCACGTACTCTTCGCGACTGGCCACGCGCTCCCCGGGAATCCCGATAATCTTGTTGCCCTTGCCTTTACCCAACTGCGGCAAATCGCTGATCTTGAACACCAGCAAACGCCCTTCGGTAGTCACCGACGCCAGCCAGTTGCTCTCGCGGTCCTCCACGGTGCGCGGCAGGATCACCTTGGCGTTGTTCGGCAAGCTCAACAACGCTTTGCCCGCCTTGTTCTTGGCCTGCAGGTCTTCACCCTTGACCACAAAACCGTAACCCGCGTCGGAGGCGATCACGTACAGCGAATCGTCATCCGGCAGCAGCACGCACTCGAAATTCGCCCCCGGTGGCGGTGTGAGACGCCCGGTCAGCGGTTCGCCTTGGCCACGTGCCGATGGCAAGGTGTGCGCCGGCACCGAATAGCTGCGCCCGGTGGAGTCGATAAACACCGCAAACTGGTTGGAACGCCCGGCCGCAGCGGTCTTGAAACCATCGCCAGCCTTGTACGAGAGGCCGGTGGCGTCAATATCATGCCCTTTGGCGGAACGAACCCAACCCTTTTCCGACAGAACGACGGTAATTTTCTCGTTAGGCAACAGTTCGGTTTCTGTCAGGGCTTTCGCTTCTGCGCGCTCGACGATTGGCGAGCGGCGATCATCGCCATAGGTTTCGGCGTCTTTGATCAGTTCGCTGCGCACCAGCTTCTTGAGCTTGGTTTCGCTACCCAACAGGGCTTGCAGCTTGGCTTGCTCCTTGAGCAGCGCGTCTTGCTCGTCGCGCAACTTCATCTCTTCGAGCCGCGCCAACTGACGCAAGCGGGTGTCGAGGATGTAGTCGGCCTGGATCTCGCTCAGTTCGAAACGCGCGATCAGCTCGGCTTTCGGGTGCTCGGCGGTGCGGATGATGTGGATCACTTCATCCAGGTTGAGGTAAGCGATCAGCAAACCATCCAACAGGTGCAGGCGGCGCTCAACCTTGTCGAGACGAAATTGCAGGCGGCGGCGCACGGTCTGTACGCGGAACTCCAGCCATTCCACCAGCAGGTTGCGCAGGTTTTTCAGCTGTGGCTTGCCGTCCAGGCCGATGATGTTGACGTTGACCCGGTAGCTGGACTCAAGGTCGGTGCTGGCGAACAGATGCTGCATCAGCACTTCGTGGTCGACCCGGCTGTTGGTCGGGATGATCACGATGCGGCAGGGGTTTTCGTGGTCGGACTCGTCACGCAAGTCAGCCACTTGCGGCAATTTCGACGGTTTGGCCTGCATCAGCGCGGCAATCTGCTCCAGCACCTTGGCACCGGACACCTGGTGCGGCAGTGCGGTGACAATAATGTCGCCGTCTTCAATGTGGTAAACCGCGCGCATGCGCACCGAGCCCTTGCCGGTCTCGTACATCTTCAGCAGGTCGGCACGCGGCGTGATGATTTCCGCTTCGGTCGGGTAATCCGGGCCTTGAATATGCTCGCAGAGCTGCTCGACCGTAGCTTTTGGCTCATCAAGCAAACGCACGCAGGCAGTCGCGACTTCGCGCAGGTTGTGCGGCGGCACATCAGTGGCCATGCCGACCGCGATGCCGGTGGTGCCATTGAGCAGTATATTCGGCAAACGCGCCGGCAACACCAGCGGTTCGTCCAAGGTGCCGTCAAAATTCGGCCCCCAGTTCGCAGTGCCCTGGCCCAACTCGCTCAGCAGCACTTCCGAGTAACGCGACAGGCGCGCCTCGGTGTAACGCATGGCGGCGAAGGACTTGGGATCATCCGGCGCACCCCAGTTACCCTGGCCATCCACCAAGGTGTAGCGGTAGCTGAACGGCTGGGCCATCAGCACCATGGCTTCGTAGCAGGCCGAGTCGCCGTGCGGGTGGAACTTACCAAGCACGTCACCGACAGTACGCGCCGATTTCTTGTGCTTGGAGTCTGCGTCCAGGCCCAACTCACTCATGGCGTAGATAATGCGCCGCTGCACGGGCTTCAGGCCGTCGCCGATATGCGGCAAGGCACGGTCCATGATCACGTACATGGAGTAGTTGAGGTAGGCATTTTCGGTGAAGTCAGCCAGCGATCGGCGTTCTACGCCATCTAAGCTGTCTGCGAGGATGTCACTCATGCGGGCCTCATCATTGTTTGGTCTGGCGCAGCAGCATGGTGCCGCTGCGCTGGGTAAATTCAAGTTGTTTCAATGCACTCATGCCCAACAGTACCTGCTCACCGCCCAAGCCCGGCGCTACCAGCGCGCGGACGTCCTGCAGGACAATATCGCCCAGCTTCAGGCGATCAAGGCTGGTGCGGTAGCCCTGGCTACGCCCATTGGCGGTGCTCAAGGTCACGGGCAGGCCGCGCTTGAGCCCGAGGCGGTCGGCCAATTCGGCCGGCACCGCCACATCGGTCGCGCCGGTGTCGAGCATAAACTCCACCGGCGATCCGTTGATCTGGCCGCTGGCGACAAAATGCCCTTGGCCGTTGCCCAGCAATTTTACTTCGATGTAACCCTCATGCTGCTCTGAGGTCACCACCGCATTGGGGTTTTCCTGACGCGCTTCCCACTGCCCAAAAAAACGCGTGGCCAAAAACAGCCCGGCGCCCCATGCCACGAACATCAGTACACGTCCGGCACGTTTGCCGGGCGGCGCTGCCGTCATGGTTGGGCGCCCCAGCCACCGGCCGGCGCGGCAAAACGATAGACCACCGGGCGTTTTTCACCGTCGGCACGCGGGCCAAAATTATTGTCGATACCCAACCACACACCTTCGGCATCCACCACCAGGGCTTCGGCCAAGCCATAAGGCTGGGCATAACGCCGGTTCGGTGTCAGGGTTTCGTCGGCAAACGACCAGCACAGCTCGACTTTGGCCGTGACCGCATCGCGCCGGCAAATCTGGAACGCATTGCGCTCCAGGGTAAACAGCTTGCCGTTGAACAGCGCCAGGTCGGCAAAGTCCTTGGACACCGCCTTGGCGTTGGTGAACTGTGCCGGTTGCACTTCCTGGCCGGCCTCGCTCAGCAACACACAGGGCCCATCGCAATCCCACACGCTCTGGCCACGCTTGATCGAGATCAACCCTCGTCGCTCTCGCTCGGCGGCCAGCCAGATCTGATTGCCTTCGGGGTTGATCGCCAAACCTTCGAACAAGGCATTGAAGTGCAGCAACATCCCACTGGCCCGCGCTTCGCGGACCATGCCCGGAGCAATCCTCAACCATTGCGGCGCACCGTTCACCGGCACTTGCAGCACCGCCGCATGGGCTTCACTGACAATGTAGCGGTTGCCGGCGGCGTCACAGGTGATGCCTTCAAAATCCAGGTCGCCGCCACGAATGAACGATGCAGCCTTGGTGCGCGAGCGCAGCCCCCAAGGCAGGCCGGACTCGGGCACCGGTGGCACCTCGATCTTCACGGTTTCGGCCTTCCAGGTCGGCGCGCTGATATCGAGGCGGTAAATCTGGTCGTCATCGCGGTCGGAAACCGTCCACAGGCCCTGGCCACACAGCGCCAGGCCCGACAGGTTGCCACCGCGCATGCCGTCCACCAGGTGTTCGGAGACCAGTTTAAGCTCAGCCACGGGCGCGGCCACCCCTTGGGTGGCCACCAACCCGCTCAACATCAGGATCGCCAGGGCGAAACCTGTGCGCATCAGCCCAGCACCTCGGCCAGGTTACCCTTGGACTCCAGCCAGGCTTTGCGGTCCGGCGCACGCTTCTTCGCCAGCAGCATGTCCATCATTTCCGACGTGCCGGCGAAGTCTTCCAGGGTCAACTGCACCAGGCGGCGAGTGTTCGGGTCCATGGTGGTTTCGCGCAACTGCGGCGGGTTCATCTCACCCAGGCCTTTGAATCGCGTGACCTGTGGCTTGCCGCGTTTCTTCTCGGCCACCAGGCGGTCGAGGATGCCATCGCGCTCGGCTTCGTCCAGGGCGTAGAAAATCTCTTTGCCCAGGTCGATACGGTACAAGGGCGGCATGGCGACGTAGACGTGGCCGGCATCCACCAACGGGCGGAAGTGCTGCACAAACAGTGCGCAGAGCAACGTGGCGATGTGCAGGCCGTCGGAGTCGGCGTCGGCGAGGATGCAGATCTTGCCGTAGCGCAGCTGGCTCATGTCCGCCGCGCCCGGGTCTACACCAATTGCAACGGCGATGTTGTGCACTTCCTGGCTGGCCAGGACTTCGCTGCCGTCGACTTCCCAGGTGTTGAGGATCTTGCCGCGCAACGGCAGGATCGCCTGGAACTCTTTGTCCCGCGCTTGCTTGGCGGAACCGCCGGCGGAGTCACCTTCGACCAGAAACAGCTCGGAGCGCATCGGGTCTTGCCCGGCGCAATCGGCCAATTTGCCTGGGAGTGCCGGGCCTTGGGTGATGCGCTTGCGCTCGACTTTCTTGCTGGCCTTCAGGCGACGACCGGCGTTGTTGATCGCCAGCTCCGCCAGGGCCAGGCCCAGTTCCGGGTGCTCGTTGAGCCATAGGCTGAACGCGTCCTTGACCACACCGGAGACAAACGCCGCCGCCTCGCGGGACGACAAACGCTCTTTGGTCTGGCCGGAGAACTGCGGCTCCTGCATCTTCATCGACAGCACGAACGCGATGCGCTCCCACACGTCTTCCGGCGCCAGCTTCACACCGCGCGGCAACAGGCTGCGGTATTCGCAGAACTCGCGCATGGCGTCCAGCAAACCCTGGCGCAAACCGTTGACGTGGGTGCCGCCCTGGGCGGTGGGGATCAGGTTGACGTAGCTTTCCTGCACGCTGTCGCCACCTTCGGGCAACCACAGCAGCGCCCAGTCGACGGCTTCTTTATTCCCCGCCAGGCTGCCGCAGAACGGCTCGTTAGGCAGGCGTTCAAAGTCGCTGACCGAGTCTTCCAGGTAGGAGCGCAGGCCATCTTCGTAGTGCCATTCGACCTTTTCGCCGGTGCCTTTGTCTTCAAAGCTGACCAGCAGGCCCGGGCACAATACCGCCTTGGCCTTGAGTACATGCTTGAGGCGGCTGATGGAGAATTTTGGCGAATCGAAGTATTTCGGGTCCGGCGCGAAGTACACGCTGGTGCCGGTGTTGCGCTTGCCAACGGTACCGACGACCTCCAGGTCGGTGGCTTTGTAGCCATCGGCAAAGGTCATCTGGTACTCGTTGCCGTCACGCTTGACCTTGACCCGCACCAGGGTCGACAGGGCGTTGACCACGGATATACCCACACCGTGCAAGCCACCGGAGAACTGGTAGTTCTTGTTGGAGAACTTGCCGCCCGCATGGAGCTTGGTAAGGATCAGCTCGACGCCCGACACACCCTCTTCCGGGTGAATGTCCACCGGCATGCCGCGACCATCGTCGGACACTTCCAGGGAATGGTCGGCGTGGAGGATGACTTGTACCGACTTGGCATGCCCGGCCAAGGCTTCGTCGACGCTGTTGTCGATGACTTCCTGGGCAAGGTGGTTCGGCCGACTGGTGTCGGTGTACATGCCGGGGCGTTTGCGCACCGGGTCGAGGCCCGAGAGGACTTCGATGGCGTCGGCGTTATAAGAGCTAGCGCTGGGAGTGGCCATGGGGTCTCGTCGTGAGTCGTTCGATTAAAAAGTGCCCCTGGACTTTACAGTGCTGCAAAGTCGAAGGATTGATACTGATCTGCGCCAATGCCGGCAAAACTCAACATGGCCGGCAATTGCTGGGCGAACCCCTGGTAACCATGGTCGCCACCGGCCTGGATGCGCAAGGCACAGGCCCGGTAATACTGCTGGGCGAGGCGATAATCCAGGGTTTCATCCCCGGTCTGCAACCACACTTGATAACGCGCGGCATCCTGGGGCGCCGGCACTTCCAGTTCGGCCAGGGCCGTGACGTGGTCGTGGGTCAGCTCCCAGGTTTCATCGGTGTAGAGGTTCTTCTGGGTGCCCAGGTAACCGTCAAACATCCGATGCGGGCTGACCGCCGGGTTCACCAGCAGCGCCTTGAGGCCATGGCGTTCGGCAAGATGGGTTGCATAGTAGCCGCCGAGTGAGCTTCCCACCAGCAGCGGCCGCCCCAGTTCCGCAATGGCCTCTTCCAATTGAGGAATCGCCTGACGCGGGTGGTGATGCAGGGCCGGCACACGCAATTGGTCGCTCAACCCGAGGCTGTCCATCACGGTGCTCAACTGGGTTGCCTTGTTGGACGCAGGCGCGCTGTTGAAACCGTGGATATATAGAATCGACGCGGACATGCCGGGCTCTCCGTGCATCAGCCAAAGAGGCGCAGTTTACAGGGAATACAGGCAGAAGCGGATCGAATGTGGGAGCTGGCTTGCCTGCGATGGCGGCGGATCAGTTAGCTATTGATTAACTGGCCCACCGCTATCGCAGGCAAGCCAGCTCCCACATTTTGATCAGTGTTTGCAGGGTTTAATAGCCGTTGCTGCCGTAATCGACGGTAAATTCGAATCCTTTTACCCGCTCCACGCCCGTCTCCAACCGTCCGTCGGCATGCAATCGCAGCCAGCGATACCCCGGTGCCTGCTCGCTGACCTTGAAGTCCTCGCTGCCCGGCGCGAACTGGATACAGGTGGACGGCGACGCCAGCAGGCGCACGTCGTTGCGCTCACGGTCGATTTCCTGGTGCACATGGCCCCACAGCACCGCTTTTACCTGTGGGAAACGGTCGAGTACGGCAAACAGGGCTTCAGGGTTGCGCAGGCCGATGGGCTCCATCCACGCACAACCGATGGACACCGGATGATGGTGAAAACACACCAGATGATGACGGTTTGGCGCCTCGCTCAGGGCTTGGGCGAGCAATTGCAATTGCGAATCCTGCAAATAACCGGGGACCGAGCCCGGAACCGCCGAATCCAGCAGGGTGACGCGCCAATTGCCGATATCGACCACCGGCTCGAGCAAATCGCTGTGCACCGCCGCGTGGGCCATGATCTGCGGCTCGTCGTGGTTGCCAGGAATCCAGCGCGCCGGCGCGTCGATCTGCCGAGTCAGGTCGCGAAATAGCTGGTAAGACTCAAGCGTGCCGTCCTGGGACAAGTCTCCAGTGGCCAGCACCAAATCGATCTGCGGCTGTTGCTCGCGCACCAAACCAATCACCCGCTGCAGGCTGTCGCGGGTGTTCATGCCCAGCAGCGAACCGTCGGCCTCGGCAAACAGGTGGCTGTCGGACAACTGCACCAGCAGCACCGACGCATCAGGGTTCACAGCGGATACGCTCGGCAAGGCGCTCTCCCAAGGCAATCACAGGAATGGATAGGTAGCGCGATTATGCTGGGGCAGGACACAAAGAGGAAAGACGCAGTTCACATCTAGCGCACGACTTCGAATTCATGGCCCAGGGCCAGGCAGTGACTCAACCATTCGCCGAGGAACACATTGAGTTGTGCTTTCTCATCGGGCTGGTGCATGAACACATTCGGATAAGGATAGATGCTGCGAAAGCGTCGCGCGTGTTCTGCGCTGATGACTTCGGCCATGCGCGCATCGTGATACACCTGAACCTCCAGCTGCGGCACCGGCAGCCAGGGCAGGCTGTGCTCCTGGCGCACCCGCAGGGTGGTGGTGTACGGGCAGTTGACGATGACCTCAAGGGTCAGCACGCCCAGCATCTGGTCGCCATGGGTCACGGCAATACGCCGCGCCTCAGGCGCGTGACGCATGTCGGGGAGCAGGCGCATCAGCCGCGCATAATTGGCCTCGCAGGCGGCTTGCAGCCCGATCAGGTCAACCCGGTATCGTTCCCGTGCCTTTACTGCCATAACCCCCTCACTTCCGCGCGATTAAGCGCAAGCCATTGCAGGGCGATAATGCTGGCTGCGTTGGAAATTTTGCCGTCACGCACCGCTTGCAGGGCATCTTCAAAGGCCCAGGGGGTGACGCGGATATCTTCTGCTTCTTCTTCCAGTCCATGGACGCCACCTGCACCTGAGCTGTCGCAACGACCGAGGTACAAGTGCACGAATTCGGTACTGCCACCGGGCGACGGGAAATATTTGGTGATCGGCCACAGCGCAGAGAACGTAAGGCCAGCTTCCTCCTCGGCTTCGCGGTGTGCAACCTCCTCCGGTTGTTCGTCCTTATCAATCAGCCCCGCGACCATTTCCACCAGCCACGGGTTGCCGGTACGGCCCATGGCGCCGATACGGAACTGCTCGATCAACACCACTTCATCGCGCTGCGGGTCGTAGGGCAGCACGCACACCGCGTCATGACGCACAAAGACTTCACGATTGATCACCCGGCTCATGCCGCCATCGAACTTCTCGTGGCGCAGTTGCACGCGATCAAGCTGGTAAAAGCCCTTATAGGCATTGTCGCGCTGAACGATCTCGATGGTGTTCGGCGTCGATTTGGCAATGTCCGTCATATCCTTCCTCGTTACGCAGGTGCAATTCGCGCCATCCTAACGCGCCCATGGCCCTTGATGCAGCCCCTTTCCGGTTGCCGGGATAGACGGCGGACGTCAAACTCACTCTAATCAGCTTAGTGGCGAACTGACGGCTTTGTTCGCAGTCGAAGCGCTACTCTTTTTCGCTTTCCATCGATTTCCGAAGGACGCACATGTCGCTTTTAAAAATCGCCTCCGTGGCCTGTATTGCCTTGACTCTGGGCGCTTGCCAGAGCCTGTTCCAGCCCAGCTACCTCAAGCCCCTGGACACCAAGCCGGACACTTCCGAACAAATCAAACCCGGCTGCAACAGCCCGGAATGCCCACTGGTGAACATCGACACCGTGCACTTCCCCAGCGAGCCGCAGTTGGACAGCATTGTTGAGCAACGCCTGCTGCAAATGACCCGCACCACGCCCGGCGCCAGCGTGCCGCCGACCCTGAATGCCTACCGCGACAAGTTCCTGCGCGAGTCGCCGAACCGCAACAGCATGTACTTGCAAGCCAAGGTACGTGAGCAGCATGACGGACTGGTGATCGTTGAAGTGTCCAGTTATCTGGATACCGGCACCGCCCACGGCGCGCCCGGCCGCGGTTTCATTAACTATTCACGCCTGCTGCACAAAGAGCTGAGCCTGGCCGACATGTTGCTGCCGGGCCAGGAACAGGCGTTCTGGAACACCGCGAAAGTCGCCCACAACAGCTGGCTGATCAATTCGCAGATGGACCGCGACCCGGAGTTCGTGAAGAGCTGGCCGTTCCAGAAAACCCCGAACGTGGCCCTGACCAGCGCCGGTGTGGTGCTCAAGTACAACGTGAGCACCATCGCCCCTTACGCATTGGGGCTGATCGAAATGACCATCCCCTACGCGCGCCTCACCGGCGTGCTCAAGCCTGAGCTGATGCCTGCGCGCCACTGACCGCACGCCCTAACACCAGCTGTAACAACCCTGCCAGTACCAGTGCCGGCAGGGTTGCGCCGATATCCGGATACAGGTTGGCCAGCACGTGATAGGTGGCGATGCCACCCAGCCAGGCCACCAGCGCCGGCCAATGCAGGTTGGCAACCGTGCCCTGGCCACGCCGGCGCAGGATAAAGTGATCCACCAGCACCACGCCAAACAGCGGCGCAAACACCGAGCCGATCAGCAGCAGGAAGTTCTGATACTGCGCCAGCGGCGCCAGGCAGGCGATCAAGGTGCAGATCACACCGATGACCAAGGCCAGGTGCTCGACCTTCAAGCGCAACAGAATCCCGCTGGACACCGCCGCCGAGTGAATATCGGCAAAGGCGTTTTCCGACTCGTCCAACAGGATCAGCAGCAACGGAATGCCCAAGCCAGCACCGGCCAGCGCCAGCAACAGCGCATTCACTTCACCACTGGGCGCAAACGCCAGGGTGTAGGCCACGCCCAGGCTCATCAGCCAGAAGTTACCGATAAAGAAGCCCAACGCCGTACCGCCGAACACGCTTTTGGCGCGCTGGCCGAAGCGTGAGTAGTCGGCGATAAGCGGCAACCACGACAGCGGCATGGCGATGGCAATATCAAAGCCCACCGCAAACGGCATCGAGCCGTCACCGGACTTGGCCCACAACGCCGTGAAGTCAGCCTTGGCGAACAGGTTCCAGGTCAGCCACAGGCAGGCGGCGAGCAGCAGCCAGATGCCCCATTTACGCAGGATCTGGCGCACGAATGTCAGCGGCCCGCTGACCGCCAGCAACGTCGCCAAGCCTCCGAAAAACAGGGTCCACAGCAATGGGCTGGCGAGCAGGCTGCCCTCGCTGAACGCGCGGGTGCCCAGCAAGCTGGCGGCGTCGCGCATCACGATGATCTCGAACGAGCCCCAGCCGACCAGTTGTAAAAGGTTCAGCAGTGCCGGCAGGCTCGCGCCCTTGGCGCCGAGGCTGAGTTTGAGCGCGGCCATGGCGGACAGGCCGGTGTCGCTGCCGATCACACCGACGGCGGCCAGCAGCAACACACCGACCAGCGTGCCGAGAAAAATCGCCAGCAACGAGCCGGACAAGCCCAGGCCCGGCGCGAGCAAGGCGCCGGTTTGCAGGACCATCAGGCCGATGCCAAGGGAGAACCACAGGGAGAACAGGTCGCGGGCGCCGAACACGCGTTTGTCAGCCGGCACCGCGATTTCAGGAGAGTAAGTACTCGGTTGAATGCTCAAGGGTGTTATCTCTGAGGGACATGATCGTTCCCACGCTCTGCGTGGGAATGCCGCTAAGGACGCTCTGCGTCCGCCTTTGTGACGCAGAGCGTCACGGGATGCATTCCCACGCTGAGCGTGGGAACGATCGTGGATGTCAGACCTTCTTGTACAGCTGACTGCCTTCCTGCTTGAACCGCTCCGCCTGCTCGGCCAAGCCCTTGGCCACGTCCACATCCACCGCTTCAATGCGTTGGTTGGCGGCGTACTCGCGTACTTCCTGGGTAATCTTCATCGAGCAGAATTTCGGCCCGCACATCGAACAGAAGTGCGCGACCTTGGCCGAGTCCTTCGGCAAGGTTTCATCGTGATACGAACGCGCGGTGTCAGGGTCCAGGCCGAGGTTGAACTGGTCTTCCCAGCGGAACTCGAAGCGCGCCTTGCTCAAGGCGTTGTCACGAATCTGCGCGCCCGGATGCCCCTTGGCCAAGTCCGCAGCGTGCGCGGCGATCTTGTAGGTGATGATCCCGGTCTTCACGTCATCCTTGTTCGGCAAACCCAAGTGTTCCTTGGGCGTGACATAGCAGAGCATGGCGCAACCGAACCAGCCGATCATCGCCGCACCGATACCCGAGGTGATGTGGTCGTAGCCCGGTGCGATGTCGGTGGTCAGCGGGCCGAGGGTGTAGAACGGCGCCTCGTCGCAGCATTCGAGCTGCTTGTCCATGTTCTCCTTGATCAACTGCATCGGCACGTGGCCCGGGCCTTCGATCATGGTTTGCACGTCGTGCTTCCAGGCGATTTTGGTCAGCTCGCCGAGAGTTTCCAGTTCGCCGAATTGCGCAGCATCGTTGGCGTCGGCAATCGAGCCTGGACGCAAGCCGTCGCCAAGGGAGAAGCTGACGTCATAGGCCTTCATGATTTCGCAGATTTCGTCGAAATGCGTGTAGGTAAAGTTCTCTTTGTGGTGCGCCAGGCACCACTTGGCCATGATCGAACCGCCACGGGACACGATGCCGGTCACGCGTTTGGCAGTCAGCGGCACATAGCGCAGCAGCACGCCTGCGTGGATGGTGAAGTAGTCGACGCCCTGCTCGGCCTGTTCGATCAGGGTGTCGCGGAACAGCTCCCACGTCAGGTCTTCGGCGGCGCCGCCGACTTTTTCCAAGGCTTGATAGATCGGAACGGTGCCAATCGGCACCGGCGAGTTGCGGATGATCCACTCGCGGGTTTCGTGGATGTGCTTGCCAGTGGACAGGTCCATCACCGTGTCCGAACCCCAGCGAATGCCCCAGGTCAGTTTCGCCACTTCTTCTTCAATGGACGAACCCAACGCACTGTTGCCGATATTGCCGTTGATCTTCACCAGGAAGTTACGGCCGATGATCATTGGCTCCAGTTCGGTGTGGTTGATGTTGGCCGGGATAATCGCGCGGCCACGGGCGATTTCTTCGCGCACAAACTCAGGCGTGATGATTTTCGGCACGCTGGCGCCGAAGCTGTGACCGGCGTGCTGCTGGTCGAGCAGGCCACTGGCACGGGCTTCTTCAAGCTTCATGTTTTCGCGGATGGCGACGTATTCCATCTCGGCGGTAATGATGCCTTTGCGCGCGTAGTGCATCTGCGTGACGTTGGCACCTGCCTTGGCGCGGCGCGGGTTCTTCACGTGCGCAAAGCGCAGTGCGGTGAGCTCAGCATCGCTGAGGCGCTGTTGGCCAAAGTGCGAACTCAGGCCGGACAGGCGCTCGGTGTCGCCACGCACTTCGATCCACGGCGAACGCACATCACCCAGGCCTTTGCGCACGTCAATGATGACGTTGGGGTCGGTGTACGGGCCGGAGGTGTCGTACACCACCACCGGTGCGTTGATTTCACCGCCGAAATCGGTGGGCGTCACGTCCAGGCTGATTTCACGCATCGGCACACGAATGTCCGGGCGAGTGCCTTGCACGTAGATTTTTTGCGAGCGGGTAAACGGCTGCACGGAGCCGGAGTCGACTTTGGCCGATTCACTCAGGTGCACGGTATTTTTTAATTTTTGGCTTTTTAATTCAGTGCTCATCACGGGCTCTCCAACTTATCCAGGCGGTGGATTTTTGTCGGAGCGAACCTGTGACGGATGGACGCACTGAAACCAGTGCTGTGCAAGGCACGAGCGCTGTTCGATTGTCGAACAACATCCCGGACGAAGCACAAGAGGACTCGCCGGGTGACGAGAAATCTTGTTCCCTACGCAGGCGTTAACCTGATCAGGTTCAACGGGATCCGGTATTTACCGATCTCAGCCTTCCAACAAGGCACCCCGACAAGAACGCGGCCAGTCTAGACCATGGTGTGGGCAAATTGCCAATAGCGGTGTATTCAGCGTGATGAATGGCGTGATTGCGGGATTGTTGCGCGGGGTCAGCGCCACTACACTCGGGCGTCGTCACAATGCTTGACGCCAGGAATGGCCAGCCTTAGCCTTGGGCGCTTAATTACAGTCGTAATATTCACACTAGGGATCGCCTCATGCTGCGCAAACTCTCACTGGCTCTTGCCGTGTCTTGTGCGACCAATGGAATGGTCTGGGCAGCTGAAGCGCCCTTGTCCGCCAAAACCGACTTGGTCAGCGTCTACCAGGAAGCGGTGAACAACAACGCCGACCTGGCCGCCGCCCGCGCTCAATATGGCGCGCAAAAAGAAGTGGTGCCCCAGGCTCGCGCCGGTTTGCTGCCGAACCTGTCGGCCGGCGCCGACAGCAATAACGTGCGCACCCAGATCGACCAACCGGCAGCCACCGTCAACCGTGACGCGCACTCCTGGCGTGCAACCTTGAGCCAGCCGCTGTTCCGCGCTGATCGCTGGTTCCAGCTGCAAGCCGCCGAAGCCGTCAACGAACAAGCTTCGCTGCAACTCTCGGCGACTGAACAGAACCTGATCCTGCAAAGCGCCGAAAGCTACTTCGCCGTGCTGCGCGCCCAGGACAACCTGGCGTCGACCAAGGCCGAAGAAAACGCCTTCAAGCGCCAGCTCGACCAGTCCAACGAACGCTTTGATGTAGGCCTGTCGGACAAGACCGACGTGCTGCAATCCCAGGCCAGCTACGACACAGCCCGCGCCAACCGCATCGTCGCCCAACGCCAGGTGGACGACGCCTTTGAGGCGCTGATCACGCTGACCAACCGCCAATACAACGCGATCCAGGGCATCGTGCACACGCTGCCGGTGCTGCCACCGGCGCCGAATGACGCCAAATCCTGGGTCGAAACCGCCGGCCGCCAAAACTTGAACTTGCTGGCCAGCAACTACGCCGTGACCGCTGCCGAAGAAACCCTGCGCCAGCGCAAGGCCGGCCACTTGCCGACCCTCGACGCCGTGGCGCAATACGAAAAAGGCGACAACGACGCGCTGGGTTTCAGCAACCCGAACCAATTGCCCGTGCCGTACGGTGGTGATGTGTCTCAGCGCACCATCGGCCTGCGCCTGAATATCCCGATCTACAGCGGCGGTTTGACCAGCTCGCAAGTGCGCGAATCCTATTCACGCCTCGACCAGACTGAACAGCAACGCGAAGGCCTGCGCCGCCAGGTGGTGGAAAACACCCGTAATCTGCACCGCGCGGTGAACACCGATGTGGAACAGGTGCAGGCGCGCCGCCAGTCGATCATCTCCAACCAGAGCGCGGTGGAAGCCACGGAAATCGGCTATCAAGTGGGTACGCGCAATATCGTCGATGTGCTGGATTCACAACGCCAGCTGTACTCGTCGGTGCGCAACTACAACAACAGCCGCTACGACTACATCCTCGACAACCTGCGCTTGAAGCAGGCGGCGGGCACGCTCAGCCCTGGGGATTTACAGGACCTGACGCGTTACCTCAAGGCTGACTACAACCCGGACAAGGATTTTCTGCCGCCGGATCTGGCCAAGGCCGCCGCCGAGCAGCTCAAAGCCCGCCCCGGGTATTAACAACACAGCAAAACCAATGTGGGAGCTGGCTTGTGTGGGAGCTGGCTTGCCTGCGATGCAGGCAACTCGGTACATCAGACATGCCCAGTTGATGCTATCGCAGGCAAGCCAGCTCCCACATTTTGGTCCGTGTTGGTTCAGTGATTGAGCAGTTTGTCCAAACCGTCCAGTAAGCGTTTCAGCGCACCCTGGTTGGCCTGCATCACCTTCAATCCCGCCTCTGCCATCTTGCGCGCATCCTGCGGCAGTTCGAACAACTGCCGCACGGCTTCTGCCAAGCCTTGCGCATCATCCACCTCACGCAACGCCCCGGCCTCACGCATCATCGCGCTGATTTCGAGGAAGTTGAACAGGTGCGGCCCCATGATCACAGGCTTGGCCAGCGCCGCCGGTTCCAGCGGGTTGTGGCCGCCGGTAGGCACCAGGCTGCCGCCGACGAAGGCGCTGTCGGCAAGGGCGTAAAGGAATAGCAGCTCGCCCATGGTGTCACCGAGCAGCACGGAGGTCTGCGCCGTCACCGGTTCAGTGCTGGAGCGGCGCACCGTGGCAAAGCCTTGTTGCTCGCACAACTCGAACATCGGCCCGAAGCGCTCCTGATGACGCGGCACCAGAATCAGCAGCGCGTTGGGGTAACTTTCGAGCAGTTGGCGATGGGCGGCCAGCACCACTTCATCCTCGCCTTCGTGGGTGCTGGCGGCGATCCACACCGGGCGCTCGGTGGCGCCCCATTGCTCGCGCAAGGCGGCGGCACGCACCGGCAGTTGCGGATCGATGGTCAGGTCGAACTTGATCGAGCCGGTGACTTCAACGGTTTGTGGTCGTGCGCCCAGGCTCAAAAAACGCTGGGCTTCGGTTTTTGTCTGCACCGCAAACAGGCTCATCTCGGCCAGCATCGGCGCGGTCAGCTTGGCGAAGCGCGCATAACCTTTGGCCGAACGCGCCGACAGCCGCGCATTGGCCAGCGCTACCGGAATACCACGCTGAGCGCAGGCGTGGATGTGGTTGGGCCACAGCTCGGTTTCCATGATCACGGCGAGCCTGGGCTGCACACGATCAAGAAAGCGCTTGGCGGCGCAAGGCAAGTCATAGGGCAAGTAGCAGTGCTGAATGCGCGGTTCATTGGCGAACAGCGCCTGGATACGCTCCGAGCCGGTGGGCGTCATGCAGGTAACGGTAATCGGCAGCGTCGGGTGGCGCTCCATCAACCCGCGAATCATCGGCGCGGCCGCGATGCTTTCGCCCACCGACACCGCATGCACCCAGATCCCGCCCGGCTGCATCACCGGCAGGCCATAGGAAAACCGCTCGCCGATACGTTTTGCATACGCCGGCGCCTTGCGCGCGCGCAGCCACAGACGTAAAGCCACCAACGGCAGCGCCAGGTAAAACAGACAGCTGTAGAGAGTTCTATTCATGGCGGCGGAGTTTATCGGCTTTTTCAGTCGATCGCCTGCAAGCACTCGGCAAATCGCTCGGTCAGGAAGCGTGCGGCCGGGCCCAGGTGCTCGTCGCGGCGCCAGACCAGCTCCACCACCAGCGCCGGCGGCGTCCATTCGCTGTCCAGCTCGACCATCTGCTGTTGATAGGCCGGGTACTGCACGATGTGCCGAGGCAGCCAGGCCCAGCCCAGGCCACTCATCAGCCATTCGGCCAATACGTAGAAGCTGTCGGCACGCCACACCAGGGGGCTCGCGGCTTCACTGCCGGGGTACACGCTGGTCTGGGTCGACATCAGCAGTTGCCGGAACTGCGCCAGGCGCTGGCAAGTCACGTATTTGTCCTGGGCCAGTGGATGATTCACGCCGCACACCGTGACCATTTCCACGCTGCCCACCACCCGCCGCTCAAGCGCTTCGGGGATCTGGTCGTGATAGAACAGCAAACCCAGGTCGGCCTTGCGCTCCACCAGCTTGCGCGCCACATCGCCTTGCGCGGCGCTGGAAAGCTGTACTTCCAGCAGCGGGTATTGCCGGGCCAACGCTTCAAGACTGTCGAGCACCGGCTGAAATAACATGGCTTCGTCCTGGGCCAGGCGCAGGCAGGCTTCTTCACCACGGGTCAGCGACAACGCCCGACCATTGAGCCGTTCACATTGGCGCAGCACCTCACGCGCTTCTTCCAGCAACACACTGCCGGCTTCAGTCAGACGGGGCTGACGGCCGCTGCTGCGCTCGAACAGGCTAAGCCCAAGGTCCGCTTCCAGCAGGGCAATTGCGTTACTCACCGCCGATTGCGCCTTGCGCTGCCCACGCGCCACCGCCGAAAACGAGCGCTGCTCGGCGACGCTGACAAACAGGCGCATCTGTTCCAGGTTCCATTGCACGCTCATGACTCAACCCATCTTTAAATCGGATAGGTAATGACTTTATCTCATCTCGCGAAGGGTTAAAATGCGGACCTAATCAAGCACGTATCACACCGAGGATTCCCCCATGAATGTTGCCTACGTTTACCTGGCCATTGCCATTTGCTCGGAAGTGATCGCGACCGTTTCCATGAAAGCCGTCAAGGGCTTGAGCACGCCGATTCCGCTGTTGCTGATGATTGTGGGGTATGGCGTGGCCTTCTGGATGCTCACGCTGGTGGTGCGCACGGTGCCGGTGGGTATCGCCTATGCGGTCTGGGCCGGACTGGGCATTGTAATGGTCAGTATCGCCGCGCTGTTTATCTACGGGCAGAAGCTGGATGTACCGGCAATGCTGGGCATGGGCCTGATTGTGCTGGGTGTGGTGGTGATTCAGCTGTTCTCGAAAACCGCCGGGCACTGACCGCCACGCTACAGCCTGTATACTGCGCCTCTTGTCTTGAACACTGAGGTCGCCGATGCCATCCGTTATTTCCACCGACGTTCTGATTGTCGGCGCCGGGGTTGCCGGCCTCTGGCTTAACGCACGCCTGCGCCGCCAGGGGTTTTCCACGGTGGTGGTGGAAAGCGCTACCTTGGGCGGCGGGCAAAGCGTGAAGTCCCAAGGAATCATTCACGGCGGCGCGAAATACGCCCTGCATGGCGCGCTCACCGGCGCGTCCGAAGCCATTGCCGACATGCCGCGCCGCTGGCGCGAAGCCCTGGCGGGTAACGGCGAGTTGGACCTGACCGGCGTGCGCTTGCTCTCCGAAGCCCATTACCTGTGGTCGCCCGGCACGATCGCCGGCAACCTCACCAGCTTCTTCGCCAGTAAAGCCGTGCGTGGCCGCGTCGATCAGGTCAAGGGCGACGAATTGCCGCCAGCCCTGCAGGACCGTCGCTTCAAGGGCAAAGTCTATCGCCTGGCCGAACTGGTCATCGATGTGCCCAGCCTGATCGAACGCCTGGCGCAATTGGCCGGCGACGGCTTGCTCGCCGGGCAACACATCGAACCGCTGCTTGAAGGCGATACCTTGGTGGGCCTGAAGGTCGATGGCCGCGAGATCCGCGCCCAGCGCATCGTGCTGAGTGCCGGTGGCGGCACCGCTGAGTTACTGACGGCCCTGGGCCTCAGCCAGCCCGCCATGCAAACCCGCCCATTGCATATGATCATCGCCAAAGGCCCGGGCCTGAAGCCGCTGTATGCGCACTGCCTGGGCGGCGGCACCAAGCCGCGCCTTACCATCACCACTCACCCGGCTGCCGACGGCAACTGGGTGTGGTACATGGGCGGCGATATCGCCGAGGCGGATGGCGTGGCCCGCACACCACAAGAACAGATCGCCACTGCGCAAAAAGAGCTGGCGCAGTTACTGCCGTGGATCGACATGAGCCAGACCCAATGGGCCACCCTGCGTGTCGACCGTGCCGAGCCGCTGCAATCGGGCCTGAGCCGCCCCGACAATGCCTTCCTCGCCGAACAAGGCCGCCTGCTGGTGGGCTGGCCGACCAAACTGGCGCTGGCACCGGACTTCGCCGATCGTGTACTCAACGCCCTGGAACGCGACGGCATTCGTCCAAGCGCCAGCGACGCGCTGCCCGAGCTGCCAAAACCGGCCCTCGGCCAACCTGCCTGGGAGCAACTGTTGCCATGAGCCTGCCAACCCTGCACGACCTGCATCGACCACTGGGCAGCACCGGCCTGCTGGTCTCGCCGCTGGGCCTGGGCACCGTCAAGCTGGGCCGTGATCAAGGGGTGAAATACCCCAACGGCTTCCAGATTCCCAATGACGACGAAGCACGGATGTTATTGCGCCAGGCCCAGCAATTGGGCATCAACCTGATCGACACCGCGCCGGCTTACGGGCGCAGTGAGGAGCGCCTGGGGCCACTGCTACGCGGCCAGCGCAACGACTGGGTGATTGTCAGCAAGGTCGGCGAAGAGTTTGCCGACGGCGTGTCCCATCACAATTTCAGTGCCGCGCATACGCGCATGTCCATTGAGCGCAGTTTGAAACGACTTGAAACGGATTTCATCGATCTGGTGCTGGTGCATTCTGATGGCAATGACCTGCATATCCTCAATGATTGCGAGGTGTACGAGACCCTGGCGCAGCTGAAAAAAGAGGGCAAGATCCGTGGTTTCGGCTTCTCCGGCAAAACCGTCGAAGGTGGCGTGAAGGCTCTGGAACAAGGTGATTGCGCGATGGTCACCTACAATCTGAATGAACAGGCCGAGAAAGCCGTGATCGATTACGCCGCCGCCCACGGCAAAGGCATCCTGGTGAAAAAGGCTCTGGCCAGCGGCCACGTGTGCCTTGAGCCAGGAATGGATCCAATTCATGCCAGTTTCATGCTGTTGTTTGCGCAAACGGGCGTCGCCAGTGCTATTGTCGGGACCATTAATCCGCTGCACCTGGCCCACAACGTGGCGACCGCTGCCCAGGTCATTCGTCAACTCTGATGCCGCCCACGCGGCCGACCCCGTCGCAAGAAGGAGCCGACATGCCGCGAACGCTGATTAGAAAGAACCCCAGCAACTTCAAGACACTGCCGCTGCACGTCGAAGCCACCCCCGAAGGCCTGAGTTACCAGAGCGTGGGCATGCCGCTCAACTTCGCCCAGACCCTGCAACGGCGCAAGCCGGTGGAGGTGGCAAACCCTGAACGTTTCGCCCTGGAACTGGCCAACCTCGGCGTGTCGGTGCGCCTGACCCTGCATTGGCAGAACAAGGATTACTGGGTACTGGTGCGCCAGCGCCGCCAGGACCGTGGCGACGTGGTGCTCAAGCTGATCTCCGGCTACGTACCCGCCCACGAACTGAACCTGCCATTGCACACCGCCATCCAGGAAATTGCCGAAGAATGCCTGCTGGAGACGCCCGAAGGCTGGCTGGGCGGGCGCTTCAATGACACCTGGCTGCCCGCGCCCTACTCCGCCGCGCTGCATTATCGTGAAGCCCTGCCGTTTCGCTTGAGCCCGCTGTCCGGCGCCGCTCGCCCGGTGCGCTGCGCCACCATGCAACTGATCGAGCGCCCACGGGCTTACGTGCATTTGCCCACGGCGTCGCTGCAGCTGATTTATGACCTGCGCCTGGAAGTGCCCAAGGAAGCCAAATCCCTCAGCCTGTTCCATGTCGATGAACGACTGGAAGGCGACCAACTGGTGGCGCGCCTCGACCGCCAGCGCCCGGATTTGTACCTGATGCCATTGAAGGACGGCCAGCCGCTGGCCGAGCTGTACACCGTCAAGAAAGACCAGCTATACCCGGCCAGCACACGCGGCTTGTACCTGGCGGAAAGCTTCGCCCAGCAGGAAGGCTGGCTGGTGCGCGATGAGCGCATTCGCTGGAAGGATTGGCTGCGCCAACAAGGCCTGGCGGAGCCTGAGAAGGAGTCGAAGTTGAAGCGATTGGCGCAACGGGTGCTGCGCAAGATCGTGCCGAAGAAAAAGGCCAAAGGCTGACGCAAATCCAATGTGGGAGCTGGCTTGCCTGCGATGGCATCAACTGGGTTTGCCTGATGTACCGAGTTGCCTGCATCGCAGGCAAGCCAGCTCCCACACAAGCCAGCTCCCACAGATGACCGAGGTCAGCCGTTAAGCAAGCGCTCCAGGCCGACCTTCAGCGGCGTCGGCTCCGGCAGCGTAAAGCTCGCCAACAGGCGCTGGTTATTCGCCCGCGAATGGCGGATATCACCCGAGCGCGCCGGCCCGTAAGTGATCACCGGCAACTGCCCCACCACCTCTTCCAGCGCCTGAAGCACCTGCTTGAGCGTGGTCGTGCGGTTCCATCCCACGTTGATCGCACCCAGTGGCGCTTCGGGCGCTTCGATGGCCTGGACCAGCACATCCACCAGGTCTTCCACGTACATGAAATCCCGGGTTTGCTCGCCGTCGCCAAACACGCTGATCGGCACACCCTGCTGCACACGCTCGCTGAAGATACTGATCACGCCGGAATACGGCGATGACGGGTCCTGGCGTGGCCCGAAAATGTTGAAGAAACGGAAAATCACCGGTTCCAGGCCATGCTGGCGGCGATAGAAATCAAAGTAGTGCTCGCCCGCCAACTTGTCCGACGCGTAAGGCGTCAGCGGCGCCTTGGTGGTGTCTTCGTCAATCGAAGCACCCTCGCCGTTGTTGCCATACACCGCCGCGCTGGAGGCAAACACCACGCGCTTCACGCCAGCCTTGCGCATGGCTTCGCAGACATTCAGGGTGCCGACGAAATTGCTCTGGTGCGTGCTCACCGGATCATCCACCGAGGCCTGCACTGAAGCCACAGCAGCCAGGTGCACGACGGCGGTGGCGCCGACGGCGGCTTGCGCCACCAGCTCGGCATTGGCGACATTACCTTCAATCAGTTGTACGCGCGGATTATCCAGCGGCAAATTGCTGCGTTTGCCGGTGGACAAGTCATCCAGCACGCGCACGGCATAGCCTTTGGCAAGTAGCGCATCGACCAGGTGCGAGCCGATAAAGCCGGCACCTCCGGTGATCAACACCCACTTTTCAGCATTACTCATTGTTGCGGATCTTCTCGACAATGGCCGTGGTCGAGCTGTTTTCAACCAACCCCAGCACTTTTACCGTACCACCGTAAGCGCTGACGATATCGGCGCCTACGACTTGATCGACGGAGTAGTCACCACCCTTGACCAACACGTCCGGCTTGACCTGGGCCAGCAGGTTTTCCGGGGTGCCTTCAGAGAAGCTGATCACCCAGTCGACTGCGCCGAGACCGGCCAATACGGCCATACGCCGGTCAACACTGTTGATCGGACGGCCAGGCCCCTTCAAGCGGCTGACGGAGGCATCGTCGTTGACCGCGACGATCAGGCGGTCGCCTTGGGCGCGCGCCTGTTCCAGATAAGTCACGTGGCCAGCATGCAGGATGTCGAAGCAGCCGTTGGTGAACACGATGCTTTCTTTGTGGGCACGGGCGTCGTCAATGGCCAGCAGCAATTGCTCGATACCCAGCACGCCGCGCTCCGAGCCTTCGGAACGCTGGATCGCCCGGCGCAGCTCGGGTGCGCTGATAGCCGCGGTACCCAGTTTGCCCACCACAATACCCGCCGCCAGATTGGCCAGGGCCACGGCGTGGGGCAGTTCTTCACCCGCCGCAATCGAGGCGGCCAGGGTGGAGATGACGGTGTCACCGGCACCGGTGACGTCGAACACTTCACGGGCACGGGCCGGCAGGTGCATCGCCGGGTGGTCCGGGCGCAGCAGGGTCATCCCGTGCTCGCCACGGGTCACCAGCAAGGCGCCCAGGTCGAGATCGGCCATCAACGCCGCGCCTTTGGTCACCAGCTCATGCTCATCGGCGCAACCGCCGACAATGGCTTCGAACTCACTGAGGTTTGGTGTGATCAGGCTGGCGCCCCGATAAATCGAGAAGTCCTTGCCCTTGGGATCGGCCAATACCGGAATGCCGCGGGCCTTGGCGGCCTGGATCAGCATCTGGTGGTTTTTCAAGGCGCCTTTGCCGTAGTCGGACAACACCAGCACCTTGATACCTTCGAGCAGCGCGTCGACCTGGCCGCTGAGGGCCAGGGCGTCGGTGGCGAAGGGTTCTTCGAAATCGATACGCAGCAATTGCTGGTGACGGCTCATGACCCGCAGCTTGACGATGGTCGGCTGATGGGCAATGCGCTGGAACAGCGCGCGCACACCGGCACCGCGCAGGCTGTTGGCCAGGCTGTCGGCGGCTTCGTCGTCGCCGGTCACACCCACCAGGGAGGCCGGGGCGCCGAGGGCGGCAATATTGAGGGCAACGTTGGCAGCGCCACCTGGACGGTCTTCGATTTGCTCGACCTTGACTACCGGTACCGGTGCCTCAGGGGAAATCCGTGAGGTACCGCCATGCCAGTAACGGTCGAGCATGACATCGCCGACCACCAAGACAGGGGCTTGATCGAATCGCGGCATGGACAACTTCATGGAGCAACCCACATACAAAATGAACAGGGGCGCGATATTAGCACAGGGTTATGGGAGGCTTGTGGAGGGTGTGCACAGAAGATAGTGCGACGGACCTGCCATTGAATCCACCGAGGAACACATGTGGGAGCGGGCTTGCCCGCGATGGCGGTGAATCAGTCGAAACATTCGGTGACTGACACTGCGCTATCGCGGGCAAGCCCGCTCCCACAAGGTTTAGGTGATGTCGGCCGGCACCGGGGCATCCAGGCCCATGGCATGCAGGCGGGCGTAGTAGCCGTTCTGGGCCAGCAGCTCGGCGTGGCTGCCGCGCTCGACGATCCGACCGTCGTCCATCACCAGGATCAGGTCGGCCTTCTCGATGGTGGACAGGCGGTGGGCAATCACCAGGGTCGTGCGACCCTGCATGACCTTGTCCAGGGCCGCCTGAATGTGGCGCTCGGATTCGGTGTCGAGGGCCGAGGTGGCCTCGTCGAGAATCAGCAGTGGCGCGTTCTTCAGCAGGGCCCGGGCAATGGCCAGGCGCTGGCGTTGGCCGCCGGACAGCAGCACGCCGTTCTCGCCCACCTGGGTATCGAAGCCTTTCGGCAACTGGTCGATGAAATCCTTGGCGTAAGCATCCGCCGCCGCCGCTTCAACGTCGGCCCGTGGCGCGCCGGCCAGGTCGCCGTAGGCGATGTTGTTGGTCACGGTGTCGCTGAACAGCGTGACATGCTGGGTTACCTGGGCAATATGCTTGCGCAGGTTAAGCAGCTTGTAGTCTTCGACCTCTACGCCGTCGAGCAGGATTTCGCCGCTTTCGTGGTGGTAGAAACGCGGGATCAGGCTGGCCAGTGTGGACTTGCCGCTGCCGGAACGGCCGACCAGGGCGATCATCTGCCCGGGCTCTGCGGTGAAGGTGATGTCCTTGAGCACATGGCGCTCGGTGCCTGGGTAGGTGAAGTTCAGGTTGCGCACTTCCAGGCGGCCACTGACCTTGTCGCGCTCGACGCTGCCGCGGTCGACTTCCTGCTCTTCGTCCAACTGTTCGAAAATGCTTTCAGCACCGGCCACGCCTTTCTGGATGGTCGAGCTGACTTCCGACAGTTGGCGGATCGGCTTGGGCAACAGCCCGGCCAACGTGATGTAAGCCACCATGTCACCGGCCGACGCGTCACCGCGAAGGTAGAGCACCAGGAACATCAGCACCGCCATGGCGGTATAGATCACCAACTGCAGCAACGGGGTGTAGATGGCCCCGGTGCGGGTCATGCGCAGTTGCTTGTCGGTGTTGCCCTGGCTGGCCTTGAAGAAGCGTTTCTCTTCGTAGACTTCACCGCCGAAGCTGCGCACCACGCGATAGCCCTGGATGGTTTCCGAAGCCACGTGGGTCACATCGCCCATGGCCACCTGGATCTTCTTGCTCTGCTTGCGGAATTTCTTGCTGGCCGTGCTGACCATCACTGCAATCAACGGCAGGATCGCGATCATCACCAGCGTCAGGCGCCAGTTCATGAACAGCAGCGAGGCAAACAGGAAGATCACCGTCATGCCTTCGCGAATCACCACCTTGATGGCATCGGTGGCCGCCCCCGTAACCATGGTCACGTTGAAGGTGATGCGCGAAATCAGGTGCCCGGAGTTGTGGTTGTCGAAATAACGGTTGGGCAGCGTCAGCAGGTTGTTGAACAGCTGCACACGCAAGTCGTGAACCAGGCCCAGGGAAACCTTGGCCAGCAAGTAGTTGCCCAGGAACGAACCCAGGCCCTGCCAGGCGGCGATCAAAATGATCAGCAACGGCACGGCTTGCAACAATTTCATGTCACGCAGGAATGGGACGCTGGGAAACAGCACGGCGTCAGGATTGGATAGGCCGTCGACAAAGTACTTGAGGATGTACCCCAGCATAGGCTGGGTCGACGCGAAAATCAGAAATCCGACAATACTCAACGCGAACAAGCCGGCGTAAGGCTTAACGTACATGAGCAGGCGGAAGTATATTTTCAAGCTCGAAGGGCTTGCGCTCGGACTGGAGTCGGTCATATCACGCGGCGTTTTGAAAAAGGAGGCTGACTTTAGCACAGCTTCTCTGTTGTACTTGCACCCGGCGTGACCCGCGGCCCGGCTGGATCCAACGGGCGACATTATATAGCCACTGCCTTAACATGGTCGGCTTTCTCTATTCTGGAACGGCTTTACTGTATGCACTCCAAGCGCCTTACCTATGGCACAAATCGCGTTTTCGACTTCCTGGTCCTCTGGATTTTGCCCATTGGCTTATTGTTGCTTCTGAGTTCGCTGTTTTTCGTCAACAATCGCAATGTCATGCACCGCGGCTTCTATATTTTCTTTGCCCTGCCGGCCTTGCTCCTGCTGTGCCTGCGCCCACGTGAACTCAAAGAGTTACTACGCGAGCCGCTGGTGCTTGCCTTCACAGCATTTTGCGCATGGGCAATGATCACGGTGCTCTGGAGCCCGGAACCCACCGGCGACTCCAACCTGTTCAAGATCCCGTTGCAGACGTTCATGTTGTTTGCCGGCTGCGGGCTGCTGCTGCATTACCGCAATGACCTGTTCAAGCCGATCTTCTTCAGCGCCGCCGTGATTGCGCTGGTGGTGACGCTGTTAAACCTGGTGGCATTCGTCAAAGGCTTCGAGCCGAGCATGCGCATGATTGGCGGCCTCGGCGCCTTGGACAACCCGCTGCTCAGTTCCCACCTGTTCGGCTTTTTCTGCGTGTATTGGCTGTACCTCTGCGTCACCACCAAACGGCTACGGGTACTGTGGCTCAGCGCACCCGCCCTGGCGGTCATGACCCTGGCAATTCTGGCCACCGGCTCCAGGACGCCATTGGTTGCACTGGTGATAGCAGTCCTCTGGATGGGCCTGCTCAGCCGCAATCGACGCTCGGCGCTGATGGTTGCCGCCCTGGTGCTGGCGGCCGCCGGCTTGCTGCTGTTTTACCCGCAACAGATCACCGAGCGCGGCAGCTCATTCCGCTTCGAAATCTGGCAAATCATCCTTGACCGCATCGCCGATCATCCATGGCTTGGCCACAGCTACGACTCCGAACTGTATGTAAAACCTGCCAACTACGATTTTGAACCACTGCGCGAACCCCACAGCTTTGCCTTGGGCGTGCTTTATTACGTCGGCATCATCGGCTTTATCCCGTGGATCTTCCTGCTTGGCCGCGGGCTGTACGCAGGGCTCAAGGAGCGCGCGCAGCCGCTGTTTATCCTGACTTCCTCGCTGCTGGCCTACGGCATCGGCGCGGGGCTTACCGAAGGCGGTGGCATCCTGTCGCGGCCCAAGGAGCACTGGTTCCTGCTGTGGATCCCCCTCGCACTGATCGCCGGCCTGAGCATCGCCAAGCGGCGCCACAGCCTGCTGCGCATTGTGGTGAGCACGCCCAAGCCACAGGTGTTCAAAGCCCTGTGCGAAGGCGCGCATATCGTCGAGGAAGATGGCCTGGGGCCTAAAGTCCTGCGCCTGGGCAATGGCAGCTTCCTTAAGCTGTTCAGGGCTCGACGCTGGTACACCTCGGGCACATTCAACCCGTACTCGGAACGGTTTGCCTGCAACAGCGAACAGCTCCAGGCACTGGGCATTACAGCACCGCCGATCCTCGACCTGTACAGCCTGCGCGACGGCAGCACCGCCGTGCGTTACCAGCCACTGCCGGGCCTGACGTTGCGCCAGGCCTTGCAAAGCCTGGACAGCAGCCTGCGCGAATCGCTGATCGAACGGTTTGGGCGGTTTATGGCCCAACTGCACGAACGCGGTGTCTACTTCCGCTCCCTGCACCTGGGCAATGTGCTTCTGTTGGAAGACGGCGAGTTCGGCCTGATCGACGTGGCGGATATGCGCGTCTATCCGTCAGCGCTGCGCAACACGCTGCGCCAGCGCAACCTCAAGCATATGCAACGCTATTCGCAGGATCGCAATTGGTTGTTCGAAGCTCACTTCGAGCAATTGGCCAAGGGCTATGCCTCGGTGGCTTCGCCGCACGCCACGCAGAAAATCCGCGAACAGGTACTGACACTCGCCCGCCCGGCGGCCAGCTCCCACCTTTGACCGAGTATGGCTCTGCTGTTGCTCTGGCCCTTACATCCTTTTCGATGACGAAGTCAGCGGTCTTTTGATCTGCGCTTTTGATCGTGATCTTGATCTGAAATCGCCCCGTCAAACACGATGGCCGCAATTCGACAGTGATTTGGGGGGTAAACCGGCAGGGATGCCGGTTTAGCCGCGCTGGGCCAAGGATGGCCCATCGCGGCGACCCCCCAAATCACTGGCGGATTGCGGGCATGCCGAGCCATAGCGAGGCACCGAGTGTTGGGGCGAAGACTTTTTGGTTACTTTTGTCTGGGCCGGCATTCCGGTCTTTACAAAAGTGACCCGCTGTAAGAGCGGAACCAATTGAAGCCGTTACCGCAGCAACGGATATGTACACCAACAACCCCCCATCGCAGGCAAGCCAGCTCCCACATTTAGATTGCGGCACACCCAGTGAAGGTGTGCTGCTCTGATCTTGGTATCAGTCTTTTTCCAGCGGGGAAAAATACAGGCGGCCCAAGCCGCGCCACGTCTTCTTGTTCCAGGCCCGAAACGGGATCTGCGCCAGCAGCTCTCGCGCCAACGCACGGTTGCGGTTGGAGGTTTTGAGGAACATGGAGCTGAGGAACTTGTAACGCACCTCGTTGTACAGCGGGTGATCACTGAACAACGCGTAGGTGCGCAGGATATTATCGATCATGAATCGATGATTCTTGTACGAATTGGTCGCGTGCTTGCGGTAGCGCGCCATCACCACGTTCAAGCCATCAATAAAGTACCCGGCGTGGGTAATCTTCAGTTCGATCAGCAAATCTTCCAGACGAATCTGCGGGTCAAACCCACCGACCTTTTCCAGCGCTTCACGCCGGATCATCAGCGTAGGCGCTGGCGGGTAAGGTTTGCGCTCCAGGAACATATCGTCGAAATCCAGGCGTCGAAACGGTACGTCACGGCGCTGGCGCTTCTCCGGGAACAGCTCGCCCTGGGAGTCGATCAGCTCGATATTGCCCGCACAGATCCCCACCTCAGGCTTGCCATCCATATAGGCCACCTGGGTCGCAATGCGCTCGGGCATCATGATGTCGTCCGAACCGAACGGCACGATCAGCGGCCCCTGAGACCGGGCAATCGCACCATTGAGGGTGTTGGTCAGCCCCTGGTTCTGCTGCACACGAAAGTCGAACCTGTGTTGCTCCTGCAGGCGACGGATGCGCTCGACACTGTCGTCTGTCGAGCCATCGTCCACCACCAGCAGTTCGATGTTGGGATAGGTCTGGTTCAACACACTGAGGATACTTTCCTCAATGTAGGGCGCATGGTTATACGACGCAATGATCACCGTGACCAAAGGCTGACTCTGGCTCATACATTCTTCCCGCGTGCTTGAGCCAACCCTGAATCAATCAGCTCCAGGTATTCCTGACGGAATACCTCAATGTCGTGTTGCGCCTGAAGGTACTGGTAGGCCTGCTCGCCTTTTTGTGCGAGTGCCTCGTCGGACAGCGCCAGGTAAGTGTCCAGCGCCTCGGTCAGCTGGGGCACATTGGCCGGCTCAACCGCCAGGCCACCGGCGCCTTCGATCAACGGCAGCATGGCCGGTACGCTGGAGGCAATCACCGGCAGGCGACCGCTCATGCCTTCCAGCAGTGCCAGGCCCAGGCCTTCTGCGAGCGAAGGCATTGCCCAGATGTCAAAGGCACGCACGTATTGCAGGGCATTTTCCTTGAAGCCCAACAGGTGCACGCGTCCATCCAGGCCAAGGTTCTGGATTTGCGCGGCCAGGTTGGCCTCTTCGCGCCCGGCGCCAATGATGGCCAGTTGCGCGGTGGGGTATTTATCTTTCAGCGCCGCAAACGCCTGCAACAAATAGGTGTGGCCCTTGACCGGCACCAGCCGGCCCAAGGCGCCGATCAAGCGCACCGAAGGGTCGATGCCCAGCAACTCGCGCGCGTGAGTGCGTGAATGCTGCAAGCCTTCGGCCTGCTCGATGTCGATGGCGTTGGTAATGGCGTAGGTATTCTGGTCGGTAAACCCGCACTGGCAATCGAGCAGGTACTGCTTGACCGCCGGTGACACGCCGACAAAGCGCCAGTGCGCGTCGATCCAGCGCTGCGCCTGCTTGCGGCGGTAGAGACGGTCATACTCGCCAAAACCGTGGGAGATGCCGATGCACAACGGGATCTTCAACCAACGGTTGAGCTGCAACATCATGTTGACCGGCTTGAAGCGGTTGCACACCACCACGTCGAACTGTTCGCGGCGGCAGAACTTATACAACTGCCACATGGCGCGCAGTCGCAAGCCTTTGAGTGACTTGTCGGAAAACTCGAAGTAGACCGACTTGGCAGCCCGGCTGACCGGTTCCCCAGGCGCCGGCTTGCCACGCAGGAACGCGGCGGTGACCTCATAGCGCTCGGCGGGCAATGCCTTGACGATCTGCTCGGCCAAGTCGGCAAAGTCATGGGATTTAACATTGTAGTCAGGCTGCAGTTGCAGGACCTTGAAACGCCGACTCATAACTCTCCTCGATGGAAACCTGTGGCATCAACCACCCAGGTTGTTTCAGCCGCCAGCGTCTCGACGTATTCGGCGTCAGGCTCCGGTAGCAACGGCCACTGATTACGCTTCCAGCAGACAAAATGGAAATACGGAAATTCCCGCTCACCATCCCTGTCGTTAGTCAGGCGGCCCTTGTTCCAGAACCACTGATGCGGGAAGCGATCACTGCCGTCGTGCCATTTGATCACACCACCGGGCGTACTGAACGCCTCGGTGAACTCACTGCGCCGACGCCATGGGTTGAACTTGCCGACCAGCTCAAACAACGGCTTCGGGAAGTTCTTGCGCCACAGGAAAATTCGACTGAATGCGCCTTCATCCAGCGCATGATGCGCCTGATCGGTAAAACGCGCTTCCCAATCCTTGATGTGCATGAACGCATGCCGCTTCCTGGGCGTGTTACGCATCAGGCACAAATGGCCGGCGACTCGTCGTTCATGAGTTGAAAACAAGTCATGGCTGGCCAACCGCTCGGCGGTGAAATACTCGCGCAGGTTGCCGTAGATCAGGTCCAGATCGCCAAACGCCCAGAAATCGTAACCGGTGAGGCGATCAGCGTGGATATGCCCCAACGCCGGCTTGATGTCGCACAGCTTGTACGGCGCCAGGGGTGCAAAATTGATGTACAGCCGCTGGGAAACCAGCGCGCAGTAATCGGCAAAGGTGATGCTTTCGATGCGGACATTGTCCGGCACATTGGCCGGCATCGGGCAGTCGCTGAACAGCAACCAGTCGACGTCCGCGTTTTGGCGGCAGCTTTCGAGAAAAAACGGCATCCAGAATGGCCAGCGGCCAAAGTAAGGAATAATGAAAAGGATGCGGGGGCACGAATTGCTCAAGGGGGACTCACTGTCATTTGGTACTGAGGCGCGCTGCGCGCCACCACGTTGCTTAACGTTACTTGTGCTTGATGAACCAAAAGAGTTCATGACGCCGAATGGCCTTGCGGAAAAACTCGTTCTCACCCCACGGTGAGACGGCCCTCCCCGCCAGCAGACGCTGTATGACTCGCCGCACCCGCCGCTTGAACGGCATCTGCGGTTGCAAGTCATGCATCATGCCCAGCGACATGGCCTTTTCACACTGCCGCTCCTCCGATACTGGCATGCAATATGGTTGCAAAATGTAAGTGGAGTCGAAGCATGGCGGCAAAGCGACACTATTGCCCGAATCCCCCATTGGCCAGCGGTCGTTGTCATGCAGATGGTTGGCGTAACCGAGCAAGGTCGTCGGCTGCCATTCCAGGCCCTGCAAGGCTTCCAATACAGCTTGCTGAGCGCAGATATGGTCAGGGTGCGGATCGATCACCGGATGCGGCAGCACAATGACCTCAGGACGTGCCATCAACAGCACGGCACGCAGGTCCGCCAGCAGGTTGTTCCAGGTCGGCTGGCCATCGGCGTCGGCGGGCAGTGGGAACGGGTTGAACTGGCGAAACAGGCGAATATCGCTCAACTCGGCTTCCCGCGACGCTATGGCACGCGCAGGCTCGGCCTTCATCGCCGCCAACTGCAGGCAAAAATACCCGAGCTGAACGCAGTGCTCTTGTGCCACGCCCGCCCAGCGCGGCACGGCGATACTGTCCCAGGCCCGCAGCCGGCCCTTGAGGCGCGCCGCTTCAGGCTTGCCCAGGCCCATGTGCTGATAATGCTCGGCTTCGATCTCCCCGGCGGTCAGTGTCACGATCCAGGGCTGTGCTGCCTGGCTGTACAGGCCAAAGGCGGCCAGTTCGGCATCGTCGGCATGCGGCGCAATCACCATCACCCGCTGTTGACGCACATCCGGCTGGCGGAACACCGACAGCACAGGCTCACCCTGTACCCGGCAAAACCGGCCACGCAACAGCAACTGCCCAGCCAGCAAGGCTTGCGCCTGACCCGTGAGATTGAGGTAGCGCAGGCCGTTGACGCCGCGTTCGAACACTTGGCGGTCGCCGCCCGGCAACGCAACATAGGGATCGATAAACCGCCCCAGCAGGTTGCTCTTGAGCCGCAGTGCGAGGATCAAGGTCTCATCGCCCGCCAGCTCCAGCGTCTGGCCCAGCACCAGCCGGCCCTTGTCCAACGTCACCTTGGGCTGTTCGGTATCGGCGGCAAATTGATACTGATAGTCGTCCTTGGGCGAGTAAAACAGATGGTCGGCAAACCAGGCTTCATGGGCCACCCAGGCCAGCACCGCCAACAGCAGCGGCAACCACCAGGCCACCAGCACACCCACCGCAATCAGCACCAGCAGGCTGACCAGCAGCCCGATGCGCTTATTGCGGCGATGGCGCTTGAGCAACGCCTGCTTGCGGCTGGTCGAAGTACTCATACGGTGAACACCGGCACGGGGTTGCACCAACGGTCCTTGTACTCGCGGTCCGCACGGCCGAACGAAAAGCGCAACGGCTTGCCGACTTCCCGCGCCTGTTCCCAGGCACTTTGCGTATTGAGGAAGCTCAGCACGCTGCCGGGGCTGAACGCGCGGGTTTCGGGGTCTACGCCGCCATTGATGTATTCGACGCTGACCCACTGCGGCGCTTCAACGCGATACACCAATTGCACAGCAATCGGCGCATCGTTGAGGAAAATCACCGAACCGATCAGCCACTCACGCAACAGCTCGATCACCTGCGCCATATGCGCGGCACCGGTGGCCGCGAAGCCCCAGCGGCGCTGGAACAGGTCGCAGTAGATCGCCGCCAGCTCGGCGCTGGAGAAGTCCTGCACCGGCCGCACCACACCGCCCGCCTCTTCCAGCAGGCGCAATTCACGGCGCTGGTTATAGCGAAACTTTTTTGACAGTTCTTCAGGCGTGCGCGCCATGGCCAACTGTTCGGCCTGGAGTTTGATGCCGGCAAAGCGGCCTTCATTCAGGGCCGACAGGTAACGCGCGCGATGGCGCAGCGGCGCCTGGGCATCGGCAGCGGCGGGCAGGATCAACTCGGCGTTGCCGAGGTCGAACAAGCCTTTTTTGCCATTGCGCTTGAGCACGTCTTTGGACAACGCCAGGTCGCGCCCCCAGGTCGCAATACACGCTTTAAGCTCGCCGCTTTGCTCCCAGGCCAAATAGCGCACCGGAATTTCGGCCAGCCCGGCCAGACGCTCGACCACCTGCGGATGGGTGGCGACACTGCCGCCAAAACGCTGCCAGGCGTCGCTGTAGGTCGGCGCGTCAACGACCGACCAACCGCGCTCGCGAAAGCCTTGGAATCGATTGAGCATCAAGCCCTCGCGGTCAGTTCGGTGACAGCAGGCAACTGCCAGAAGGTATCGCGCACGGCCTGATCCGAAAACCGTTGGTGCAGGCGCTCAAGCATCATCTCGGCGCACTGCTGGTGCTGCTGACGATCCATCGCGGCCAAGTGCCGAAGGCCCTGCCCCAAGTGCTCGGCATCGCCAAACGGAAACAGGATGCCCACGCCTTCAACCACTTCCTTGGCGCCGCCGCAAGACGTGGCGAGCAGCGGCACGCCAGCGGCCATGGCCTCCAGCAGCACCATGCCGAACGGCTCATGGTCGGAGCTCAGGGCAAAGACGTCGAATGCACGGAAATACCGGCGCGCATCCGGCACCTGGCCGAGGAACAGCACCTGCTCGGCAATGCCCAGTTCGCGCGCCAGAGACTTAAGGTCTTGCTCCAGGCGGCCGGTGCCGAGGATCGCCAACCGGCTCTGCGCCGGCAAATGCGGCAAGGCCAAGGCAAAGCCTTTGAGCAAGGTGGCTTGGTCCTTGTCCGGGTGCAGGCGGCCGACGTTGCCGACCACCCACTCATCCGGCGACAGCCCCAAGGCATCGCGCGCCTCATCGGCCGACACCTGCAACGCTTGCATGGCCTGGACATCGATGCGGTTATACAAGGTCTGGATACGTGCCGCCGGCCAGGCCGGCAGGCAGCGGCGCATATCATCACGCACCGCGTCAGATACACCGAGCAGGCTCAGGCGCTTGCTGAAAATCGAGGCAAACAGCTTGCGGCTGCGGCGCTGATAATCACCAAAAGCGTGATGTACGCCGATCACTGGCAGGCGCGTACCGAGCAAGGCGATGTAGATCGGCTTGAAGCGGTGGGCAATACAGAAACTGAAGTTGCGCGACGCGGCGATCTTGCGCAATTCACGGATGGCGCCCAGCTTGAGGCCACGAATGGCCTTGGAGCTGAACTCCATGAACAGCACTTCATCAGAGGCGCAACCGGCGGCCACATCGGGGTCGGCGACCCCGGTGAGAAACACCGTGGTCACCTTGTAGCCGGTGCCTGCGAACAGGCTGGCGTACTGCCGCGCGCAGTCCAGAAACGGCCCGTCATAGCCGTGGCAGAACTGCAGGACGTGGCGCTCAGCCGACCGAGTCATAAGGGTCCACGCCGTCTTTGACGACCAGGATGTCTTCCATGATCAGATACTGCAGGTCGGAGCCGAAGAACATGTTCAGCGCGTCGGTTGGCGAGCAGATCATCGCTTCGCCACGGCGGTTGAGCGAGGTGTTCAGCGACACGCCGTTGCCGGTCAATACTTCCAGCTCTTTCATCATGTCGTAGTAACGCGGGTTGTATTCGCGCTTGAGCACCTGGGCGCGGGAGGTGCCATCTTCATGGACCACTTCCGGTACGCGGGTTTTCCACTCTTCGGACACTTCAAAGGTGAAGGTCATGAACGGCGCCGGGTGATCGACCTTGATCATCTGTGGGGCCACGGTGTCGAGCATCGACGGGCAGAAAGGCCTCCAGCGCTCGCGGAACTTGATCTGGTGGTTGATGCGGTCGGCCACGCCGGTCGCGCTTGGGCAACCGATGATCGAACGACCGCCCAACGCACGCGGGCCGAACTCCATGCGGCCCTGGAACCAGGCCACCGGGTTGCCGTCGACCATGATCTTGGCGATGCGCTTGGGCATGTTTTCGATCTTGCGCCACACCGGCTTGCTTTCGTGTTTGGCGCACGCGGCAATCACGTCTTCATTGCTGTAGGACGGGCCGAGATAGACGTGTTCCATCTTCTCCACTGGCACGCCACGGGCGTGGGACACATAGGCCGCCGCGCCAACCGCGGTGCCGGCATCGCCGGACGCCGGCTGCACGAACAGCTCTTTAACGTCATCGCGGGCAATGATCTTCTGGTTCAACTTGACGTTCAGCGCGCAACCACCGGCGAACGCCAGCTTGCCGGTGTCCTTGAGGATGTCGCCCAGGTAGTGGTCGATCATCTGCAAGGCCAGCTTCTCGAACAGCGCCTGCATGCTGGCTGCGTAGTGGATGTACGGCTCGTCGGCGATGTCGCCTTCGCGCTTGGGACCCAGCCACTCGATCAGTTTTGGCGAGAAGTAGAAACCCTTGCCCTTCTCTTTATAACGACGCAGGCCGATGACGTTGGCGTAGTCAGTGTTGATCACCAACTCGCCGTTTTCAAATGAGGCCAGGCGCGAGAAATCGTATTTGCTGGCGTCGCCATACGGCGCCATGCCCATGACCTTGAACTCGCCGTCGAGCATCTCGAAACCGAGGAACTCGGTGATCGCGCCATACAGGCCGCCCAGGGAGTCCGGGTCGTAGAATTCCTTGATCTTGTGGATCTTGCCGTTTTCGCCATAGCCAAAGAACGTGGTGGCGTACTCACCTTTACCGTCGATGCCCAGGATCGCGGTTTTTTCCTGGAAACCCGAGCAGTGGTAGGCGCTGGAAGCGTGGGCCAGGTGGTGTTCAACCGGTTCGATCTTGATTTTCTTCGGATCGAAGCCCAACTGCTCCAGGCACCAGACGATCTTGTTGCGATAGCGCTTGTAGCGACGGTTGCCCATCAGGATCGCGTCAAGGGCGCGGTCCGGGGCGTACCAGTAACGCTTGGCGTAGTGCCAGCGCGCCTCGCCGAACAGGCTGATCGGGGCGAACGGGATCGCCACCACGTCAACGTCGGAAGGCTTGATGCCGGCTTGTTCCAGGCAGAACTTCGCCGATTCGTAGGGCATGCGGTTCTTTGCATGTTTGTCGCGTACGAAGCGCTCTTCTTCGGCGGCCGCGATCAGCTTGCCGTCGATATACAGCGCTGCGGAAGGATCATGGCTAAGGGCGCCGGACAGGCCAAGAATCGTCAATGCCACTGGGGTCTAGCCTCTTTTAGTCTGCATGCAGGCGGGTTGCGCCTGAAAAAAGTGTGCCTCCCGCCTGAGCGAGAAACAGCTAAAGGGCGGGATTATAGCGTAAAAGAGCCAGGAAGCTGTTAGCTGCGAGGGACTAGCGAAGCTCAATGCTGCCATCGACATTTTGCTGGTAGATCGTGTAGGGCAAGATGAGCGTATCCAGAACAGCGGAGAGAGGCACATCGATAAAAGCCCATGGCACGTCGTTCAACGCGATCCCGCTTGCGGAATTCGGCGGCCCATGCAGTACGCAGAGGTCATAGACCACCCCGCTGTAGATACGCGGAACAGACTGACAATAGGTTTTTTTCGCCTTGAGCGTTCGAACCGTGTCGCCATCCTCACGGAACGCCGTGGTCACGGTGCCGCAGCCGCCCAGAACCAGAAACCCGGCTATCAAGACCCACAGGCTCGCTTTTTTGCCTTTCATGGTTGCCTCTAATCGTTGGAAAGGCGAGAACCTACCATTATGGCCGGCGACTGACAGATAACTCGAAGCTCAAAACGGCGTAGGAGTCTTCTTCTTCGGCAAAAGCAGGAGGGAGCCGTTAAACTCGCGCTTTTCTTGCGCCGACGTCTATCCCTTGCGTCGCGCCACTGATCCGGCTTCCCGATGAATACACCCCCACCCGTTCCCCTTGCCCTGCTGCTGCTCGGCTTGAGCAGCACCGTCCTGGCCGACGATGCCACTTTGGTCCTCGACCCCAGCGTGGTCACCGGCTCGCGCAGCGCCAGCCCGACTTTCGACCTGCCGTACTCGGTGGACAGCATCAGCCACGCGCAAATCAGCGACGGCCAACTCGGCATCAACGCCTCCGAAGCCCTGTCGCGCGTACCGGGCCTGGTGGTACAAAACCGCCAGAACTATGCCCAGGACCTGCAGATCTCCTCGCGCGGCTTCGGCGCGCGCTCGGCGTTTGGCGTACGCGGCCTCAAGTTGATCGCCGACGGCATCCCGGCCAGCACTCCGGACGGCCAGGGCCAGGCGGCCACCTTCAACCTCGACACCGCCGAGCGCATTGAAGTGCTGCGCGGCCCGGCCGCCACCTTGTATGGCAGCAATGCCGGCGGCGTGATCCAGATGTTTTCCCGCGACGGCGAAGGCCCGCCGCGCATCGGCGCCGAAACCCTGGTGGGCAGCGACGGCATGAGCAAAAACCACCTCACCGCCGAAGGCGCGGCGAACGGCGCAGGTTTTGTGCTCGACGCTTCACGCATGGACACCGATGGCTACCGCGACCACAGCAGCGCCCGTCGTGACCAGACCTTCGCCAAGCTCAACTTCCAACCGGACGAAGACAGCAAGTTGGCGCTGATCTATAGCAGCCTGGAGCAAAACGGCACGAAGGATCCGCTGGGGCAAACCTGGGCAGCCTACAAGGCCGATCCGCGCTCGGTAGCGCCGGCTGCACTGCAGTACAACACGCGAAAAAGCATCGATCACCAGCAGTTGGGCCTGAATTACGAACGCTACATCGGTGATGCGACGTTGCAGGTGAATGCGTACACCGGCCGCAGGAGCGTGATTCAGTACCTGTCGATTCCAGGCGGCACCGCCTCTGACAAGCGCGGCGGCGTGGTGGACTTCGACCGTAAATTCTACGGCGGTTCGGTGCATTGGCTGCAACCGATCACCAGCGCCCCCGGCGAGCTGACCCTGATCACCGGCCTCGATTACGACCGCAGCCAGGATGACCGCCAAGGTTATTCCAACACCCTGGACGGCGTGCACGGTGTCAAAGGCGCCCTGGGCCGTGACGAACTCGACACCGCCACCAGCATCGACCCGTTCGTGCAAGCCAACTGGCTGCTGGGCGACTGGACCCTGCAAGCCGGCCTGCGCCACAGCAGCATGAAAATGGAGGTGGACGACCACTTCACAAGCGACGGCAATGACAGTGGCAGCAAGACCTACCAGAAGAACACGCCTTCGGTCAGCGTGATGTACGCCTTCACGCCGGACCTGCATGGCTATGTGAGCGCGGGCAAAGGCTTCGAAACCCCGACCCAGGCCGAGTCGGCGTATTCGACCACTTCAAATGGCTTCAACTTCGCCTTGAAGCCGTCAGTCAGCAAACAATTTGAAGTCGGCTTGAAGGCAAAGATAGGCCAGGACACGCGTGTCAACGCGGCCCTGTTTCAAATCACCACTGACGACGAACTGGTGGTGCTGTCATCCAAGGACGGCCGCACTACCTACCAGAACGCCGGCCGCACCTTGCGCCGAGGCTTCGAACTGGGCATCGAAAGCCAGCTCTCGGAACAATGGAGCACCAACCTCGCCTATACCCGCCTGCAAGCCACCTATGACAGCGATTTCATGGGCGGCGGCAAGCCTGTGGACAAAGGCAACTACCTGCCCGGCGTACCGCAAACCACGCTCTTCGCCGAGCTGAACTGGAAACCCCGCGACTGGGTCAGCACCGCCCTCGAAGGCATGTACCGCAGCAAGGTTTACGTCGAAGACACCAACCAGCAACGCGCCGCGCCGGGCTACAGCGTGTTCAACTGGCGGGCGCGCTTCGAACAAAAGGTGGAGCACTGGACCTTTCACCAGACGGTGCGCCTGGATAACTTGCTGGATCGCCAGTATGTCGGTTCGGTAATTGTTGGGGACGGCAACTTCCGTTACTACGAGGCGGCGCCGGGAAGGTCGTGGTATGCGGGGGCCGGGGCTGAATACCAGTTCTGAGTATCGGACTGATCGTTCCCACGCTCCGCGTGGGAATGCATCCCGTGACGCTCCGCGTCACCTTGCACGGGGCTTGAGGAGCGGGACGCAGAGCGTCCGGGGCGGCATTCCCACGCTGAGCGTGGGAACGATCATTGCACCTGTTTGGGCAAACGCTGATCTATAAGCTGGTACAGCGCACTGCTCTCAGGCCAGTTACGCATAAACCGCGCGCGGTCCTTGGCGAATGCCGGCGCGAAGCTTGCGACCGAGCTGTGCTGACACATGGCGTCCAGGTCGATCAACGCCCAGCGATCCTCGGCCCAGAACAGGTTATGGCCCTTGAAATCACCATGGCTGATGCGCTCGCGGATCAGCTCGGCGAACAAGTGGTCCAGGGCCAGCAGTTCATTCTCGGGCGCATCGCCTTTCTCAACATACGGCGCAAAACGCTCGATGATGTCCGGCCCCGGCAGGTATTCAGTCACCAGGTAAGCCCGGCTGCGCAGCCACAAAAAGCGTTTTTCCAACACCGCCAGCGGCTTGGGCGTGGCGATGCCAAGGAACGCCAGGCGGTTGCCCTCGCGCCACGAATGCCAGGCCCGGCTGGGGCGCCAGAAGCGCTTGAGCCAATGGGCAAACCCCTTGATGTTATAGCGCTTGATCACCAGTGGCCGCCCGCCCGCTTCGACCTTGGCGACGGTGGCCGCACCACCGGTTTTGTACAAATGGCCTTGGTCGAGCAGCGCGTCGGCCTGCTCCAGCACCGGCAGCATTGCCGCCTCTTCCTCACGACGAATCGCACGCAAGGCAAAGGCGCCACGCACCACGCTGAACAGCGTGCATTCACGGCCGACCTTGTTCAAAAAGTCTTTCAAGCGCCAGGCGCTGACCTTACGCACCTGTTTTTCCAGGGCTTCCAGCGGCAAGGCGTGCTCGCCGTTGCCCAGCAGGTAGTACACCAGCAACTCTTCGGTGAACGGCTCGAGGTTTTTCGGCAACTGGGCGAAGAACACGCCAAGGTTTTCCAGCACCCGGTTGCGCGACAACGGCTTGCCCGCCGCTTCAACACGAATCCCGGCGCCATCAATCAGGTACAGCTTGCCGTCCTGGCGCAGCAGGTTGTCCAGGTGCAGGTCTTCTTGCCACAGGCCTTTGGCGTGCATCTGCGCAATTGCGCCCAACGCCTCTGCGAGCACAGCCGTTTGCTCGTCCGCCAAAGGCGGCAACCCTTCGACCGCCTGCCAGGCATCGGCAAGGCTTTCGGCGCCTTCGATAAACTCAAACAGCAGCCAGCCGCCCTCGCCTTCCTGCAAGCCATCGGCCAGCAACTGTGGCGTGGTCAGGCCCTGCTCGGCCAGCAGGCGCACGCCGCTGAGTTCACGCTGAAAATGCCGCGCCGCCTTGCTGCCCACCAGCAATTTGGCCAACACCGGACGGCCGCGCCAGACGGCGGCGCCCACATAGCGTTCGCCCGGCAACACGCGCAACAGGTTAAGCAGTTGCAGCTGGCCGGTGCCTGCGGCGTCGGCCAACTCGAGGGTCAGCGGCAGCTCAGGCGTGCGGCCGGCTTTTTTCAGTTCGGACAAGCGCATCAGCGCTTCTCCTTGTGGCTGCGCCGGGCCGTCAGGCGCTCGAACCAGGCGCCCACCAGCGCACTGTCTTCAGGCTGGTCCAGATACGCCGCCAGCAGTTGCCGCACTTGCGCATCCGACCACTGCGGCGCGCGGCGCAGCAACGGCTCCAGGTCCTTGATCCGATCACGCCGGCCGAACAGCAGCGGGCGGGTTTTCTCCAGGTCGATCAACTGCGCGGCATAACCGTCTCCGAGCGGTTGCAGGAAAATATGCTTGGGGTAAAAACAGCCATGCACTTGCCCTACGCTGTGCAGGTGGCGCGCCAGCTGACCACAGGCCAGCAAGATCGCACGGTGCTGGTCGTCACTCAGCTGCGGCCATTGTTCGAGCAGTGAATCCAGGTCATTCCAGCCATCCAGGGCTCGGGTCAGCAACATCGCGCGGCGCTCGCCTTCAACCTTGCGCTCACCGAAAAACGCCGCCTGCAACGCCGGAATGCCCAGCTTCCGGTAGCGGCTGATATTACGGAACTCGCGGGCAAACGTCGGCTCGCCAAACGGCTTGCTGAGCGTGCGCGTCAGGTAGTTGCTCTGGCGCTTGAGGTAGTAACCCTGGCCATCAAGCTCCAGGCGAAACACGCTGCTCCAGCCGCCGTCGCTGGTATTGGGTTCATCCACCGCGTCCAGTTGCCTGGCCCACAGCGCATCGAAGTCAGCCAGGCCGTGGCGCGCAAGCAATGCGCGATCATCGGCCGCCAGGAAATCAGTCATTCGCGCCCCTCGAAAAACTTCACCACGTGACGGATTCGCTGTTTGTCCGAAGCCGTCAGGTGCGTACGTTGGCGGTATTGCATGTAGAAACGCAGGCGCTGGGTGGCCGACAAGTGATACTTGGCGACTTTATCCAGGCAGGCCAGGTCCTTGGTAATACGGTACTTGAGCCAGAAACCGCGCCAGAAATCGCCGTTCGGGCAATCGATCAGGTACAGCGTACGGTTATCGTCAACCAGCAGGTTGCGCCACTTCAAGTCGTTATGGGTAAAGCGGTGTTCATGCATCGTGCGCGTGTATTCGGCGAGCTGACGGCTGATCACGTTGACCCACTGGGGGTCTTTCAAGCACGGATCGTTACGATCGGCCAGCACCGACAGGTCTTCGGTCTTGGGCAGCTCGCGGGTAATCATCGCCCCGCGCGCATAGGCCAAACCCTTGCGCTCAAGGCCCCAGGCCACCACGTCGGCGGTGGGAATCCCCCACTTGGCGAAGCGCTTGAGGTTCTGCCATTCGGACTTCACCCGAGGTTTGCCCAGGTAACGGCGCAAGCCTTTGCCGGCGCCTACGTAGCGTTTGACGTAGTAATTGACCCCGCCACGCTCCACCCGAATCACTTCCGACAAGGGGTCGCGCGTCAGTCGCTCACCCTGCAAGGCAAACACCGCCTCCAGGCTACCAAAGTCATCCGCCAGGGCGGCGTAAGCAGGTTCCAGGTTCCAACCCGCCATCAGATCGCATCCCCCAGGCGTTGCTTGCGCGCATACAGCTTGTCGGCCTTGCGCTGCAACAAGCTCAGGGACGCCGACTGCTCGGCCAGGATCTGGCGCAGCGGCTGGCGGAAGTAGCCTTTGAGAAAGCGCAGTTTGTCGCGCTGAGTCAGGCCGATGTCCAGCGCCGAGTAGTACAGCGCGGACAAGTCCTTGTCGCGCCAGCGCAGCGGCAGATGGGCACGCAATTGGGCACGGTGCAGGTCGATCACTGAAAGCTTGATGGTGCGCGCATCGATCGGCCGGGACGTATCCAGCAGGAAGTGGCACAGGTAGCAGTCGCGGTGATTGACGCCGCCACGGTGCATGTCGCCGACCATGCGCGCCAGTTCAGCGGTGAGCGCATGGCGCAATGCCGGTGCCGGCGGCTCGGCCACCCAGTTGACGGTCAGGTCTTCCAGGCTGATGGTCGGGGCCAGTTCTTCGGTGATGATGAACGAGTGCTGGTCGGCCGGGTTGCTGCCTTTTTCACCGAAGGCCACGCCGGTCATGGTCGGCACACCCAGTTCCTGCAAGCGGTGGATGGCCGACCATTCCAGGCCGGCACCCAGCACCGGCAGCTTGGCGGTGATCAGGTTCTTGAAGATCTCGCCCCAACCGATGCCACGGTGGATTTTCACGAAATACGGGCGGCCCTCCACCTCGGTACGCAAGGTGCGACGCGCCGCCAGTTCACGAAATACCTGGCCTTGCAGTTTCTCGACTTCGGCAAAGGCGTCACGCCCGGCCCATAAGGTCTTGAACGGTTCGGCAAGAATCAACTTCATCGTTTCGGCTCCGCCAGAATCACATCTGCCGCGTGCTGCGGCATGCTGTAGAGGTCGGCCGTCTCGGCGAAGGCCAAACCATTACGGCCCCAGGCCGCGCGCTGTGCAGTGTCGGTAAGCATGTGCGTGAGGTACTGGTTGAGCTGCGCTTGTTCAAACGGCTCATCCAGCACCAGCCCGCTGTCGGCTTCGCCAATGTAGTGGGCATACCCACACACCGCCGAGACCAGCACCGGCAACCCGGCCACCAGGGCTTCGAGCAACACGGTACCGGTATTTTCGTTGTACGCCGGGTGAATCAACAGGTCGGCGCCCAGCAGGAAACGCGGGATATCGCTGCGGCCCTTGAGGAACTGCACGTTATCGCCCAGCCCCAACGTGGCGCTCTGCAACTGGAATACTTTGGGGTCGTCCTGGCCGATTACAAACAGGCGCGTACGTTTTTTAAGCTCGGTCGGTAGCGCGGCCACGGCCTTGAGGCTGCGGTCGACGCCCTTGGTCTTGAAGCCGGAACCGATTTGTACCAGCAGCAACTCGTCGTCGCGCAGGTTGAACTCCTTGCGGAAACCTTCGCGGATTTCGGCCGCATTTGGCGGCGCGCGGCGGTCCTGGGCAATGCCCGGCGGCAGCAGGTGGAAGCGCTCCAGCGGCGTGTCGTAATGCTTAATGAACAGCGGTTGCTGCACTTCGGAGATCATCAACACTTCGGTCTTGGCGTCTTTGGCGAACACCGCACGTTCGTACTCGGCAAAGTGCTTGTAACGGCCAAAGCTTTTGTACAGCGAGTGACGCAGGTTTTGCGCCTTGTCTTCAAAGCAGCCGTCGGCGGCGTAGTACACGTCCAGGCCGGGCATTTTGTTAAAACCGATCAAACGGTCCACCGGGCGCTTGGCCAGGTCAGCTTCCATCCAGGCCAACAGTTTCTCGTTGCGCCGATGGTTGAAGAACGCCTTGACCGGCGCCACCAGCACTTCAAAGCCGGGCGGAATCTCGCCTTCCCAGATCAGCGTGTAGACCCGAATCGTATGGCCGCGCTGCTGGCACTCCAGGGCGATGCGCATGAAGTCGCGCTGCAGGCCACCGAAGGGGAAATATTTGTACAAAACAAAAGCCAGTTGCATCAGTGCAGCTCCTCAGCCAATAACAACGTGCTCAGTCGGTTTGCCACACGCTCAGGATTCAAGCGCGTGAAGCACAGGGGCGACTCGCGCGTGATGTCGAACCGACGCAGGTCGTCGGCCGTCGGTTGATAGGTACAGGTTTTTTGCAGGCACGGTGCGCATGGGAAGTCGCTGGCCAAGTGAATCTGGCCTTTGCCGTAGGCGCCCGTCAGGCCCGGGTTGGTGGGACCGAACAGGGAGATGGTCGGCACGTCCAGCGCAGCGGCCAAGTGGCCCAGGCCCGTGTCCACCGCCACACAGGCGCGGGCACCGGCCAGCACACGGGCGACGCCGGCCAGGTTGAGTTTGGGCAGCACTTCGGCGTTTTGCAGGCCTTGGGCCAGACGCTCGGCGCGGGCCTTTTCGGCGGCATTGCCCCATGGCAATTTCACGTCCACACCCAGGCGGCCCATGTGTTCGGCCAGCTCACGCCAGTAGGCTTCGGGCCAGTGCTTGGTGTCCCAGGTGGTGCCATGCAGCAGCAGTACAAAGGGTTTTTTCGGCGGCAGGCCGAGCAACTTGTCGACGCTCAGGCCGTAATCGCCCAGGCCTTTGGGCAAGTCATAACCCAACGCCACGGCGAACAGCTGGCGCAAGCGTTCTACCGCATGCTGCCCACGGGCCACGGCCAGCCGGCGCGAGTAGAAACGCGCAGCCATCGGTTCACGGGCAGAATTCTTATCAAAACCGGCCACCGGCGCGCGTACATAGCGCGTCAGCCAGGCGCTTTTGAGCAGCCCTTGGGCATCGATCACCAAATCGTATTTGGTCGACTGCACGCTCTGCTTGAAGCGCCGCCATTCACCGCTCTTGATGGTTTGCCAGATGTTCTTGCGCCAGCGACGAATCGCCACCGGGATCACTTTGTCCACGGCTGGGTGCCAGGTGGGAATCTCGGCAAAGCCTTCTTCCACCACCCAGTCAAAGCGGATGCCAGGGATCGCCCGCGCCGCGTCGGTCAGTGCCGGCAAGGCGTGGATCACATCGCCCAGGGATGAGGTCTTGACTACCAATACGCGCAAACTAGCGAACCTCGACCGCGGAACCCTGCAACCGCTGCAAGGCTTCATTCACTGGCTGCGGCAGCAACTGACGCATGCAGTTGTAATGGCCAAAACGGCAGGTACGCTCAAAGCACGGGCTGCAATCCAGGCCCAGGCGCACCACCTCAACCTTGTCGGCCAAAGGCGGGGTAAAACCGGGCGACGTCGAGCCATACACCGCCACCAAGGGGCGGTTCAGCGCGGCCGCCACGTGCATCAGGCCGGAGTCGTTGGACACCACCGAATCGGCGCAGGAGAGTAAATCGATAGCCTCGGCCAGCGACGTGTCGCCACTGAGGTTCACCGCTTCTTCACGCAGGCCGGGGATCAGGCGCTGGCGAATGTCTTCGCCGACCGGGTGATCCTTCTTCGAACCAAACAGCCACACCTGCCAGCCTTCGCGAATCTTCATCTCGGCGACTTTGGCGTAATGCTCCGACGGCCAGCGCTTGGACTCGCCAAACTCGGCGCCGGGGCACAGCGCCAGCACTGGACGGTCAAGCGCCAGGCCGAACTTGGCCAGCGCCGCGTCACGGCTCACCGGATCGATCTGCAGGCTCGGGCGCGGGTACGGCGTGGGCAACTCGGCGCCGGGCTCGTAGGCCAGCGCCATGAAACGTTCGATCATCAGCGGGTAGCGCGCCTTGTCGAGGGTGCGCACGTCATTAAGCAACACGTAGCGAAACTCGCCGCGCCAGCCGGTACGCTTGGGGATGCCGGCAAAGTACGGCACCAACGCCGACTTGAGCGAGTTGGGCAGCAAAATCGCCTGGTCGTACTGGCCGACCATGGATTTACCGATGCGTCGGCGCGTCGCCAATTCAAGGGCGCCATGGCCGAGCGGGAAGCTCAAGGCCGTGCGCACTTCGGGCATGCGCTCGAGGATCGGCCGGCTCCACTCAGGGGCGAGCACGTCGATTTGGCAGTCGGGATGACGTTGCTTGAGGCACTGGAACAGTGTCTGCGCCATCACCATGTCACCGACCCAACTAGGCCCAACGATCAGAATATTCATGTAGTTTCCACAAACGATGCGGGGAGGCTTATGCCTCCCCGCATCGTTATTTACTGTAGGTCACGGTAGCCACTTTGTGTCAGAGCTGGCTTATGTGGGAGCTGGCTTGCCTGCGAAGGCATCAACTCGGTATCACTGATAAACCGAGGCGTCTGCATCGCGGGCAAGCCCGGCTCCCACACAAAGCTGTGTGTCCACATTAGATTGGCATCCCACATTTAATCGAGTTTCAGCTTAACCCCAGTTCATTCCAGATTCGCTTCACCTGGCGCCGTTCGTCGGCGAACTGATCCCCGGCTACCGTGCCGGCCTCGTTTTGCAAGGCCTGGCGGTGCGCGGCGGAACGGTAGGCCTTATACACCTCCCGCAGCAGATGGGCATCGGCAGCGGGCATCAGCCCGACCTGCTCCAGGCCTTCCAGAATGCGGATATTGTCGGTATAGCGCAGCAACGATGGATGTTGCGCAGACCACGCCAAAGCCGCGTATTGCACCATAAATTCAATATCGACGATACCACCGGCGTCTTGCTTGAGGTCGAACACGGTCGTCGGCTCGAAGGCGTTCGCCCCCGTCCCGGCAGCCGTCGCCTTGGTGCCCAGGTTATCGCGCATCTTGGCGCGCATCTCGCTGACCTCCTGGCGCAGCTTCGCCAAGTCACGTTCACGCCCCAGTACGTTAGCGCGTACCTGCTCGAACGCATGGCCCACATCCTGACTGCCCACCAGCACCCGCGCGCGGATCAGGGCCTGATGCTCCCAAGTCCAGGCTTCATTTTCCTGGTAGCGCTCAAACGCCCCCAACGAGCTGACCAGCAAACCGGAGGCGCCGGAAGGTCGCAGGCGCATGTCCACTTCATACAATTGGCCGGAGTTGGTCTGGGTGGTGAGCAGGTGAATGATCCGCTGGCCCAGACGCGTAAAGAACTGCGCGCCGTCGATGGGTTTGGCGCCATCGGTCTCGGCCTGGGGATCTCCGTCGTGGATGAACACCAGGTCAAGGTCCGAGCCATGCCCCAGCTCGATGCCGCCGACTTTCCCGTAACCCACAATGATGAACCCCGGGTCGCACAGGCTGCCGTCCACGCGCTGCGGTGAGCCATGACGGGCGACCGTCTGGCGCCAGGCCAGGGCCAGCACTTGTTCGAGGATAGCTTCGGCGAGCCAGGTCAAATAGTCGCTGACCTTCATCAACGGCAGGCTGCCGGCGATTTCCGAAGCGGCTACACGCAGGCGGTGGGCCAGTTTGAAGTGACGCAAGGCCTCCATCTGTTGTTCAAGGTCATCTTCGGGGATGCGTGTGAGGCGCTCACGCAGCTCAGCGGCGAGCTCCGGCGCCAAAGGTGGCTTGAACAGGCGGCCTTCGTTGAGCAACTCATCGAGCAGCAGCGGGAAGCGCGTGATTTGCTCGGCAATCCACGGGCTGGCGGCGCACAGCGTCAACAAGCGGCGCAGGGCATCGGGGTTTTGGGTCAGCAGCACCAGGTAAGCAGAACGTCGCGCCACAGCCTCCACCAGCGGCAGCACGCGCTCGAGCACCAGGTCCGGGTTGGCGTGCTCGACGGCCTGGGCCAGCAGGCGCGGGATAAAGGCGTCGAGCCGCTCGCGACCGAGGCGCTGCATGGCGCGCAACTGCGGGCTGCCACGCAGGCCAGCCAGGGCTTTGAGGGCTTTGGACGCGTCAGTAAAACCACCCTCGGCCAGTTGGCGACAAGCGGCGTCTTCGTCCTGGGACTCTTCCCACAACGGTAACCACTCCCCGCCCACCACCAGCTCGCTTTCTTCGCCTTCTTCTTCGTCAGGATCAGCAATCACCTGACGGAAGTGCCAGTCCACCCGGCCACGCCAATACATCAGGCGCTCATGGAACGCGGCCCAGTCGACAAAGCCCAGCATAAAGGCAATGCGCGCCTGATCTTCGGGGCTGTCCGGCAGCATTTGCGTCTGACGGTCGGCAATCGCCTGGATCGCGTGCTCGGTATAGCGCAGGAATTCATAGCCATTGCGCAGTTCGGCGATCACCGCAGGCGGCAAGTAGCCCTGGCCTTCCAGCGTGCCGAGCACCATCAGCAACGGCCGCTGCTGCAGGCTCAGGTCGCGGCCACCGTGGATCAACTGGAACGCCTGGGCGATAAATTCCACCTCGCGGATGCCGCCCGAGCCCAGCTTGATATTCTCGGCCATGCCCTTGCGCCGCACTTCCTGCTGGATCAGCTGTTTCATGGTGCGCAATGCTTCAATCGCAGAAAAATCCAGGTAACGGCGGTAAACGAACGGGCGCAGCATATCCAGCAATTGCGCGCCGGCCACCTGGTCGCCGGCCACCACGCGCGCCTTGATCATGGCGTAGCGTTCCCAGTCGCGGCCCTGATCCTGGTAGTACTGCTCCAGCGCATTGAAGCTGAGCACCAACGCACCGGCTGAACCATAGGGCCGCAGGCGCATGTCGACACGGAACACAAAACCATCGACCGTCATCGGGTCGAGCGCCTTGATCAGTTTTTGACCAAGTCGAATGAAAAACTCCTGGTTGTCCAGCGCGCGCTTCACGCCCACCGTCTCGCCGCCTTCGGGGTAAGCGAAGATCAGGTCGATGTCCGATGACAGGTTCAACTCCACCGCGCCGAGCTTGCCCATGCCGAGGATGACCATGTGCTGGGCTTCGCCGCTGCGCCGGCCAGTGGGCGTGCCGAACTGTACGCAGTGGCGCTGGTACAGCCACTGGTAAGCCTGGTCGATGCTGGCGTCGGCCATGTCGGAAAGGTCGCGACAGGTTTGCACCAGGTCCGCCTGTCGGGTCAGGTCGCGCCAGATAATGCGCACTTGCTGACGCGTGCGTTGGCGGCGCAGCACCCGGCCCAACTCATCTTCTGTTTCGGCCTGTTGCACGGCACCGGCGATCTGACTGCACAGCTCACCGGGCGCAAAGCCGCGGTCCAGCTCGCCCCAGGCCACCAGTTCAAGCAACATCAAAGGGTCACGAACACTCTGTTCAATGACGAAATCACTGGCGGCGCACACCCGGGCAAAGTCGGCCCACCGTTGCGGCGTCCACGCAGAAAGTCCATGATCGGCGTCCAGCGCGGCCACTGCGTCACGAAATGACTGCTCGGCCCGCTGGGCAAAAGGCAAGAGAATGGCCGGCAGTTCGGCCAGCGTTGGAAGGCTCATGGTCTATCCTTGATCGGCGCGCGAAAGGCATGTGGTTGTGAAGGCAAGAACCACGCTTGGTGAAGGACTGTCGAACAAAGGTTAGAAATAGCTGAAATTAATTTCATCTTGGCAGCCAGCATCAAACTTTCACCTTTTCTTGTTCGCAAATGATCAACAATAACGATTATGCTCACCAGCCAGACCGAGCCATACGCTCAGTCTTGTGTAGTTTTACTACTCGTATATACATTCGAAAGGCTGAAATGGCCGACGATTTGTAGTAAAACTACAGGACGCCGAAGCAACCTTCGGCCATCCAAGAATTTATGTCGTCTGCCCACAAGGCCAGTCGCAAACTTCAGGCAACCGATTCTGGTAGCCTTTCCGCCCTGGAGCAAGCCATGCAAGACCTCGATCCCGTCGAAACCCAGGAATGGCTGGACGCCCTGGAATCGGTTCTCGACAAAGAAGGCGAAGACCGTGCTCATTATTTGATGACCCGTATGGGCGAACTCGCGACCCGCAGCGGCTCGCAATTGCCTTACGCCATCACCACGCCATACCGCAACACCATCCCCGTTACCCACGAAGCACGCATGCCTGGCGACCTGTTCATGGAACGCCGCATTCGCTCGCTGGTACGTTGGAACGCCATGGCGATGGTAATGCGCACGAACTTGAAAGATTCTGACCTGGGCGGTCACATCTCCAGCTTCGCTTCCAGCGCAACCCTGTATGACATCGGCTTCAACTACTTCTTCCAGGCCCCGACCGACGAACACGGCGGCGACCTGATCTACTTCCAGGGCCACACCTCGCCAGGCGTCTATGCCCGTGCGTTCATGGAAGGCCGCATCACCGAAGAACACATGAACAACTTCCGCCAGGAAGTGGACGGTAACGGCCTGTCGTCGTACCCGCACCCTTGGCTGATGCCTGATTTCTGGCAGTTCCCGACAGTATCCATGGGCCTTGGCCCGATCCAGGCGATCTACCAGGCACGCTTCATGAAGTACCTGGAAGCCCGTGGCTTCATCCCTGAAGGCAAGCAGAAAGTCTGGTGCTTCCTGGGCGACGGCGAGTGTGACGAGCCGGAATCCCTGGGCGCCATCTCCCTGGCCGGCCGCGAGAAGCTCGACAACCTGATCTTCGTCATCAACTGCAACCTGCAGCGCCTCGACGGCCCGGTTCGCGGCAACGGCAAGATCATCCAGGAACTCGAAGGCGTGTTCCGCGGTGCTCAGTGGAACGTGACCAAAGTCATCTGGGGCCGTTTCTGGGACCCACTGCTGGCCAAGGACGTCGACGGTATCCTGCAACGTCGCATGGACGAAGTCATCGACGGCGAGTACCAGAACTACAAAGCCAAAGACGGCGCGTTCGTACGTGAACACTTCTTCAACACGCCTGAACTCAAGGCAATGGTTGCAGACCTGTCCGACGACGAGATCTGGAAACTCAACCGTGGCGGCCACGACCCGTACAAGGTCTACGCGGCGTACCACGAAGCGGTCAACCACAAAGAACAACCGACTGTCATCCTGGCCAAGACCATCAAAGGTTATGGCACCGGTGCCGGCGAAGCGAAGAACACTGCGCACAACACCAAGAAAGTTGATGTTGAAAGCCTGAAGCTGTTCCGCGATCGCTTCGACATCCCGGTCAAGGATGAAGAGCTGGAAAACCTGCCGTTCTTCAAGCCGGAGCCAAACAGCGCCGAAGCCCGCTACCTCAGCGAGCGTCGCACTGCACTGGGCGGTTTCGTGCCACAGCGCCGCGCCAAGTCTTTCGACATCCCGACTCCGCCACTCGATACCCTCAAGGCTATCCTGGACGGCTCGGGCGACCGTGAAATCTCCACCACCATGGCTTTCGTGCGCATCCTGGCGCAGCTGGTCAAGGACAAGGAAATCGGTTCGCGCATCGTCCCGATCATCCCGGACGAAGCCCGTACCTTCGGTATGGAAGGCATGTTCCGTCAGTTGGGCATCTACTCCTCCGTCGGCCAGCTCTACGAGCCAGTCGATAAAGACCAGGTGATGTTCTACAAGGAAGACAAGAAGGGCCAGATCCTCGAAGAAGGCATCAACGAAGCGGGCGCCATGAGCTCCTTCATCGCTGCCGGTACTTCGTACTCCAGCCACAACCAGCCGATGCTGCCGTTCTACATCTTCTACTCGATGTTCGGCTTCCAGCGTATCGGCGACCTGGCATGGGCAGCAGGCGACAGCCGTACCCGTGGCTTCCTGATCGGCGGCACCGCCGGCCGGACCACGCTGAACGGCGAAGGCCTGCAACACGAAGACGGTCACAGCCACATCCTGGCTGCCACCATCCCGAACTGCCGCACCTTTGATCCAACCTACGGCTATGAGCTGGCGGTGATCATCCAGGACGGCATGAAGAAGATGACCGAAGAGCAGCAGGACGTTTTCTACTACATCACTGTGATGAACGAGTCCTACCAGCAGCCAGCCATGCCGGCCGGTGTTGAGGAAGGCATCATCAAGGGCATGTACCTGCTCGAAGAAGACACCAAGGAAGCGGCGCACCACGTGCAGCTGATGGGCTCCGGCACCATCCTGCGTGAAGTGCGTGAAGCGGCGAAGATCCTGCGTGAAGAGTTCAACGTCGGCGCTGACGTGTGGAGCGTTACCAGCTTCAACGAACTGCGTCGCGACGGCCTGGCAGTCGAGCGCAACAACCGCCTGCACCCAGGTCAGAAACCAGCCAAGAGCTACGTCGAAGAGTGCCTGGCCGGCCGTAAAGGTCCAGTCATTGCCTCTACCGACTACATGAAGCTGTTTGCTGAACAGATTCGCCAGTGGGTCCCGTCCAAGGAATTCAAAGTCCTGGGCACCGACGGTTTCGGCCGCAGTGACAGCCGCAAAAAGCTGCGTCACTTCTTCGAAGTTGACCGTCACTTCGTGGTGTTGGCAGCCCTGGAAGCCTTGGCTGACCGTGGTGAGATCGAACCTAAGGTGGTGGCTGACGCTATCGTCAAGTTCGGGATCAACCCGGAAAAACGCAACCCACTGGACTGCTGAGGAGATTTTTTGTGAGCGAACTCATTCGCGTACCTGACATCGGCAGCGGTGAAGGTGAAGTAATCGAGCTGTTTGTGAAGGTCGGCGACACCGTCGAAGCCGACCAGAGCATCCTGACCCTGGAGTCGGACAAGGCGAGCATGGAAATCCCTGCTCCCAAGGCCGGCGTGGTCAAGAGCCTGAAAGTGAAGCTGGGCGACCGCCTGAAAGAAGGCGACGAACTGCTGGAACTGGAAATCGAAGGCGCCGCTGATGCGGCCCCTGCGCCAGCCCCGGCTGCCGCTGCTGCACCCGCACCTGCCGCTGAAAAACCTGCTGCTGCCGAGGCCCCTGCGGCCCCGGCTGCTGCTCCGGCCGCTGCCACTGTCCAGGACATTCATGTTCCGGACATCGGCTCGTCGGGCAAGGCCAAGATCATCGAGCTGCTGGTCAAGGTCGGCGACACCGTCGAAGCCGACCAGTCACTGATCACCCTGGAGTCCGACAAGGCCTCCATGGAAATCCCATCGCCGGCTGCCGGCGTAGTGGAAAGCATCGCGGTCAAGCTGGAAGACGAAGTCGGCACTGGCGACTTCATCCTCAAGCTCAAAGTACAAGGCGCTGCACCTGCTGCTGCGCCAGCACCGGCTGCTGCTCCGGCTGCCAAGGCTGAAGCTGCTCCGGCGGCTGCCGCTCCTGCACCTGCTGCAAAAGCCGAGGCCGCACCGGCTCCGGCGGCTGCGCCTGCACCTGCGCCAAGCGGTGCCAAGGTTCACGCCGGCCCTGCCGTGCGTCAGCTGGCCCGTGAGTTCGGCGTTGAGCTCAACGCTGTGTCGGCCACCGGCCCGCACGGTCGTGTGCTCAAAGAAGACGTGCAGGTGTACGTCAAAGCCATGATGCAGAAAGCCAAGGAAGCTCCGGCTGCCGGCGCTGCTACGGGCGGCTCGGGCATTCCACCGATCCCGGTCGTGGACTTCAGCCGCTTCGGCGAAACCGAAGAAGTGCCGATGACCCGCCTGATGCAAATCGGCGCGTCGAGCCTGCACCGCAGCTGGCTGAACATCCCGCACGTGACTCAGTTCGACCAGGCCGATATCACCGACCTGGAAGCGTTCCGCGTTGCGCAGAAAGCCGTGGCCGAAAAAGCCGGTGTGAAACTGACCGTGCTGCCACTGTTGCTCAAGGCGTGCGCGCACCTGCTCAAGGAGCTGCCGGACTTCAACAGTTCGCTGGCACCAAGCGGCAAGGCGATCATTCGCAAGAAGTACGTGAACGTAGGTTTCGCCGTGGATACCCCGGACGGCCTGCTGGTTCCTGTGATCAAGAACGTTGATCAGAAGAGCCTGCTGCAACTCGCCGCTGAAGCTGCTGCGCTGGCTGCCAAGGCCCGCGACAAGAAGCTCACCGCCGACGACATGCAAGGCGCTTGCTTCACGATCTCCAGCCTCGGTCACATTGGCGGTACTGGCTTCACGCCAATCGTCAACGCGCCGGAAGTGGCGATCCTGGGTGTGTCCAAGGCCACTATCCAGCCTGTGTGGGACGGTAAAGCGTTCCAGCCGAAGCTGATGCTGCCGCTGTCGTTGTCCTACGATCACCGTGTGATCAACGGCGCTGCTGCTGCCCGCTTCACGCAGCGTCTGAGCCAACTGCTCAACGACATCCGCACCATCTTGCTATAAGCCTCAAACGGGCCTCCCTGTCACCGGGGAGGCCTGGCACTACCGATTTCCGAGCGCCACGCTCGTACCTCAACCCCGCCACTTGGCGGGGCTTTTTTTGGGTGTCTGTTGAACACGCAAAACAGGTTTGTACACCTTCCATCACCCCGATTGCAGAAATCCCCCACGCGGCCGATAACAGGGTTATAGCACTTAGCCTTCATCCTCTCTTGTCAGTGCGTGCTGCATGATGCAACCTTGCCGCAGGTGACAGTAAAGAGGGCGTGAGCCCGGCGCCGTGCGCATCTTCCCAAGCGAGTTTCCCCCATGAAAAGCCAACCCGATGTCGCCCGTATGGCGGCCGAGGTAGTGACGCAATTACCGGTGCCTTCGCGCCTCGGTATGCTGCGTTTCGAGCGGCTTAATGAGGCAAGCTGGGCGCTGCTGTACCTGGACCCCAATTGCGAGCGCCAATTCGGCCTGCCGGCGGTGGAACTGTGCGCCTTGATCGGCACCCCCTACGCCAGCCTGATGGAACCCCAGGCGCGCTATCAACTGCACGACACCATCCAGCAGCAGTTGGCCCATAGCCCGCATTACCTGGTGCGCTACACCCTGCACACCAACGATGGGCCATTGAGCCTGCTGGAGATGGGCGAGGCGTATAAACAACACAATCGCCACCTGTTGCGCGGCTACCTGATGGTGGTCGACGGCCTGTTCAGCGAAATCCCCACCGCCGCCCCGACCGCCGACCTGGAAAACCAGAACAGCCGCCTGCAGATTGCCCTGGAACTCAACCAGCGTGCCCAGCAGGAACAGTTGCAGCACCTTGAACGGGTACGCGCCCAACAGGAGCTGATCCTGCTGCTGGCGCGCCAGCGCTACACCACGCCGAATTCGCTGCAAGAAGCCGCCGAGCTGATCACCCGCAGTGCCTGCGATATCTACCAGATCGACTGCGCCAGCATCTGGAACCTCGAAGGCCAGCGCCTGGTGCCGATCTCGGCCTACCACCGCGAAGACCAGCAGCACCACTTGCCCGAAGCGATTGACGCCAGCAACTTCCCGGATTACCTGGAAGCCCTGCATTCGAGCCGTGCCATCGACGCCACCCACGCGATGCGTGACCCGCGCACCCGGGAAATGGCCGAGAGCCTGCGCGCCAAGGACGTCCACGCCATGCTCGACGCCAGCATCCGCGTAGATGGTCAGGTCGTCGGTGTGTTGTGCCTGGAGCAAAGTGGCAGCTCGCGTGCCTGGCAGTCGGATGAGATCGCCTTTGCCGGCGAGCTGGCGGACCAGTTCGCGCAAGTGATCAATAACCACAACCGCCGCACCGCCACCAGCGCCTTGCACCTGTTCCAGCGCGCGGTGGAACAAAGCGCCAACGCCTTTCTGCTGGTCAATTGCGACGGCGTGGTGGAGTACGTCAACCCAAGCTTTACCGCGATCACCCAGTACAGTGCCGAAGAAGTCCACGGCCACCGCCTGGCACAGTTGCCGGCCCTGGAAAACCTCAGCGAACTGCTGTTCGACGCGCCGTCGAGCCTGGCCAAGAGCAACAGCTGGCAGGGTGAATTCAAGAGCCGGCGCAAAAACCTGGAACCCTATTGGGGCCAGCTGTCGATCTCCAAGGTGTATGGCGACAACCGTGAGTTGACCCACTACATCGGCATCTACGAAGACATCACCCAGACCAAGCTCGCGCAGCAGCGTATCGAGCGCCTGGCCTACACCGATAACCTGACCAACCTGGGCAACCGCCCGGCGTTTATTCGCAACCTTGATGAACGCTTCGCCCGCGACAGCGACAGCCCGATCAGCCTGCTGCTGGTGGACATCGACAACTTCAAGCGCATCAACGACAGCCTCGGTCACCAGACCGGTGACAAACTGCTGATCAGCCTGGCCCGGCGCCTGCGCAACAGCCTGAGTGCCGGTGGCAGCCTGGCGCGTTTTGCCAGTAACGAGTTTGCGGTGTTGCTGGACGATACCGACCTTGAGACCGGCCAACAGGTGGCCAGCCAATTGCTGACCACCCTCGACAAGCCGATGTTTGTCGACAACCAGTTGATCAGCGTCACCGGCTCCGTGGGCCTGGCCTGTGCACCGCTGCACGGCCGCGACCCACAGACCCTGATGCGTAACGCCGGTTTGGCCCTGCACAAGGCCAAGGCCAACGGCAAACATCAGGTGCAGGTCTTCACCGAGGCCCTGAACGCCGAGGCCAGTTACAAGCTGTTCGTGGAAAACAACCTGCGCCGCGCCCTGACCCAAAACGAGCTGGACGTGTTCTACCAGCCCAAACTGTGCCTGCGCAGCGGCCGCTTGCTGGGCATGGAAGCGCTGCTGCGCTGGAATCACCCGGAAAAGGGCATGATCCGCCCGGACCAGTTCATCAGCGTGGCCGAAGAAACCGGGTTGATCATCCCCATCGGCAAATGGATCGCGCGCCAGGCCTGCCGCATGAGCAAGCAGTTGAGCGCAGGCGGCATGGGCAATCTGCAGGTGGCGATCAACCTGTCGCCCAAGCAGTTCTCCGACCCGGACCTGGTGGCGTCGATCGCCACCATCCTCAAGGAAGAACAACTGCCGGCCAACCTGCTGGAGCTGGAGTTGACCGAAGGCTTGCTGCTCGAAGCCACCGAAGACACGCGCCTTCAACTCGACCAGCTCAAGAGCTTCGGCCTGACCCTGGCCATGGACGACTTCGGCACCGGCTACTCGTCGCTGAGCTACCTGAAAAAATTCCCCATCGACATCATCAAGATCGATCGCAGCTTTATCCACGAAATCCCGGACAACCAGGACGACATGGAGATCACCTCGGCGGTCATCGCCATGGCCCATAACCTCAAGCTCAAGGTAGTGGCCGAGGGCATCGAGACGGCCGAACAGCTGGCGTTCCTGCGCCGCCATCGCTGCGATGTGGGCCAGGGCTACCTGTTCGACCGGCCGATCCCCGGCGCAGATCTGTTGGAAAAGCTTAAACGCTATCCGCGCGGGCCAATCGCCTGACAGCGCTGTAACACTCGGGCACACTGGCTGTCTGTCTTAATACATAACTCAATCTGACTGAGAGGACTGATCATGGTCTTGCGCTCGGAAATTCTGGTGAACAAAAACGTGCTGCCGACTCAAGAACAAGCTTTGCCTGGCCGTGAAACGCCGATGAACCTGCCCGAAACCCACTTCGTCAACGGCAACCCGCTGCTTGGCCCCTTTGTCGACAACGTAGAGTTTGCGATCTTCGGCCTCGGTTGCTTCTGGGGTGCCGAACGGCGGTTCTGGCAGCGCGACGGCGTGGTCAGCACCGTGGTCGGTTACGCCGGTGGCTACACGCCGAACCCGACCTACGAAGAAGTCTGCTCGGGCCTGACCGGCCACAGCGAGGTGGTACTGGTTGTGTTTGACCAGGACAAGATCAGCTATGAAGAACTGCTGAAAATGTTCTGGGAGTTGCACAACCCCACCCAGGGCATGCGCCAGGGCAACGACATCGGCACCCAATACCGCTCGGTGATCTACGCGGTGAAACCTGAGCATCTGGAAGCGGCCAAGGCCAGCGCCGATGCCTATCAGGCTGAATTGAACAAGGCGGGCCTGGGTGTGATCACGACTGAAATCGAACAAGCCCCGACGGTGTATTTCGCCGAGGCGTACCACCAGCAGTACCTGGCGAAGAATCCGCAAGGCTATTGCGGCATCGGCGGTACCGGCGTGACCTGCCCTATCTGACGCCAAAAGCATCGCGGGCAAGCCCGCTCCCACCTTGGAATGCATTCCAAATGTGGGAGCGGGCTTGCCCGCGATAGCGTTCCGACAGGCGACTCATTACTCAGCGATGAGCCAATCCATCTGCCACCCACCCTGGGTCTGACCAAGTTTCTTGGACAGCCACGGCAGCAGCTCACGAAGCTCCTCCTCCAGCCCCCACGGCGGGTTGGCAATCGCCAGGCCCGAGCCGGTCAGGGTGTTGGGCGTGTCCAACGGATGCACCAGCAATTCCACACGCAGCAGCTTCGGCGCGCCGGTGCCGGCCAGGTCCTGATAGAAACGCCGCAGCATGCGCTGGTCCTTCACCGGGTACCAGATCGCCGCGACGGTCTGGCGCATGCGGCTGACCGCTTCCTTGAGGGACGCCGCGCAGCGCTGCATCTCATCAAGTTGTTCAAACGGCGGATCGATCAGCATCAACGCGCGTTTTTCCGGCACTGGCAGCAAAGCACGTGGCACATGCCAGCCTTCGCCCAAGTGCACTTTGACCCGGCGATCGCCTTTCATGTTGTCCTTGAGCAGCACGCCGTCTTCCGGGTGCTTCTCATTAAGCAATACACGGTCCTGGGGCCGCGTGAGGCGGCGCGCCAGCTCCGGCGAGCCTGGGTAGTAGCGCAGCTGGCCGTCCGGGTTCATCTCGTGCAGCACACGCATGTAGTCGGCGGTGAGTGGCGGCAGGTCGCTTTCGCCCCACAGGCGCGCAATGCCTTCCAGGTATTCGCCGGTGCGGTTGGCCTGGTCGCCCTGCAAGTCGTACAGGCCAATCCCGGCGTGGGTGTCGAGGTAGGCGAACGGCTGCTCCTTGCGCGACATCAGGGCGATGAGGCGGGTCAAGGTCAGGTGTTTGAAGACATCGGCGTGGTTGCCGGCGTGAAAGGCGTGACGATAATTCATGGTTGCTCCTGCGCAGGGGGCGAAGTTTACCTTCTACGGCGGCAAAGGTGCAGGGCTGCGTGTCGGGCGGTGCTTATGTCGCAAAGGCAGGCGCACTGCCGAAAACAATCTATGGCTGCTGTGGGAGCTGGCTTGCCTGCGATGGCATCACCGCGGTATTACCCATACACCGCGGTGCTGGCATCGCAGGCAAGCCAGCCCCCACATTGCTTGGGGGCAACCCTGGAATCCAAGGAGGTCAACCCGCATCATGAAAGACGCCACCATTGCATTGCACCACGGCTTCAAGTCGGACCCGACCACCAAGGCCGTCGCCGTGCCGATCTACCAGAACGTCGCCTTCGAGTTCGATAATGCCCAGCATGGCGCCGACCTGTTCAATCTGGACGTGCCCGGCAACATCTACACACGCATCATGAACCCGACCAACGACGTGCTGGAGCAGCGCATTGCCGCCCTTGAAGGCGGTATCGCCGCCCTGGCCGTGTCGGCCGGTAGCGCGGCGATTAACTATGCAATCCAGACCCTCACCCGTGCGGGCGACAATATCGTCACCACGCCCCAGCTTTACGGCGGCACCTACACCTTGTTCGCCCACTTGCTGCCAAGCTTTGGCGTCGACGTGCGCTTCGCCCGCGACGACTCTGCCCAGGCCATCGCCGAACTGATCGACGACAACACCAAGCTGGTCTACTGCGAAAGCATCGGCAACCCGGCAGGCAATATTATCGACATTGAAGCCCTGGCCGATGTCGCCCATGCGCGCGGCGTACCGCTGATGGTGGATAACACCGTGGCCACGCCGATCCTGTGCAAGCCGATTCAGTTCGGCGCCGACATCGTGGTGCACTCGGTCACCAAGTACGTGGGTGGCCATGGCAACTCCCTGGGCGGTGTAATCGTCGACAGCGGCACCTTCCCCTGGACCCGATACCCGGAAAAATTCCCCGGCCTCAACCAACCGGAGCCGGCCTACCACGGGGTGGTCTACACGGAAAAGTTCGGCCCCGCCGCCTTCATTGCCCGCACCCGCACCGTGCCGTTGCGCAACACCGGGGCTGCGCTGGCGCCAATGAATGCATTTTTGTTGCTGCAAGGCCTGGAAACCCTGGCCTTGCGCATGGAGCGCCATACCGAAAACGCGCTGAAGGTTGCGCAATTCCTGCAAGGCCACGCCGAGGTGGAATGGGTCAGCTACGCCGGGCTGCCGGACCACCCGCACCACGCCTTGGCGCAGAAATACATGCAGGGCAAACCCTCGGCGATCCTGTCATTCGGCTTGAAGGGCGGCTATGACGCCGGCGTGCGTTTCTACGATGCGCTGCAAATCTTCAAGCGGCTGGTGAATATTGGCGATGCCAAATCCCTGGCCTGCCACCCCGCGTCCACCACTCACCGGCAGATGAACGAGCAGGAACAGGCCAAGGCCGGCGTGAAGCCGGAGATGATTCGCCTGTCGGTCGGCATCGAGGCGATTGAAGACCTGATCGAGGACCTGCAGCAGGCCCTGGCTTCAACTCAACTCTGAAGCCAGATAATCCGCCAGCGCTTGAGGGCTGACGTCGGGCCTGCGCGAAAAGTAGGCGACCTTGTGCCGCAAGGTCGCAGGCCTGAGCGCGGTGTAGAGGTCCGGGCGCTGTTCTTCGAGCCATTGCAGCAGGTTGCCGATCAGCACCTGCGGCGAGTGCTCGGCCAAGTGCTCAAGCAGCGACGCCGGCACTTGCCACCATGGGCTGGCCTTGGCTGCCGTGGCCGGGCCGGTGCTGACGGCCAGCGGCTGGCCATTGATCAGGTAACGCTGAAACACCGGCAACACGCGTGCGGCCTCATCGCCGAGCTTCTGCAGAATGGGCAGCCACTGAGCGCCATCCCAAAAACGCAAAAACACCGCCTGCTCATCCGGCAACCACACTTTGGTCAGGCCTTGCAGGTGCGCAGCCACCGTCTCCGGCGGGCTGGACGAGACCGCGAGCCAACCCCAGTCCGTTGCCTCGGCGCTGGCGACCCAATCAAGGAAGGCACTGCCCGGCTCAACAATGCCCACATAAGGCATGACGTCGACCCATTCGGCGTAAGCCGTACCGGCCCATATCGAATGCGGCAATTTCCTCGGTGCCAGGGTTTGCCATGCATTAAGCGGCCTGGCTTCGCTGGCGCTGCCCAACACTGCGTAGAGGCGCTCCTCGGGCTGTAGTGGCCACTGTGCGAGCCAGGCGCTGGGAACCATGGACTGAGACATCGGGATAAATTCCATTTAAGGGTGAGAGTGTCCGGGGATATCACACTGGCCGTTCTTGCAGCGCTCACACTCCTCGCAAAACGGCGCACTGCGCTTGAGGCTGGCAACCTGTACGCCACTGAGTGGTGCAGCAACAGCCGCTGACAACGTTTCGGTAAGACCCGGCATCAACGGCATCGGCACGGCAGCGGGCGCACCGCCAACCTGGATCGGCACACTGCTGAAAATTCCGGCGGCCGACAGCGTGATCGATTGCCCTCCGGCCTGGATTGTCACGCTGGCGCCCGCATCGATGACCACGCTTTGCCCGGCGCCGATCTGGATGGTCCGCCCGGCCCGCACCTGCTGCGAGCCAGCGACGACCAGATGATCATCCTGCTTGAGTTCCGCGAGGCGATTGCCATGGGTGATGCGCTGCTCTTCACCCAACAGCTCGTGATGCGATTCGCCACCCACCTTGAGCCGACGCTGGTTATCCACCTGCACGTGCTGGTCATGCAGTACGTGCTGGGTCCAGTCGCGCTGGGCGCGCAGGTAAATCTCCTCGGCGCCCTTGCGATCCTCGATACGCAGCTCGTTGTAACCTCCGCCGCCCGGGGTGCTTTGGCTTCGGAACAGGCTGCGGGTCTTTTCCGCCGGCAGGTCAAGGGGCAACAGATTCGCCGCGTTGGGCAGGCAGCCCATCACCAGCGGCATATCCACGTCGCCATTGACGAAGCCCACCAGCACCTCCATGCCGACCCGCGGGATCAGCACCGCACCGTAACGGTCGTGAGCCCAGCCGCTGGCTACCCGCAGCCAGCAACTGGAGTACTCGTTGTGTTCGCCGTCGCGATCCCAGGCCATCTGCACTTTGACGCGACCGTATTCGTCGCAATGGACCTCAGCGTCGGCAGGCCCGGTGACCACTGCGTTCTGGTAGCCCGATATTTGCGGGCGGGACATGATCAGCGGCGTTCGAAACGGCACATCCCAAGGTGTGACGACAAACTCATTGTGGTAGCCGGGGGAGACGCCATCGTCATAAGTGTCAGGCGCAGATTCCTCAAGGACCTGAGGCTGTTGCCCTGAATGGTACAACCGGGTAACCAACCACAAATTATTCCATTCCGGACGAGGGTGCCCGGTCATCTTCAGGAACTGCCCAGTGGACAAGGCCGGCTGGTCACCACTGCCGCTGGCTTGGCGAAAGTCACTGCGATGACGCTCAAGCACCCGTTGCGCCAAGTACTTGCCATGGGCTCGATCAGTGAAGTGCCCAGGGTAGTACTGCTCATTCAGCACAGGCTGTTGCCCGCTGGATGCCGCGCTTTCCAGGACCAGACCGGGCTTTTTGAAATCATAATCGCGCACGCTTACGCCGGTGGTGCGGGTCTCCAACCGCAGGATGAAGTGCTTGATCGCAGGGGCCCCGGCCACCATGGCGGAACCGGCCGAGTAGGGAGTGGCTTGGTCTGGCTGGGTGAACACGCTTTGGTCATCGCCAAACACCAACAGATGGCGTTCGGGGCTGTGCTGGAAGTGATAGTGAATGCCCGACTCCACGCACAAGCGCTGAATGAACGCCAGATCGGTTTCGCCGAACTGAACACAGTACTCACGCTCGGGGTATTGCCCACTCAGCTGAAACGCAAAGGCATCACCCTGGATACCCTGTGCCTCCAGTGCCAGCGCAATGATCTGCGGCACGGTTTTTTTCTGAAAGATCCGCTGGTGCGTGCTGTGTTCCAGGTAAGCCAACTGCGGCACCAGGGTGATCTGGTAACGGGTCAGGCGCTTGCCGGAATCGCCTTGCGCCACCCGGTACACCTGGCCATGAACGCCGTGCCCTTGCGTATCAAACCCCAGGAACGCCTGACGGTGCAGGAGGCTATCGAGGTCCAGGTCGGGTTGTTCGCTCACCAGCTCAAGGTCAAAACGAAAAGGCAGGCTGATAAATTCATCACCCGAAAACCCTCGAACCTTGAGTTCACTGGGCTGCCCATCAAGGGTCAGGTTAAAGGCACTTTGATTGGCAAGAGCAAACATCCGGTGTCTCTCCGCAAGGGGTGGGCGAGCGATTCTGCACCAGCTTTTCACCCACCAGAGCACACCACAGACAAATCAGTAAGCTCCTACACCCTGGGTGCCGGATTCTTCATGTATCTGGCGTCGAAGGCACGCCAAGGCCGTGCTAGCGTAATAGCTCCTCCTCACCGGATCACTGGAAAAAGCATGGCCACCCGCTACGCAAAAATCATCCTGACCCTGGCCCTCGCCGCCTTCGCCACCCTGGTTGCGTTCAACAACATCACGGACTACGGCTCCAACTTCGCCTTCGTCCAACATGTGTTGAGCATGGACACCACCTTCCCGAACAACGCCGCCATGTATCGGGCAATCACGACGCCGTGGATGTGGCACGCGGCCTACGTGCTGATCATTCTCGGCGAGGCGCTCACCGCTGTACTGCTGGCGCGGGGCGTGCTATCGCTATGGCGCGCGCGGCATGCAGGCGGGAGCGAATTCAACCGCGCCAAGGCAGGTGCAACAGCCGGCCTGACCCTCGGCTTTGTGGTGTGGTTTTTTGGCTTTATGGTGGTCGGCGGTGAATGGTTTCTGATGTGGCAGTCCCATCAGTGGAACGGCCAGGAAGCGGCATTCAAGTTCTACATGGCGATCCTGGGCGTGCTGATTTTTCTCAATCAGCCGGATGCTGGCTGAACTGGCAGCGGGACGCGGAGCGTCCGGGGTGGCATTCCCACGCGGAGCATGGGAACGATCAAAACGATCAAAAAAAGGCCCGCTATCCTAAGGATGCGGGCCTTTTTTCTAACGCAATTGGCGCTTACCGCCCACCGAGTTACTTGTTGAGGTTGTAGTCTTTTTCCGCTGCATCAAAACGCTCGACCATACCCGCAGTCGGTGCGCCCATCTTGCTCACGAAATAGATCGCCAGGCTGGCGAAGATAAAGCCCGGGATGATTTCGTACAGGCCCAGCAGATTGAAGTGCTTCCACACGATCACGGTGATCGCGCCGACCAGAATACCGGCCAGTGCGCCGTTACGGGTCATGCCTTTCCAGATCACCGAGATCAGCACCACAGGGCCGAACGCAGCGCCGAAGCCTGCCCAGGCGTAGCTCACCAGGCCCAGTACGCGGTTGTCCGGGTTGGCGGCCATGGCGATGGCGATCAGGGCCACCAACAGCACCATCGCGCGACCCACCCACACCAGCTCAACCTGGGAGGCGTTTTTGCGCAGGAAGGTTTTGTAGAAGTCTTCGGTCAGCGCGCTGGAGCACACCAACAGTTGGCAGCTCAGGGTGCTCATCACCGCCGCCAGGATGGCCGACAGCAGCACGCCCGCGATCCATGGGTTGAACAGCAGCTTGGCCAGCTCGATAAACACACGCTCGTGGTTCTCGGTGACAGGACCGGCCACTTCCGGGTGCGCGGAGAAGTAAGCAATACCGAAGAAGCCCACCGCCACGGTGCCGGCGAGGCACAGGATCATCCAGGTCATGGAGATGCGACGCGCCTTGGCGATCGACTTCACCGAATCCGCCGCCATGAAACGCGCGAGGATATGCGGCTGGCCGAAGTAACCCAGGCCCCAGCCCATCAGCGAGATGATGCCGATGAAACTGGTGTTTTTGAGCATGTTGAAGTTGTCGGGGTTCTTGGCTTCGATCGCCAGGAACGTGGTGTCGACACCACCGGTGGCCAGCAGCACGATGATTGGCGTGAGGATCAGCGCGAAGATCATCAGCGTAGCTTGCACAGTGTCGGTCCAGCTGACCGCCAGGAAGCCACCCACGAAGGTGTAGGCGATGGTCGCCGCAGCACCGGCCCACAGCGCGGTCTCGTAGGACATGCCGAAGGTGCTTTCAAACAGACGGGCGCCCGCCACGATGCCGGACGCGCAGTAGATGGTGAAGAACACCAGGATCACTACCGCAGAGATGATCCGCAGCAGGCCGCTTTTATCTTCGAAACGGCTGGAGAAGTAATCCGGCAGCGTCAGGGCGTCGCCGTTGTGCTCGGTCTGCACCCGCAGGCGACCGGCCACGAACAGCCAGTTGAGGTAGGCACCGACGATCAGGCCGATGGCAATCCAGCTTTCCGACAGGCCGGACATGTAGATCGCGCCCGGCAAGCCCATCAGCAACCAGCCGCTCATGTCCGAGGCACCGGCCGACAAGGCCGTGACCACGCTACCGAGGCTGCGACCGCCGAGGATGTAATCAGAAAGGTTGTTGGTGGAGCGATAGGCCATGAAGCCGATCAGCACCATTGCTGCGATGTAGATCACGAATGTGATCAGGGTTGGATTGCTAACGCTCATAGGAGTGACGCCCTGGCTTTGTTTTTATGTAGCAGCGGTCTGGCAGACGGCCACCCATTGGTAACGGGTAGACGATACGGCGAGCCGCGCATTTATGACTGGCGTTTCCCCAGGAAAGCCGCCAGCCGATGAACCGACCCTTGCGAGTGGTTGCACCTTGGGCGCGAATGCTATTCAACAAAGCAAATAAGGTGCAACCAGTTTCTTGAGATTAAGTTGCACCTTGATATGTTTTCGCGAAAATACCGGGTTTTTGCTCCTTTTCGGAGCAAGAACAGCCGATTTTAGAAGTAAACGCACCAAGACGCAGCGTATTCCGTCGAGGGCCGGAATTTTTCCCGATCACGATCGAAAAATTCCTGAACAATTTGGGTTGCACCCGGTTGCACCTCTGCATGCGCAAAGCTAATCTTGCCGCCAGCAGATGCCACTCGGTAGTGGCACCCATGAGGATAAAAAGATGGCAACGACCACCCTTGGGGTCAAACTCGACGACCCGACCCGCGAACGCCTCAAGGCGGCCGCGACCTCCATTGATCGCACGCCGCACTGGCTGATCAAGCAGGCGATTTTCAATTACCTGGAGAAACTCGAGGGTGGTGCAACCCTGACCGAGCTCAATGGCTCGGGCAGCAAGGACGCTGAAGACGCCGGCGAAGTGCAACCTGACCACGCCCACCAGTGCTTCCTGGAGTTTGCCGAAAGCATTCTGCCGCAATCGGTATTGCGCGCCTCGATCACCGCCGCTTACCGCCGCCCGGAGCCGGAAGTGGTGCCGATGCTGATCGAGCAGGCGCGCCTGCCGCAGCCAATGGCCGAGGCCACCAACAAGCTGGCCGCCTCGATTGCCGAAAAACTGCGCAACCAAAAAAGCGCTGGCGGCCGTGCCGGTATTGTTCAGGGCTTGCTGCAAGAATTCTCCCTGTCGTCCCAGGAAGGCGTAGCGCTGATGTGCCTGGCCGAAGCGCTGCTGCGCATCCCGGACAAGGGCACCCGCGACGCGCTGATCCGCGACAAGATCAGCACCGGCAACTGGCAGCCGCACTTGGGCAACAGCCCATCGCTGTTCGTTAACGCGGCCACCTGGGGCTTGCTGCTGACCGGCAAACTGGTCGCCACCCATAACGAAGCGGGCTTGACCTCGTCCCTGAGCCGCATCATCGGCAAGAGCGGCGAGCCGATGATCCGCAAGGGCGTCGACATGGCCATGCGCCTGATGGGCGAGCAGTTCGTCACCGGCGAAACCATCGCCGAAGCCCTGGCCAATGCGAGCAAGTTCGAAGCCAAGGGTTTCCGCTATTCCTACGACATGCTCGGTGAAGCCGCGCTGACCGAACACGACGCCCAGAAGTACCTGGCCTCGTACGAACAAGCCATTCACTCCATCGGCAAAGCCTCCCACGGCCGTGGGATTTATGAAGGCCCGGGCATCTCCATCAAACTCTCGGCACTGCACCCGCGTTACAGCCGTGCGCAGTACGAGCGCGTGATGGACGAGCTGTACCCGCGCCTGCTGTCGCTGACCTTGCTGGCCAAGCAATACGACATCGGCCTGAACATCGACGCCGAAGAGGCCGACCGCCTGGAGCTGTCGCTCGACCTGCTGGAACGCCTGTGCTTCGAGCCGCAACTGACCGGCTGGAACGGCATCGGCTTCGTGATCCAGGCCTACCAGAAGCGTTGCCCGTATGTGATCGACTACGTGATCGACCTGGCACGCCGCAGCCGCCATCGCCTGATGATCCGCCTGGTAAAAGGCGCGTACTGGGACAGCGAAATCAAACGCGCCCAGGTCGAAGGCCTGGAAGGCTACCCGGTGTACACCCGCAAGGTGTACACCGACGTTTCCTACATTGCCTGCGCACGCAAACTGCTGTCGGTGCCGGAAGTCATCTACCCGCAGTTCGCCACGCACAACGCCCACACGCTGTCGGCCATTTACCATATCGCCGGTCAAAACTATTACCCCGGCCAGTACGAGTTCCAGTGCCTGCACGGCATGGGCGAACCGCTGTACGAGCAGGTTGTAGGCAAGGTTTCCGAGGGCAAGCTGAACCGTCCGTGCCGCGTGTACGCTCCGGTCGGCACCCACGAAACATTGCTGGCGTACCTGGTGCGTCGCCTGCTGGAAAACGGCGCCAACACCTCATTCGTCAACCGCATTGCCGACCATACCATTTCGATTCAGGAGCTGGTGGCCGACCCAGTGGCCAACATCGAGCAGATGGCCACGCTGGAAGGCGGCTTCGGCCTGCCGCACCCGCGTATCCCGCTGCCGCGTGACCTGTATGGCAGCGACCGCGCCAACTCGGCCGGTATCGACCTGGCCAACGAACATCGCTTGGCGTCGCTGTCTTGCGCACTGTTGGCCACCGCGCACAACAACTGGAAAGCCGCGCCGATGCTGGGCTGCGCTTCCAGTAATGAAGCCGCTGCAGCGGTGCTGAACCCGTCCGATCTGCGTGATGTGGTGGGCCATGTACAGGAAGCCACCGTCGAAGACGTCGACAATGCGATCCAGTGCGCGATCAACGCCGGCCCGATCTGGCAGGCCACGCCGCCCGCCGAACGTGCCGCGATCCTGGAGCGCGCCGCCGACTTGATGGAAGGCGAGATCCAGCCGCTGATGGGCCTGCTGGCCCGTGAAGCCGGCAAAACCTTCGCCAACGCCATCGCCGAAGTGCGCGAAGCCGTGGACTTCCTGCGTTACTACGCGGTGCAGGCGCGCAACGATTTCACCAACGATGCCCACCGCCCCCTCGGGCCAGTGGTCTGCATCAGCCCGTGGAACTTCCCGCTGGCAATCTTCAGCGGTCAAGTGGCCGCTGCACTGGCCGCCGGTAACCCGGTACTGGCCAAGCCAGCCGAACAAACCCCACTGGTGGCCGCACAGGCCGTGCGTATCCTGCTCGAAGCCGGTATCCCGGAAGGCGTGCTGCAACTGCTGCCGGGCCAGGGCGAAACCGTCGGTGCCCGTCTGGTCGGTGATGATCGCGTCAAAGGCGTGATGTTTACCGGTTCCACCGAAGTGGCGCGCCTGCTGCAACGCAATGTCGCCGGTCGCCTGGATGCCCAGGGCCGCCCGATCCCGCTGATCGCCGAAACCGGTGGCCAGAACGCGATGATCGTCGATTCTTCGGCGCTCACCGAACAAGTGGTGATCGACGTCGTTTCCTCGGCCTTCGACAGCGCTGGCCAGCGTTGCTCGGCCCTGCGCGTACTGTGCCTGCAGGAAGATTCGGCAGACCGCGTGATCGAAATGCTCAAGGGCGCCATGGCTGAATGCCGCCTGGGTAACCCGGAGCGCCTGTCGGTGGATATCGGCCCGGTGATCGACGCCGAAGCCAAGGCCGGCATCGAGAAACACATCCAGGCCATGCGCGACAAAGGCCGCAACGTGTACCAGGTGGCGATCGCCGACGGCGAAGAGATCAAGCGCGGCACCTTCGTGATGCCAACCCTGATCGAGCTGGAAAGCTTCGACGAACTGCAACGCGAGATCTTCGGCCCGGTACTGCACGTGGTGCGCTACAAGCGCAAAGAGATCGACCAGCTTATCGGCCAGATCAATGCCTCCGGCTACGGCCTGACCCTGGGCGTGCACACGCGCATCGACGAGACCATCGCCAAGGTGATCGACAACGTGCATGCCGGTAACGTCTATGTGAACCGCAACATCGTCGGTGCCGTGGTCGGCGTGCAGCCGTTTGGCGGCGAAGGCCTGTCGGGCACTGGCCCGAAAGCTGGCGGCCCGCTGTACCTGTACCGCCTGCTGTCGACTCGCCCTACGGATGCCATCGAGCAATCCTTCGTGCGCGGCGACAAGCTGGCTGCACCGGACGTGCGCCTGCGCGACGCCATGAGCCAACCGCTGACCACCCTGAAAACCTGGGCCGACAGCAACACGTTCAGTGACCTGAGCGCCCTGTGCAGCCAGTTTGCCGCACAGTCGCAAAGCGGTATCACCCGCCAACTGGCCGGCCCGACCGGCGAGCGCAACAGCTATGCCATCCTGCCCCGCGAGCACGTGTTGTGCCTGGCGGAAGTGGAAGGCGACCTGCTGACGCAACTGGCGGCGGTATTGGCGGTTGGTGGTTCGGCGGTATGGCCGGAAACTGACCTGACCAAAGCCTTGTTCCCACGCCTGCCGAGGGAAGTTCAGGCGAAGATCAAGCGTGTGGCTGACTGGACCAAGGATGAGGTGGTGTTCGACGCCGTTGTGCACCACGGTGATTCCGACCAACTGCGTGCGGTGTGCCAGCAAGTGGCGCAGCGCGGTGGCGCGATTGTCGGGGTGCACGGCTTGTCGCAAGGTGAGACGGCGATTGCGCTGGAGCGCCTGGTGATCGAGCGGGCGTTGAGCGTTAACACGGCTGCGGCGGGTGGTAACGCGAGCCTGATGACTATCGGTTAACTCATGTGGGAGCTGGCTTGCCTGCGATAGCGGTGGGCCAGTGACTTAGATGTCAGCTGGCACGGCCTCATCGCGGGCAAGCCAGCTCCCACATTGACCGCATCCAACCTTTCGCCCGCGTTCTGCCCCTCCATCACGCAAATCAATCTTGCTATCCAGCCTTTATTCGCGCACTTAGACTCAGGCCATTCCCTTCAAAGGTAAGCCGACATGTCCGAGACGCTGCTCAGTTCCCGCAATCTGGCTTTCGAGCTGTACGAAGTCCTCGATGCCGAGGGCCTGACCCAGCGCGAGCGGTTTGCCGAGCACAACCGTGAAACCTTCGACGCCGCCATCAGCACGGCGCGCAGCATTGCCGAGAAGTATTTCGCGCCGCACAACCGCAAAAATGACGAGAACGAACCGCGCTACGAAGATGGCCAGGCGATCCTGATCCCTGAAGTCAAACCCGCTGTGGACGCTTTTCTGCAAGCGGGCTTTCTGAACGCTGCCCGCAGTTTCGAAGCCGGGGGCATGCAGTTGCCTACCCTGCTCTCCCAAGCCTGTTTCGCGCACTTTCAGTCGGCCAACGCAGCGTCAACGTCCTACCCGTTCCTGACCATGGGCGCCGCCAACCTGATCGAAAGCTTCGGCACCGAGGCGCAAAAACAGCGCTTCCTGCAGCCGATGATCGAAGGCCGCTTCTTCGGCACCATGGCCCTCACCGAGCCACATGCCGGCTCGTCGCTGTCGGATATTCGTACCCGCGCAGAGCCTGCGTCCGACGGCACGTATCGACTCAAGGGCAACAAGATCTTCATCTCCGGCGGCGACCACCCGCTGTCGGAAAACATCGTGCATATGGTGCTGGCCAAGCTGCCGGACGCGCCGCCTGGGGTGAAGGGCATTTCGCTGTTTATCGTGCCCAAGTTCCTGGTCAACGAGGATGGCAGCCTGGGCGCGCGTAACGACGTGCTGCTGGCCGGGCTGTTTCACAAGATGGGCTGGCGGGGCACCACGTCCACAGCGCTTAACTTCGGCGATAACGGCAACTGCGTCGGCTATCTGGTGGGCAAACCCCATCAGGGCTTGAGTTGCATGTTCCAGATGATGAACGAGGCACGCATCGGCGTGGGCATGGGTGCGGTGATGCTGGGTTACGCCGGCTACCTCTATTCACTGGAATACGCCCGCGAACGCCCGCAAGGTCGCCTGCCTGACAGCAAAGACCCGAGCACCGCGCCGGTTTCGATTATCCAGCACGCCGATATCAAGCGCATGCTGTTGACCCAGAAAGCCTATGTGGAAGGTGCCTTCGACCTGGGCCTGTACGCGGCTCGGTTGTTTGACGACACCACCACGCTGGAAACCGAAGTCGAGCGCAAGCACGCCCACGAACTGCTCGACCTGCTCACGCCCATCGTCAAATCCTGGCCATCGGAGTTCTGCCTCAAGGCCAACGAACTGGCGATCCAGATCCTCGGCGGCCACGGCTACACCCGCGAATACCCGGTGGAGCAGTACTACCGCGATAACCGCCTGAACCCGATCCATGAAGGCACCCACGGCATCCAGTCCCTGGATTTGCTCGGGCGCAAGCTCGCGCAAAACGGCGGCGCGGGCTTGAAGCAACTGGTCCGCCTGATCGCCGAAACCGGCGCTCGGGCTCAGGAATACGCCTCACTGACGGCCCTGCGCGAACCGCTGGAGCAATTGGTCAGCCGCCTGCAAAGCGTGACGATTGGCCTGCTGACGGATCTCGCCCACGGCAAGGTCAACAGCAGCCTGGCGAACTCGGCACTGTACTTGAAGGTGTTCGGGCACACGGTGATTGGCTGGCGCTGGCTGGAGCAGGCGATTCGCGCCGAGGAAGGTTTGGCCAAGGGGAATGCGGCCGATGTGGCCTTTTATAAAGGCAAGCTCCAGGCCGCCCGGTACTTCCTGACCTGGGAAGTACCGAGCTGCCATCATGAACTGGCGATTCTGGAGGCACGCGATGACACGTGCCTGGGCATGCAGGACGCGTGGTTCTAAGGCGTTCCGATCGCCTTGGATATCACTTCGACCGTGGCGCTGACTTGCTCTTGGTAACGGTCGAGTTCCTGCTGGTGATGCTTTTGCATGTCGATCTGCTCGGCGCACAGGTTCAGCGCAGCCAGTACCAATAATTTGTCACCGATCAGGGTCGGGTACTTTTTCTTGGTGGTGGCCAGGGAGGCCTTGAGCATGGTCACGGCGTGCATCAGGGTTTGATCCTCCCCTTGCGGCGCCTTGATCGAGTAATCCTCTCCGAGAATCGAAACGACCTTTATCCCTTCATTCATGCGCCGACAGGCCCTGCGCTCACACGCTCAACCAGCGCCTGGATACGCGCGGCGGTGGCGCCATGTTTTTCTTCCTGTTCCATCAGGTTCAGTTGCAGGCTGTCGTTTTCATCCTTGGCGCGGGCCAGTTCCGCCTTCAGGGCTTCATTGCTGCCGAGCAGGTCTTGGTTTTGTTGTACGAGGTCAGTGACCAGCTGTTCAAGCTGGCTGAGGGATGCTTCTAACATTTTGATTTCTCGGGCATTTTCAAAGGGCGGTGACGATAAAGAAAATTCACCTCGGATGCCAGGGTTATCCCCGGCAGGCAGCCCGTTTTTTAAGGGCCGGGCCGCACTTTCGAGCCTTAGTGACTGCATTTACCCGATCTGGTTCCTGAATCCGTCCAACCCCTCGTCAGATGCGACAAAAGCGCGCGCCCCCTTAAGACTTTAGTCGCATGGCCGATACGCAATGCACACCTCGTCTCATGGCCGCACGGATCGCGCTTCTCCCCAGGACTCCCGCATGTCTCTTCGTAATATGAATATCGCTCCGAGGGCTTTCCTTGGCTTTGCGTTTATTGGCGCGCTGATGTTGTTTCTCGGTGTGTTCGCCTTGAACCAGATGAGCAAAATTCGCGCAGCCACCGAAGACATCACCCAGTCCAGCGTGCCGAGCATTCGCGCCCTCGACGAATTCACCCAGCTGACCCTGCGCCTGCGCGTGCTGTCGTACCGCCTGCTGACCAACCGCGAGCCGGACGTGCAGCAAAAAACCCTGGAAGCCTTTGAGCTGCGCAACCAGCAGATTCGTGCCGCCCAAGGCGTCTACGAAAAACTTATAGAAAGCAGCGAAGAGCGCGCCACCTACAACGAATACGTACGTTTGCTCGGCCAGTACCATCAGATCGAGGAGCGCATGAAGAGCCTGTCACGCGCCAACCAGATTGATGAGCTGCGCGCCTTGCTCAACACCGAATTACTGAGTAATTCCGAGCAAGTCAACACAGTGCTGACACGCCTGCTGGACATCAACAACAAGATGGCCAACGCCACCAATCAGCAAGCCAAAGACCAATACGACATGGCGTTTGACTTGGTAGTGGGCCTGCTGATCATTGCCACGGCGCTGACCTTGCTGTTCGCCTGGCTGCTGACCCGCAGCATCACGCTGCCCATTGCCCAGGCCCTGGAAGCCGCCGAAGAAGTCGCTGAAGGCAACCTCACACGCCCGATCAAGGTTGATGGCAACGATGAAGCCGGCCGCCTGCTCGCTGCCATGGCCAAGATGCAGGACAAGCTGCGCGACACCCTGCAACGCATCGCTGGCTCCGCGACCCAGCTTGCGTCCGCGGCAGAAGAACTGAATGCCGTCACCGACGAAAGTGCCCGTGGCCTGACCCAGCAGAACAATGAAATCGAGCAAGCCGCCACCGCCGTCAACGAGATGACCAGTGCCGTTGAAGAAGTCGCGCGCAACGCGGTGAGCACCTCCGAAGCCTCGCGCAATGCCACCACCTCTGCCGGTGACGGCCGTGACCTGGTGCAGGAAACCGTCAGCGCCATCGAGCGCATGAGCGGCGATGTGCAAGCCACCGCCACCTTGATTGGCGACCTGGCCAATGAGTCCCGCGATATCGGCAAAGTGCTCGACGTGATTCGCGGCCTGGCCGACCAGACCAACCTGCTGGCCCTGAACGCCGCGATTGAAGCGGCGCGCGCCGGTGAAGCCGGTCGTGGGTTTGCCGTGGTGGCCGATGAAGTGCGCGCGCTGGCCCATCGCACCCAGCAGTCGACCAGCGAGATCGAGCGGATGATCGGCAGCATTCAGGCCGGCACCGAGCATGCGGTGGATTCGATGCGCAACAGCACCGAACGTGCGGAGTCGACGTTGAACATCGCCAAAGGCGCGGGAATGTCGCTGGACACCATCAACACTGCGATTGTGGAGATCAACGAACGCAACCTGGTGATCGCCAGCGCGGCCGAAGAGCAGGCGCAAGTGGCGCGGGAAGTGGACCGTAACCTGGTGAATATTCGTGATTTGTCGGTGCAGTCGGCCACGGGTGCCAGCCAGACCAGTGCGGCGAGCAGTGAGTTGTCGCGCTTGGCGGTGGACCTGAATGGGATGGTGGGGCGCTTCAGGCTCTAACTGACACCAGTGATCCCTTGTGGGAGCTGGCTTGCCTGCGATAGCAATCTAACAGTCAATAACCCCAGTGACTGATACACCGCTATCGCAGGCAAGCCAGCTCACACATTGACAGCGGACGCAGAGCGTCCAACGAGGCATTCCCACGCAGAGCGTGGGAACGATCTTTTGACAGCACAGCAATTCAACAGGTTAGAATCGCTGGCACGCAGACTGCATGGTCAGTTTGCGCCCCGTCTTCCCCGCTCTGGAGTACTGCCTTTGAATGCAACGACCATCAACAGCCTGTTCTTGATCGGCGCGTTGCTGGTGGGTGCGAGCATTCTGGTGAGTTCTCTTTCCTCGCGCTTAGGGATCCCGATTCTGGTGATCATCCTGGCGGTGGGCATGGCCGCCGGCGTCGATGGCGGCGGCATCATCTTCGATAACTACCCAACCGCGTACCTGGTGGGCAACCTCGCATTGGCCGTCATCCTGCTCGACGGCGGTTTGCGCACACGGGTGGCGAGTTTTCGCGTGGCACTCTGGCCGGCGTTGTCGCTGGCCACGGTGGGGGTGTTGATCACCACCGGCCTCACCGGCATGGCGGCGGCCTGGCTGTTCGACCTCAATATCATCCAAGGCTTGCTGATCGGCGCGATTGTCGGCTCCACGGACGCCGCAGCCGTGTTCTCACTGCTGGGCGGCAAGGGCCTGAACGAGCGGGTCACCGCCAGCCTGGAAATCGAATCCGGCAGCAACGACCCGATGGCGGTATTCCTCACCGTCACCCTGATCGACATGCTGGCCAGCGGCCAGACCGGCCTGCACTGGAGCTTGCTGGCTCACCTGATTCGCGAATTCGGCATCGGCGGCATCGTCGGCCTGGGCGGTGGCTGGCTGATGCTGCAAATGGTCAACCGCATCAACCTGGCCACCGGCCTGTACCCGATCCTGGTGATCGCCGGTGGCCTGGTGGTGTTCGCCCTGACCAATGCCCTGCACGGCAGCGGCTTCCTCGCCGTGTACCTGTGCGGGCTGGTGATCGGCAACCGCCCGGTGCGCAGCCGTCATGGCATTTTGCATATGCTCGATGGCATGGCGTGGCTGGCACAGATCGGCATGTTCCTGGTGCTGGGCCTGCTGGTCACACCCCATGACTTGCTGCCCATCGCCCTGCCGGCGCTGGGCCTGGCGCTGTGGATGATCCTGTTTGCGCGGCCGCTGTCGGTGATAGTCGGCCTGCTGCCGTTCAAGGCCTTCCACGGCCGCGAAAAAGCCTTTATCGCCTGGGTCGGCTTGCGCGGCGCGGTGCCGATCATTCTGGCGGTGTTCCCGCTGATGGCCGGCCTGCCGCACGCGCAGCTGTACTTCAACCTGGCATTCTTTATTGTGCTGGTGTCGCTGCTGGTGCAAGGCACCAGCCTGCCGTGGGTGGCCAAATTGCTGAAGGTCACCGTGCCGCCGGAACCGGCGCCCATCTCCCGCGCCGCGCTGGAAGTGCACGTCACCAGCGAGTGGGAGCTGTTCGTCTACCGCCTGGGCGCGGAAAAATGGTGCATCGGCGCCGCCCTGCGCGAGCTGAAAATGCCCGAAGGCACACGCATCGCCGCACTGTTCCGTGGCCAGCAACTGCTCCATCCGTCGGGTAGTACGGTGCTGGAAGTCGACGATTTACTCTGCGTGATCGGCCACGAACACAACCTGCCGGCCCTCGGCAAACTGTTCAGCCAGGCGCCGCAACGCGGCCTCGACCTGCGTTTCTTCGGCGATTTCGTGCTCGAAGGCGACGCCCAGCTGGGCGCGGTCTCCGCCCTGTACGGGCTTAAGCTCGACGGCATCGACCCGGATATGCCGCTCAGCAGCTTCATCACCCAGAAGGTCGGCGGCGCGCCCATCGTCGGCGACCAGGTGGAGTGGAACAACACAATCTGGACCGTCGCGGTCATGGACGGGAACAAGATCGGAAAAGTCGGCGTCAAATTCCCCGAAGGAAGTCGTCCAGGCCCTGGACTCTTCCTCTAAACTGCGAGGCTATGGCGCCACGCCACCAGCCTCTTTACCTTGCTCGACCGGTATCCATGACCCTACTGCGCACCTTTTTAGCCACTGCCCTGCTGGGCCTGACCCTCTGCGTGGGCAACGTCTACGCCGCCGACCCGCCCAGCACCGACGCCATCCAGCAAAGCCTGGACAAGCTGCCCGACCGCAAGCTGCCCGACGCCGACATGAAGGCGTTGCAGAGCATCCTGCAACAGACGTTGACGTACCTGGGCAACAAGCAGGATTACGAGCAGCGCCTGGCCGACCTCAAGCGCCAGCTGGCAGACGCCCCGCGCCAGACCACCGACAACCAGCGTGAATTGGTGCGGCTCAAGGCGACTAAAATTGTCCCCGTGGCCCAACGCTATGCCTCGCTGCCCGTGCCGCAACTTGAGCAATTGCTCGTGCAGCGCAGCACCCAGCAAGGCGACCTGCAAAAAGAGTTGGCCGACGCCAACAGCCTGACCATCGCCGCCCAGACCCGTCCAGAGCGCGCCCAGACCGAAATCAGCAGCAGCCAGACGCGCATCCAGCAGATCAATTCGATCCTCAAGGCTGGTAAAGACAACGGCAAAACCCTCAGCGGCGACCAGCGCAACCAATTGAATGCCGAACTTGCGGCCCTTAATGCCCTGATCCCGCTGCGCCGCCAGGAACTGGCCGGCAACAGCCAACTGCAAGACCTGGGCAACAGCCAGCATGACCTGGTGGTGGAAAAGACCGCGCGCCTGGAACAAGAGATCCAGGACCTGCAAACCCTGATCAACCAGAAACGCCTGGCCCAGTCCCAGCAGACCGTGACCCAGCAGTCCATCGAAGCGCAAAAGGCCGGCGGCAGCAGCCTGCTCGCGACCGAAAGCGCGGCCAACCTCAAGCTCTCCGACTACCTGCTCAAAAGCACTGACCGTCTCAATGACCTGACCCAGAAAAATCTGCAGACCAAGCAGCAACTGGACACCGTCACCCAAAGCGACTCGGCCCTGGACGAGCAGATCAATGTGCTCAAGGGCAGCCTGCTGCTCTCCAAAATCCTCTACAAACAAAAGCAGGCGCTGCCGCGTCTTACCGTCGACCGCAACCTGGCGGACGACATCGCCAACATTCGCCTGTACCAGTTCGAGGTCAACCAGCAACGCGAACTGATCAGTACGCCCAGCACCTATGTGGATAGCCTGCTGGCCAACCAGTCGCCGGATGACGTGACGCCACAATTGCGCCGCACTTTGCTGGAACTGGCGATCACTCGCAGCGACCTGCTCGAACGCCTGAGCCGTGAGCTGAGCGCGCTGCTGAACGAATCCATCACCCTGCAACTGAACCAGAAACAACTGCTCAGCACCGCCACCAACCTGCGCGCGACCCTCGACGAGCAAATGTTCTGGATCCCCAGCAACAAGCCGCTGGACACCGAGTGGCTGGAAACCGTGCCGGACCACCTGACCAAGCAAGTCACCACCCTGCCGTGGGCTTCGAGCGTCAGCGAACTGTATGACGGCCTGACCCAGCGCCCGCTGCTGTTCTTGCCGTTGCTGCTGTTGATTGGCGCACTGCTGTGGCGGCGTAAAGCCTTGTACGCGCGCCTGAAAAAGATCCACCTCGATATTGGCCACTTCAAGCGCGACAGCCAATGGCACACGCCGGTGGCCATCCTGGTGAATATCCTGCTGGCGCTGCCGGTGGCCCTGGCGCTGGCATTGTGCGGCTACGCGCTGCAAATCGACGCCCGCGGGCAAAACGCCAACTTGGGCGCGGCCTTGCTGCTGATCGCCCAAGCGTGGCTGGTGTTCTACACCGCCTACCGGATTCTCGCGCCGGGTGGCGTGGCCGAACTGCATTTCCGCTGGGAAAAGCCCCAGGTCGAGTTCCTCCAGGGCTGGATCCGCAAGCTCGGGCTGGTGGTGCTGGCGCTGGTAGCCGTAGTGGCCATCGCCGAACACCAGCCGGCCGCGCTGGCCGACGACGTGCTGGGTATCGCTGTGGTGCTGACCTGCTACGCGCTGATGGCCTGGCTGCTGAGTCGCCTGCTGCTGCACAGCCCGACCCACGAAAAAGCCTCATTGTTCCGTAAGGCCGTGGGCCTGGTGTTTACCGCCCTGCCCGTCGCGCTGTTTATCGCCGTGTGCTTTGGCTACTACTACACCGCGCTCAAACTCAGCGACCGGCTGATCAACACGCTGTACCTGCTGATGTTCTGGCTGGTCATCGAGGCCACCTTTGTCCGCGGCCTCGGCGTTGCTGCACGACGCCTGGCCTATGCCCGCGCCCTGGCCAAACGCCAGGCCGCCAAGGAAGCCGGCGACGGCGAAGCGGTGATCGAAGAACCGACCCTGGACATCGAGCAGGTCAACGAACAGTCCATGCGCCTGATCCGCCTGGCCTTGCTCGGCGGCTTTATCGCCGCGCTGTACTGGGTGTGGAAAGACCTGATCACTGTGTTCTCCTACCTGGACAACGTGACCCTCTACGAATACACCAGCGGCACTGGTGCCAATATCAGCATGGTGCCGATCAGCATCGGCGACTTGCTCGGCGCCTCGATCATCGTCGGCATCACCTTCGCCCTGGCGCGCAACCTGCCCGGCCTGCTCGAAGTACTGGTGCTGTCCAAGCTGGACCTGGCCCAAGGCAGCGCCTATGCCACGACCACCTTGCTGTCCTATGTGATCGCCGGCGTCGGTTTCGTCTCCACCTTGTCCACCCTCGGCGTGAGCTGGGACAAGTTGCAATGGCTGGTGGCGGCGCTGTCGGTGGGGTTGGGCTTTGGTATGCAGGAGATCTTCGCCAACTTTATCTCCGGCATCATGATCCTGTTCGAACGCCCGGTGCGCATCGGCGACACCATCACCATCGGCAACCTGTCGGGCACGGTGAGCAAGATCCGCATCCGCGCCACGACGATTACCGACTTCGACCGCAAGGACATCATTGTCCCGAACAAGACGTTTATCACCGGGCAACTGATCAACTGGTCACTGACCGACACCATCACCCGCGTCACCCTGAAACTGGGCGTGGACTACGGCTCTGATCTGGACCTGGTGAAGGAATTGCTGCTCAAGGCCGCGCGTGAAAACCCGCGCGTGCTGAAAGAACCCGAACCCCATGTGTACTTCCTCAACTTCGGCGAAAGCACCCTCGACCACGAACTGCGCATGCACGTGCGCGACCTGGGTGACCGCAACCCGGTGATCGACGAGGTGAACCGCTTTATCAACCGCGAGTTCAAGAACCACCACATCAACATCTCGTTCCGCCAGATGGAGGTCTACCTCAAGAACCTCCACGGCCAGGAATACAAACTGGTGGAAGTCGACGCACCGACCAAACCCGCCAACGACGGCGGCGTGCAAGAACCGCCGCCGAGCAAACTCGACTAAACGCCCTATCCCCAGCAGAATGCTCGGACATTCTGCTGGAGATGGCCGGTGAAAGCCCTCGACGAACTGACCTTCGACAACCGCTTCGCACGCCTGGGCGACGCGTTCTCAACCCACGTACTGCCTGAGCCCCTCGACGCGCCGCGCCTTGTGGTGGCGAGCGACGCCGCCATGGCCTTGCTCGACCTCGACCCGGCCGTGGCCGAAACGCCGGTATTTGCCGAGCTGTTTGGCGGGCACAAACTGTGGGCCGAAGCAGAACCGCGGGCAATGGTCTATTCCGGGCACCAGTTCGGCGGCTATACCCCGCAACTGGGCGATGGCCGCGGGTTGTTGCTGGGTGAGGTGTACAACCAGGCCGGCGAGCATTGGGACTTGCACCTCAAGGGTGCCGGGATGACGCCGTATTCGCGCATGGGCGATGGGCGTGCGGTGCTGCGCTCTTCGATTCGTGAGTTTCTCGCTTCCGAAGCCCTGCATGCCTTGGGTATTCCCAGCAGCCGCGCCCTCTGCGTGATTGGCTCCGACACGCCGGTATGGCGCGAGAAACAAGAGCGCGGCGCCATGGTATTGCGCTTGGCTCACAGCCATATCCGCTTCGGGCATTTCGAATACTTCTACTACACCAAGAAGCCCGAGCAGCAGGCCGAATTGGCCGAGCACGTGTTGAATCTGCACTACCCCGAGTGCCGCGAACAGCCCGAACCGTACCTGGCAATGTTCCGCGAAATCGTCGAGCGCAATGCCGAGATGATCGCCAAATGGCAGGCCTATGGCTTCTGCCACGGCGTGATGAACACCGACAATATGTCTATCCTGGGCATCACCTTCGACTTCGGGCCGTTTGCGTTTCTGGATGATTTTGACGCGCACTTCATCTGCAACCATTCGGACCATGAAGGGCGCTACTCCTTCAGCAACCAAGTGCCGATCGGGCAGTGGAACCTGAGCGCGCTGGCCCAGGCGCTGACGCCGTTTATCAGTGTGGATGCCTTAAAAGAAGCCCTTGGGCTGTATCTGCCGCTGTATCAGGCGCACTACCTGGACCTGATGCGTCGACGCTTGGGGCTCACCACGGCTGAAGACGCTGACCAGCCACTGGTGGAACGCTTGCTGAAACTGATGCAGAACAGCGGCGTGGACTACACGCTGTTCTTCCGCCGTCTGGGTGATGAGTCTGCGGCACTGGCCGTGGCGCGCTTGCGCGATGACTTTGTCGACCTGGCCGGGTTTGATGCCTGGGCTGATCAATACAAGGCTCGCGTCGCACGGGATGGCGATTACAGCGAGGCACAGCGCCGTGAACGCATGCACGCAGTTAACCCGCTGTACATCCTGCGCAACTATCTGGCGCAAAACGCCATCGCGGCTGCCGAGTCAGGTGACTACAGCGAAGTGCGGCGACTGCATGAGGTGCTGAGCAAGCCGTTTGAGGAACAGGCCGGGATGGAGCAATACGCCCAGCGGCCACCGGACTGGGGCAAGCATTTGGAGATTAGTTGCTCGTCGTAAGATGATCGTTCCCACGCTCTGCGTGGGAATGCCGCCTGGGACGCTCCGCGTCCCGCCTTTTGCCCTGCGCACGGGTGACGCAGAGCGTCACGGGATGCATTACCACGCGGAGCGTGGGAACGATCAGTGTTTCATCCTTTTCGCCTGGTCTTGATAAACCTCATTGTCGGCTCCAAATTAAACCCATTGGCCACGCCCTAGGAGCCCACCATGTCCGAACCTCTTGTAATCCCCTGCCCGCATTGCAACGGCCTCAACCGCATCCCTGGCGAACGCCTGGGTGATGCGCCTAAATGCGGGCGCTGCAAGCAGCCTGTGTTGCTGAACAAGCCTTTCGAGCTGAAGCAAGGCGACTACGCCACCCAGATCAAGGGTGACCTGCCGTTGTTGGTGGATGTGTGGGCCGAGTGGTGTGGGCCGTGCAAATCGTTTGCGCCGGTGTTTGAGCAGGCGGCTGGGCAGTTGGAGGGCAAATGCCGATTGGCCAAGCTTGATAGCGAGGCTAATCAGCAGCTGTCGGCGCAGTTGGGGATTCGCTCGATTCCGAGTTTGATTCTGTTCAAGAACGGCCGCGAAGTGGCGCGCCAGAGTGGCGCGTTTCCGTTGCCGCAGTTAATGAGTTGGTTGCGTAGCCAAGGGGTGTAAACCAGCCCCTCAAGCAACGGGGTCAACTGTGGGAGCTGGCTTGCCTGCGATGGCCTCACCTCGGTCTGACTGATAGACCGAGTTGCCTGCATCGCAGGCAAGCCAGCTCCCACATTGACCGCGTTTTAAGCTCGGGCTACGGGGGTTTCGTGGTCCATCATCTGGCCGACCAGCATTACGCCGAGCTCGCTTAATTGATGGATGGCCAGGGCCACGTCGCGGTGCTCGCCGGTGAGGTCGTTGGAGAGCTTGAGTAACAGCGTACGGACGGAAGAGAAGGTTTCGTAGCTGTTGAGTACGAGGGTTTCGGTAGGGAGGCTGGGTGCAACTGTATAAAGGTTAACCATGGAACGTCTCCGAGCAGGAGCCGCAACCAGCCGCTACTAAACGGAGGGTGGCAGCTGTACGCAGGTTAGTAGACCGGGGAGACTCACCGGCGCGCTCGAAAGCGCCCTCCGTACAGCCGCCATCAAATACAGGGCAGTCCTGATCAATGATTTGCTGTACGTCTCACCACGGGCTACTAAACCCGATCACTGAACATTCAGCGACCGGCCAACCTTAGAGACGCCCATCCAGACGCACAAGCCGGGCGATTCTGGCTTAGCTGTAGGCAACGATACAACCCACAACCCCATTTGCCAGACCCTTCCTACAGCCTCAGTAGGAACAATCCAAATCCCCCTGCTGAAACACAAAAACAAATGTGGGAGCTGGCTTGCCTGCGATGGCATCACCTCGGTCTAACTGATAGACCGAGTTGTCTGCATCGCAGGCAAGCCAGCTCCCACATGAGTTCACAGGGGATTTGTGTTGCTATAGGGATCAGGCATTTTCCAGCAAGTTATGCAGCTCCACAAACTGCAACGTCAGCTTGTGCCGTGGGTCCAGGTGGATCAGCGGCTTGCTCTCCTGGTGCGACTCGCGCATGCGCACCGAGCTGGCCAGGTACACCGGCAGTACCGGCAAACCTTCGGCAATCAACTCATCCAGCATCTGCTGCGGCAGGCTCGCACGGGCCTGGAACTGGTTGACCACGATGCCTTCCACTTCGAGGCCTTCGTTGTGGTCTTCCTTCAACTCTTCGATTTCACGCAACAGGCCATACAGCGCCTGACGCGAGAAGCTGTCGCAATCAAACGGGATCAGCACGCGATCAGCGGCAATCAACGCCGAAACCGCATAAAAATTCAGTGCCGGCGGCGTATCCAGGTAAATCCGGTCGTAATCTTCGCTCAACTCATCCAGCAGCTTTCGCAGCTTGTTGATCTTGTGCTTGGCCTCAAGCTTGGGCTGCAGGTCTGCAAGCTCGGCGGTCGCGGTGATCACGTGCAGGTTGTCGAATGGCGTTTCGTAGATATCCACCTGATTTTTCTTCGAAAACGGCCCGGAAGACAGGGTTTGCTTGAAGAAGTCGGCGATGCCCATCGGGATATCGTCGCCGGTCAGCCCTGTGAGGTACTGAGTTGAGTTCGCTTGTGCATCGAGGTCCACCAACAGGGTCCGATAGCCTTCACTGGCGCTCACCGCCGCCAGGTTGCAGGCAATGCTGGACTTGCCAACGCCGCCTTTTTGATTGAACACCACACGCCGCATGGAAAAAACCTCCGTGTATCAATGAATGTCCGAGTGTAGAGGGCAAAAGCGCCTGTTAGCTACCTCGTTCATCCATGCACTGGCGCATCACCTGTCGAACAAAAGGAGGAGTCCTACAATCCACACACCGCACGGGTAAAGGACAATCTGTAAATCTTTTCCGGCAAATTGTATTCATCCGTGAACAAATCTTTACCAAAGTTTGCTAGAACCCCACGGCACCGGGATAATGCGCGCCATTCGGCCATTGTTCCCTGTCCCGGTATTCGGGGCCAACGGCTGCACATGGAAGCCCGCAGGGGCGGGATAACTTCTCAGTGATCACTTTCAATATCGACCAATGGCGCGCCTGGGCTCCGGGCCTTGAGACTGCGCAGGACTGGCGCGCCTGGTGCCAGGCTCCGGTGTTAGTGCCGGCCAGCGATGCGTCACCCGATGTGTCGTTCCTGCCCGCCATGCAGCGCCGCCGCCTGAGCCGGCTGGCGCGCATGGCGTTCAGCGTGGGCTGGCCGTTGGCCGAGGGCCGGCAAGACCTGCCGCTGGTATTTGTTTCCCGGCACGGCGAAACCCCGCGCACCCTCGATATACTCAGCGACCTGGCCAACGACGAGCCGCTGTCGCCCACCCAGTTCAGCCTGTCGGTGCATAACGCGGTGATTGGCCTGTGGTCGATCCTGCGCAATGAGACCTGCGAAATGACCGCCCTCGCCGCCGCCGGCGATGGCCTGGAACACGGCATGCTCGAAGCCGCCGCGCTGCTCAACGAAGGCGCCCCGGCGGTGTTGCTGGTGATCACCGAAGAACAACCGCCTGCGGCTTACGCCGACTGGATCCGTGACGTGCCCTTCCCTTATGCCCTCGGCCTGCTGCTGACCCCGGGCGACGAGTGGCAACTGGAACTAAACAGCGGCGCTGTCCAACTCACTCAAACCCAGTGGCCCCACGCCCTGAACCTGCTGCGCACCCTGCTTACCGAGCAGGCCACCTGCCAACATGCCTGGAAGAACCGTGTATGGAACTGGCAACGCAAGCCCTGACCGACAAGCCACGGGACGCCTATTACTGGCGCCTGTTCGCCACCGCCGCGAGCTTCTTCTGCTTCGGTGTCGGCGGGCTGTGCCTGCGTTTGCTGGTGTTCCCGCTGCTCAGTTGCCTGCCAGGCAGTGCCGCTAAACACCAGCGCCGCGCCCGCCACACCATCAGCAAGCTGTTCTGGCTGTTTATCCGCATGATGCAACGCGCCGGTGTGCTGACCTACAGCGTTGAAGGCGCAGAAAACCTCGGGCGCCCCGGCCAGATGATCATCGCCAACCACCCGTCGCTGATCGACGTGGTGTTTTTGATCGGCCTGATGCGCCAGACCAACTGCGTGGTCAAGCAGAGCCTGTTCCAGAACCCGTTCACCCGTGGGCCGGTGCGCGACGCCGGTTACATCAGCAATGACGGCAGCGCCGATATGCTCGATGCCGCGGCCGATGCGCTGCGCGATGGCCAGACGCTGATCATCTTTCCCGAGGGCACGCGCACCACGCCCGGCGTAGCACCGGCCTTTCATCGCGGCGGTGCGGCCATTGCCCTGCGCGGTGCGACAATCATCACCCCGGTGGTGATCAAGGTCAGCCCCACCACCCTGACCAAGGCCGAACCCTGGTATCGCATTCCCAAACGCCGTTTTCACTTCAGTTTGCGCGTAGGTGCCGATATAGACCCACAGGCGTTTGCCACACTGGGGCCAGCGCCCCAGGCTTCACGCAAGCTCAACGATTACCTGCATCACTATTTCATTAAGGAGCTCGCCGAAGATGAGCAACCAACACAGCCTTGAGCACGACATAAAGGCGCTGATCATCGAGGCCCTGGGCCTGGAAGACATCAGCCCCGACGACATTGGCAGCGACCAGACCCTGTTCGGCGAAGGCCTGGGCCTGGATTCGGTGGACGCCCTGGAGTTGGGCCTGGCGATCCAGAAAAAGTACGGCATCAAGATCGATGCCGACGCCAAAGACACGCGCAATCACTTCACCAACGTGGCCAGCCTTGCGGCATTCGTCACGGCTAAAAAGGCAGCTTGAGACCGGACCATGCAAACTCGTGACGATATTTTCAACACCCTGCGCGATGCCTTGGTGGAACTGTTTGAACTGCCGCCTGAGCGCGTCACCCTCGACGCCAACCTGTATCAGGACCTGGAAATCGACAGCATCGATGCCGTGGACCTGATCGACCATATCAAGCGCCAGACCGGCAAGAAGATCGCCGCCGAAGAGTTCAAGGCGGTGCGCACTGTCAACGACGTGGTTGAGGCGGTGTACCGTCTGGTCCAGCCTGCCGCATGAGCCGGCTGATCGGCCTTGGCCTGTTGCTGGCGGGGCTGCTGTACCCTTTTGCGGTGTATTACGGCACCGAGCACTTCGCGCCGTGGCAATTCGGTTTGCTGCTGGGCAGCCTGTGGCTGTTGCGTGCGCTGACCGGCGCACGGCGCCCCGGCAGCCGCTGGATGGCCGTGGCGGTGATCGTGTTCTGCCTGCTGTTGGCCTGGTTCGACAACCCGCAGTTGCTGCGCTGGTACCCGAGCCTGGTCAGCGCGTTCATGCTGGCGCTGTTCGGCATGAGCCTCAAATACGGGCCGCCGATGGTCGAGCGTCTTGCACGCATGACCGACCCGCAGCTGCCGCCCAAAGCAATTGTGTACACGCGCCAGGTCACCGTGGTGTGGAGTGTGTTTTTTCTGTGTAATGGCTTGCTCGCCGCCGCCCTCACGCTGTGGGCGCCACTGAGCTGGTGGACGTTGTACAACGGCCTCATCGCCTACGGGCTGATGGGGCTGCTGTTTGCCGTGGAATGGCTGGTACGACAAAGGGTTCGAGGCCGCGTATGAATGGGTTGAAACTTGAGCACTTGCTGCTTGAGGCGCTGGAACAACGTTCGGTCACCACCGAACCTGCGATGAATCACGTCCAACTCTGCGAGCAGGCCCTGAGCCTCGCGGCGGGCCTGCAGGCGCGCGGCATCCGGCGCTTGGCGGTGCACCTGGAAGACGCAGGCGTGCTGGCCGTTGCCCTGCTGGGCGCATGGCGTGCCGGGGTCAGTGTGCTGCTGCCTGCCGACTTGCAGCCCCAGACCCGCCAACGCTGGGACGACAGCGTGGACGCCTGGCTGGTAGAGGCAGCCGACCTTGACGCGTTGTATCAGGCGCCATTGAGCCCTGCCGCGCTCGACCTCGACGCCTGCCAATTGAGCCTGTGCACCTCCGGCTCCAGCGGCGAACCCAAGCGCATCGACAAGACCCTGCGCCAACTGGCCAACGAAGTGGCGGCGCTGGAAGCGCTGTGGGGCGCAGGCCTCAAAGACGCCTGCATCATCGGCAGCGTGGCCACCCAGCACATCTACGGTTTGCTGTTCCGGGTGTTGTGGCCGCTGTGCGCCGGCCGCACCTTTGTGCGCAAGCAACTGGCCTTCCCTGAAGACATGCAGCGCGCCAGCCGCGAACATGCGCAATTTGCCTGGGTCGCCAGCCCCGCACTGCTCAAGCGCATGGGCGACAACCTCGACTGGCCCGCACTGAGTAAAGTGTCGCGAGTGTTCTCCTCCGGCGGCGCGCTGCCAGTGGAAGCCGCCGGCAGCCTGTACGACCGCTTGCAGCAATGGCCGACGGAAATCCTCGGCAGCTCGGAAACCGGCGGCATCGCCTGGCGCCAGGGCGCACAGCCGTGGCAGCCATTTGCCGATGTGGAACTGAGCCAGGATGCCGACGGCGCCCTGCGCATTGCCTCGCCGTACCTGCCGGCCGGGCATATCGAACAAACCGCCGACGCGGCGCGCATTCATTCCGATGGCCGCTTCGAGCTGCTCGGGCGCCTGGACCGCATCGTCAAACTGGAAGAAAAACGCATCTCCCTGCCCATGCTCGAACAGGCACTGCTGACCCACGCCTGGGTCGCTGAAACCCGCCTGGGCGTGGTGCAGGAAAACCGCGCTTCACTTGGCGCGCTGGTGGTGCTGAGCGCCGAGGGCCTGCATGCGCTGCGCAACCAGGGGCGACGCAGCGTCACCCAAACCCTGCGCGAGCATTTAAGCCAACATTGCGAAGCCCTGGCCCTGCCACGTCGCTGGCGTTTGCTGCGCCAGCTGCCGCTGAACAGCCAAGGCAAACTGCCCCAGGCTGACGCAGAGGCATTGCTGCTGGCACCACGCCCAAAAGCACCCGAAGTGCTGGAACAGGCCGAAGCCAACGGCGAATGGACTGTGCAACTGAGCATCCCGCCGGACCTGGCCTACTTCAGCGGCCATTTCCCGGTCACGCCGGTGCTGCCCGGCGTGGTGCAGGTGGAATGGGCCTTCAACCTCGGACAGCAACTGCTCGATTTACCCGCGACCTTTGCCGGGATGGAAGTGCTCAAGTTCCAGCAACTGGTGCGCCCTGGTGATCAGGTTGAACTGCACCTGCGCTTCGACCCGGAGCGCGGCAAGCTGTACTTCGCGTACCGCAACGGCGATGCGGCCTGCTCCAGCGGCCGGATCGTGCTGGAGGCCCCAAGTGAATAGGCTTTTGTGGCGAGGGAGCTTGCTCCCGCTGGAGTGCGAAGCGCTCCCAACTCAGGCGCCGCAATGCGTCAGGATGCTCTCGGTCGACTGGACTGGGGCTGCTTCGCAGCCCAACGGGAGCAAGCTCCCTCGCCACAAGGGTCGCAGTAATCCTGGGAATGTTCAGCATGCATAACCCCTGCGCCCTCATCCCGGTCTACAACCACGAAGCCGCCGTGCCCGCCGTGGTTCACAGCCTGTTGAACAGCGGCCTGCCGTGCCTGCTGGTCGATGACGGCAGCAGCCCGGCGTGCGCGGCGGTATTGGCGCAACTGGCAACGCTCGATCACGTCACCTTGCTGACCCTGCCAAACAACCAAGGCAAAGGCGGCGCGGTCATGGCCGGTTTTCGCGAAGCCGCACGCCTGGGCTACACCCACGCGCTGCAGGTAGACGCCGACGGCCAGCACGACCTGCGCGAAGTCGACAGCTTCCTCGACGCCTCGCGCACGCACCCAAACGCGGTGATCTGCGGCTACCCCGAATACGACGACAGCGTGCCCAAGGGTCGCCTTTACGCGCGCTACCTGACCCACGTGTGGGTGTGGATCAACACCCTGTCGCTGCAGATTCGCGACTCGATGTGCGGTTTTCGCGTGTACCCGCTGGCGCCGACGCTGGCCTTGATGGATTCGGCGTACATCGGCACGCGCATGGATTTCGACTCCGACATCCTGGTACGCCTGGCCTGGCGCAACCAGCCGATGCGCTGGCTGCCGACCCAAGTGCATTACCCCACCGACGGCGTGTCGCACTTCCGCCTGTTTCGCGACAACGTGCGCATCAGCGCCATGCACACCCGGCTGTTCTTCGGCATGCTGGTACGCGCGCCGATGATTGTGTGGCGACGGTGGCAGGCATGAGCGACAGCACCAAACACTGGGCCGACCGCGAAGAGCGCGGCAGCTTCTGGCTGATGAAACTCACCGCGTTCGCGGCCAAAGTGCTGGGCCGCCGCCTGTTGAGCCCGGTGCTGTACGGCATTGTGTTGTACTTTTTCCTGTTCGGGCGCACGGCGCGCCAAAGTGCCTGGCAATACCAGCAGCGCCTGGCCGACTGGAGCGGGCGCCCTGCGTTGCGGCCCAGCCATAAAAGCGTGTTCGCGCAGTTCATGGCCTTCGCCGACTCCTTGCTCGACAAGCTCGACGTGTGGAACGGCAAGCTGCGCATCGAACAGATCGAAATCAACGACCCGGCGCAATTGCGCGGGCAGTTACGCGGCGAGCGCGGCCAGATGCTGGTGGGCGCGCACTTGGGCAACCTGGAGGTGTGCCGCGCACTCGCAGAGATTGGCGAACAAGTCACCATGAACGTGTTGGTGCACACCAAGCACGCCGAACAATTCAACCGCCTGCTGGGCGAGGCCGGGGCCACGCACTTGCGCCTGATCCAGGTCAGCGAACTGGACCCGGCGACCATGCTGCTGCTCAGCCAGCGCCTGGACGAGGGCGAGTGGCTGGCGATTGCCGGTGACCGCGTGCCGCTGCACGGCGGACGCAAGGTGCGCGTGGATTTTCTCGGGCATGCCGCCGCGTTCCCCCAAGGCCCGTGGCTGCTGGCCGGCTTGCTTAAATGCCCGGTCAACCTGCTTATGTGCCTTAAGCACAATGGCCGCTACCGCCTGACCATTGAGCCGTTCGCCGCCTTGATCGAATGGAAGCGCAGCACCCGCGAGCACGTCATCGCCCAGTGGACCGCCCGCTACGCCGCACGCCTGGGCGATTTTTGCCTGGAGGCGCCCCAACAATGGTTCAACTTTTACCCTTTCTGGAAGACCGATGACCCCGCATCTTGAACCGGTAATTTTTGGCGAACGCCACCTGCCAATCGAAGACGTGCTGGCCCTGGCCAACCGTCAGGCGCCCACGCACTTGCAGGATGACGCTGCCTATCGCCAACGCATCGCCAAGGGCGCGCAGTTCCTCGACTCGCTGCTGGACAAGGAAGGCGTGATCTATGGCGTGACCACCGGCTACGGCGACTCCTGCGTAGTGGCAGTGCCGTTGCAGCACGTCGAGGCGTTGCCGCGTCACCTCTACACCTTCCACGGTTGCGGCCTGGGCAAGTTGCTCGACGCACAGGCCACCCGCGCCGTGCTCGCCGCACGCTTGCAGTCGCTGTGCCACGGCGTGTCCGGCGTGCGTGTGGAGTTGCTGGAGCGCCTGCATGCGTTCCTCGAACACGACGTGCTGCCGCTGATTCCGGAAGAAGGTTCAGTGGGCGCCAGCGGTGATCTGACGCCGCTGTCCTACGTGGCGGCGACCCTGTCCGGTGAACGCGAAGTGCTGTTCCGTGGCGAACGCCGCCAGGCTGCCGACGTACACCGCGAACTCGGGTGGGAGCCGCTGGTGCTGCGCCCCAAGGAAGCCCTGGCCTTGATGAACGGCACCGCCGTGATGACCGGCCTTGCCTGCCTGGCCTTCGCCCGCGCCGACTACCTGCTGCAACTGGCCACGCGCATCACCGCATTGAACGTGGTAGCGCTGCAAGGCAACCCGGAACACTTCGACGAGCGCCTGTTCGCCGCCAAGCCGCACCCGGGGCAGATGCAAGTGGCCGCCTGGCTGCGCAAGGACCTGGCGATCGATGCGCCGACTGCGCCGCTGCATCGTTTGCAGGATCGCTACTCGCTGCGCTGCGCGCCCCATGTGCTGGGCGTGCTGGCCGACAGCCTGAACTGGCTGCGCTCGTTCATTGAAATCGAGCTGAACAGTGCCAACGACAACCCGATTATCGACGCCGAAGAAGAGCGCGTGCTTCACGGCGGGCACTTCTACGGCGGGCATATCGCCTTTGCCATGGACAGCCTCAAGACCCTGGTGGCTAACGTCGCCGACCTGCTCGACCGTCAGCTCGCGCTGCTGGTGGATGTGCGTTACAACCACGGCCTGCCGAGCAACCTGTCCGGCGCGCCGGCCGACCGCGCGATGATCAACCACGGCTTCAAGGCCGTGCAGATCGGCACCAGCGCCTGGACCGCCGAAGCGCTGAAAAACACCATGCCGGCCAGCGTGTTCTCGCGCTCCACCGAATGCCATAACCAGGACAAGGTGAGCATGGGCACCATCGCCGCCCGCGACGCAATCCGCGTGCTGGAGCTGACCGAACAGGTCGCCGCCGCCACCTTGCTCGCCGCCAACCAGGGCGTGTGGTTGCGCGCCCAGGCTGAAGACGCACGCCCACTGCCACCAGCACTGGCGGCCATGCATATCGAGCTGGCCAAAGACTTCCCGCCGGTGATCGAAGACCGCGCATTGGAAGGCGAACTGCGCCTGTGCCTCAAACGTATCGCCGAGCAACACTGGAGGCTGCATGCGTAGCCAGGGCGTTTTGCATTGCGACACGCAAATCCTCGTGCCGTTTTTTGATGTCGATACCATGAACGTGGTGTGGCACGGGCATTACGTGAAGTACCTGGAAGTGGCGCGCTGCGCGTTGCTGGACAAGCTCGGCCACAACTACACGGCGATGCTCGAATCCGGCTACGCCTGGCCGGTGATCGACATGCAGCTGCGCTATGTGCGCGGCGCGACCTTTGGCCAAACGATCAATGTGCGCGCCAGCCTGGTGGAGTGGGAGAACCGTTTGAAGGTGAACTATCTGATCACCGACCTGGCCAGCGGCGAGCGCCTGACCCGCGCCAGCACCGTGCAAGTGGCGGTGGAAATCGCCAGCCGCGAGATGCAGCTGGCCTCGCCAAAAGTATTCACCGACGCCGTAGAGAGAGCCCTGAAATGAGATCTAATGTGGGAGCGGGCTTGCCCGCGATGATCGTCAACGATAACGCGCTTCGCCTGATACTGCGCAGCGCCCTCAGGTTCATCGCGGGCAAGCCCGCTCCCACATTGATCGGGTTGCTACTGAGTTTCAGTGCCCACGCCTTCGACCTGCAGCAGCTAAGCGACCAACTGGCCAAACCCGCCGTAATCCACGGCAGCTTCATCCAGGAAAAACACCTGCGCGCCCTGCCCCAGCCACTGGTCAGCAAAGGCACGTTCGTACTCGCCAAAGACCACGGCCTGCTGTGGCTGTTGAAAACCCCGCTGCAACAGGACTACCGCATCAGCGCCCAAGGCATCGCTCGGCGTGACGCCAATGGCTGGCAATTGCTGCCGAACAAGAGCGCCGGTGCCGAGCAGAATCGCCTGTTCCTTGCCGTACTCCAAGGCGACAGCAGTGGCTTGCAGCGCGATTTCGAGTTACAGCTGCAAGGCGAAGCCCAACAGTGGAAGCTGACGCTGGTCCCACGTTCGCTGCTGCTCAAGCAGGTATTCACCCAGATCAATATCGACGGCGGCGAGCTGGTGCAAACAATCGAACTGCTCGAAACCCAGGGCGACAGCACCGTGCTGCGCATGCAGGACAGCACTGCCGGCCAACCGTTGAGCGAATCGGAGCAACACGACTTTGCCCAGTGAGCGCTGGCTGCCACGCCTGTTCCTGATCCTGCTGGTGGCGGTGTTGGCGCTGGCCGGCTGGCAGTGGCGCCATGGCGCGCCATTGTCGGCCAACCTGATGGAACTGGTGCCGGGCAGCACGCCGGATGCGCTGGAACTCAAGGCAGAACAGCGTATGCAGGAACCGCTGAACCGCGAAATGCTGGTGTTGGTGGGGCATGCCGATCGGCAAAAAGCCGTAGCAGTGGCGCAGCAAATGGGCGAACGCTGGCAGGCCAGCGGCCTGTTTGAAAAAGTGCAGTGGAACCTGCAAGCCGACTTGCCCGCCCTGCGTGAACAATTGCTGCGCGGTCGGCTGGCGATGCTCTCGGCCAAGGACCGCGAGCAACTGATCGAGCACCCAGACGCGTTCATTCAGCAGCGCGTGCAAGCGCTGTTCGACCCGTTTACCGGGTTCAGCCTGGTGCCGAGCCAGGACGACTGGCTGGGCCTTACCGGTCGCATCCAGAACAGCCAGCCGCAGCACGGTTCGGTGCAGCTCGATATCGGCAGCGGCGCCTTGATTGCCGATGCCGACGGCAAAAGCTGGGTGCTGCTGCGTGCGCGCACCACCGGCAATGCCTTTGACATGAAACTGCCGCTGCAAGTGGCGGACCTGCTCCAGGCCAGTCGCGAACAGGCCAGCGAGCAAGGCGCGCAATTGCTCGCTGCCAGCGGCCTGCTTTACGCCGCCAACGGGCAGCAACAGGCCACGCGGGAAATCACCTGGGTGGGTGGTGGCGCCACGCTGGGCATCCTGTTGTTGCTGTTGCTGGCGTTTCGGCGCTGGCGCGTGTTGCTGGCGTTTGTGCCGGTGCTGGTGGGTATGCTGTTTGGCGCGGTGGCCTGTGTGGCACTGTTCGGCCATATGCATGTGATGACCCTGGTGCTGGGCTCCAGCCTGATCGGCGTGGCGGTGGATTACCCGCTGCATTACCTGTCCAAAAGCTGGAGCCTGCAACCCTGGCGCAGCTGGCCGGCATTGCGCCTGACCTTGCCGGGGCTGAGCCTGAGCCTGGCGACCAGTTGCATCGGTTACCTGGCGCTGGCCTGGACGCCGTTCCCGGCGCTGACGCAAATCGCCGTGTTCTCCGCCGCCGGTTTAGTCGGTGCCTACCTGTCGGCGGTGTGCCTGCTGCCCGCGCTGCTCAAGGGTGTGGAGCTGCGCCCGGCACAGTGGCCGCTGCGGGTTGCCGAATGCCTGTGGCTATTGCGCGCCGCGCTGCTCAAGCGCGTGCCAAGCCCGGTGCTGCTGGCACTGTTGCTGCTGTTTTGCGCGGGCGGCCTGTGGCACTTGAACAGTAAAAATGATATCCGCCAGTGGATCGGTGCCCCGCCGCAATTGCTGCAAGAAGCGCAGGCCGTGGCGCGCATCACCGGTTTCCAGCCCACCAGCCAGTTTTTCCTGGTGCGCGCCGACAACCAGCAGCAGTTGCTGGAACGCCAGGCCGCCCTGGGCGAACGCCTGGATCAGTTGGTGAACATGGGCAAGCTGCAAGGCTACCTGGCGCTCAACCAACTGGTGAGCCTGCCGGCTGAGCAGCAACACCTTCGTAATGCGCTGAACAACCTCGCGCAGCACTGGCAGCCGCTGCTGGACCTTGGCGTGCCGGCCAGCGCGCTGCAAGCCGAAGTCACGCAACTGCAAGCGCTGCCCACCGAAGACATCGATGCCGCGCTGGTTGGCCCATTGGCTGAGCCTTGGCGCACCTTGTGGCTGGGGCCGGTAAACGGCGGCGTGGCGGCGATGGTCAGCCTGCAAGGCCTGAACAACCCGGCGCTGTTGCGTGTGCAAGCGCTGGACTTACCCGGCGTGCAACTGGTTGACCGGCTGGGTGATTTGAACCGAGTGTTTGCCGACACGCAGATCAGCGCGGCTGAGTTGAAGCTGATGTCGTGTGTGCTGATCGTGCTGTTATTGATTATGCCGTTCGGTGTTGGCGGTGCCCTGCGCATCGTCGCCCTGCCACTGCTCGCGGCGCTGTGCAGCCTCGCCAGCCTCGGTTGGCTGGGCCAGCCGCTGACCTTGTTCAGCCTGTTCGGCCTGCTGTTGGTCACTGCCATCAGCGTCGACTATGCGATCTTGATGCGCGAGCAGATCGGCGGCGCGGCCGTGAGTCTTTTAGGTACGCTGCTGGCAGCACTGACGACCTGGTTGTCGTTTGGCCTGTTGGCGGTGTCGAGTACACCCGCAGTGAGCAATTTCGGCCTGTCGGTCAGCCTCGGCCTGGCGTTCAGCTTTATGCTGGCGCCTTGGGCCGGGCATCAGAAGCACGCCTTATGAATGTGTTAATCGCCAAAGTGGCAAGGAGCCCTCGTGCCCACAGTTGAAATGGAACGTCGCCAGGTGGTGGTGATTGGTGCCGGGCCATCCGGCGCTATCGCCGCCGCGCTGTTAAAGCGCCACGGGCATGATGTATTGATCATCGAGCGCGAGCATTTCCCACGCTTCTCGATTGGCGAAAGCCTGCTGTCGCACTGCATCGACTTTATCGAAGAAGCCGGCATGCTCGACGCCGTACAGGCCGCGGGTTTCCAGGTAAAAACCGGCGCGGCGTTCGCCTGGGGCGAGCGCTACAGTGCGTTTGATTTCGGTGACACCTTCAGCAACGGCAAGCCCACCACCTTCCAAGTGCAGCGCGGCGAGTTCGACAAGTTGCTGGCTGATCAAGCGGCGCTGCAAGGCGTAGAGATTCGCTATGGCCAAAGCATCGTCGGTGTGGATTTCGCCGGTGAAAGCCGCTACCTGCACGTGCGTCGCCAGAATGGCAGCGAGTATCACCTCAAGGCCAAGTTCGTGCTCGATGCCAGCGGCTACGGCCGCGTGCTGTCGCGCCTGCTGGACCTGGAAGCACCGTCGAATTTCCCGGTGCGCCAGGCGGTGTTTACCCACGTTGAAGATCACATCACACACCCAGGTTTTGATCGCAGCAAAATCCTCGTCACCACTCACCCGACCCAACGCGATATCTGGTTCTGGACCATCCCGTTCAGCCATGGCCGCTGCTCGGTAGGCGTGGTGGCGGCAAAAGAACATTTCGACGGCCGCGACAGCGACCTCGACGCCTGCCTGCGCGGTTTCATCGCTGAGACGCCAAGCCTGGCGGGCGTGCTGCAAAACGCCGTGTGGGATACGCCCGCGCGTACCCTCGCCGGCTATTCGGCCAACGTCAAAACCCTGCACGGCCCTGGCTTTGCGCTGCTGGGCAATGCGGCGGAATTTCTCGATCCGGTGTTCTCTTCCGGCGTGACCATCGCCATGCGTTCGGCGAGCATGGCCGCAGCGCTGTTACATCGCCAACTCAAGGGCGAAACCGTCGACTGGCAAACCGAGTTCGCCGAGCCGCTGAAACGCGGGGTCGACACCTTCCGTTGCTATGTCGAAGGCTGGTATGCAGGCACCTTCCAGGACGTGATTTTTCACCCAGGCAGCTCGCCGGAGATTCGCCGGATGATCAGTTCGATCCTCGCCGGTTACGCCTGGGATGAGCGCAACCCGTTTGTCAGCGAGCCCAAACGGCGGCTGCGGATGTTGTCGGAAATTTGTGCGGGTGAGCCAGTATGAGTAGCCAATACCTGAGTAAAAACTACGTCGAAGAAACCAAATTCGGCTTCTGGTTCCTGCGCAGCCACACTTGGCAGCACCATGTATTGCGCGTGGCGATCAACGACCTGCGCGGCCTGTTCACCGACCCGCTGCCCGTGGCGCCGGTGCTGCTGGACGCCGGTTGCGGCCAGGGCAAATCGTTCCAGTATTTGCAGCAGGTGTTCGCGCCACAGCGCCTGATCGGCCTGGATGCCGACCCGCACAGCCTGGAGCTGAGCCAAGCGGAAGCCAAGCGCCAAGGCTTGTCCATCGAGCTGATCGGCAGCGACTGCGCCACACTGCAGGTGCCGGACGCAAGCGTGGATATCCTGTTCTGCCACCAGACCTTTCACCATCTGGTGGAACAGCATCGCGCCTTGAAAGAGTTCTATCGCGTACTCAAGCCGGGCGGCTATCTGCTGTTTGCCGAATCCACCGAAGCCTATATCGACACTTGGGTGATTCGCTGGCTGTTCCGCCACCCGATGCATGTGCAGAAGAGCGCTGAAGAATACCTGGAGATGCTGCGCGAGCAGGGTTTTGAGTTCGGCCCGCAGAACGTTTCGTACCCGTATTTGTGGTGGAGCCGCTCCAGCGATTTCGGCCTGCTGGAACGCTGGGGCCTGCGCAGCCCACCACCGGTTGGCCAGCGCGAAGAAACGCTGGTCAACTGCGTGGCGCGTAAACCTTTAGCGAGCGCCGAAACATGATTCGTATGCTGTTGATGGGTTGCCTGTTGCTGTTGAGCGCCTGCGTCAGCCAGCCGCCGCTGCCCGAAAAAACCCCGGCCCTGGCCTTGCCCATGCAATTGCACGTGCAGCGCCGCGCCGACGGCCAAATCCAGGATTGGCTGCTGGTGATCCAGCGCGAAGGCACAGCCATTCGCTGGTCGATGATGGACCCGCTGGGCATTCCCCAGGCCCGGCAAAAGCTGATCAATGGCCAGTGGCAGGCCGACGGCTTGCTGCCGCCCAATCCGCAGGCGCGTGAGCTGTTTGCGGCGCTGTTGTTTGCGCTGACCTCGGCCGATGACGTGCCCACGCTGTACCCGCGTGCCCAGGCGATGGACCTGACGCGCACGCTGCCGGGGCATTGGCAGATCGTCTATCAGTCCTCCGAGGTGTTCAGCGTGAACATGGCGGGCCAGTCGTTGAGCTACCGCATCACCCCACTGGGGGCGGCGCGATGACGGCTTACCTGAATGCCCTGGGCGTGATCTGCGCCCTGGGCCGCGGCCAGGCGGAAGTCAGCCGCAGCCTGTTTGCCGGCGATTGTTCCGGCATGCGCGCCGAAAGCGGTTGGGTGCCAGAGCGCGTGCTGCCGGTGGGCGGTGTACGCAGTGAGCTGGTGGCAATCCCGGCTGAGCTACGCCCGCAGAGCAGCCGCAATAACCAGTTGCTGCTGGAAGCGGCCTTGCAGATTGAAACCGAGCTGCGCCAGGCAATCCACACGTACGGCGCCTCGCGGGTTGGCATTGTGCTGGGCACCAGCACCTCGGGCATTGATGAAGCCAGCCGCGGCATCGCGCATTACCTGCGTGGGCAGCAGTTCCCGGGCGACTATGACTACCAGCAACAGGAACTCAGCGCACCGGCGAATTTTCTCGCTGACTGGCTACAGGTAAGCGGACCGGCCTATGTGATTTCTACTGCCTGCACTTCCAGCGCCCGTGCGTTGATGAGTGCCCAGCGCCTGCTCGACCTGGGTGTGTGTGATGCGGTGATCTGCGGTGGCGTCGACAGCCTGTGCAAGCTGACGCTGAACGGCTTTACCGCGCTGGAAGCGGTCTCCAGCGAGCGTTGCAATCCGTTTTCGGTGAACCGCAACGGCATCAATATCGGCGAAGCGGCAGTGCTGTTTCTCATGACCAAAACACCTGCGCCGATTGCCTTGCTCGGCAGCGGCGCCAGTTGCGATGCGCACCATATCTCCGCGCCAGAGCCCAGCGGCAAAGGTGCGTTGCAGTCGATGCGCAAGGCCTTGGCCAGCGCCAAACTTGAACCGGAACACATCGGTTACCTGAACCTGCACGGCACCGCGACCCAACACAACGACGCCATGGAAAGCCTGGCCGTCGCCAGCCTGTTTCCTCAAGGCGTAGCCTGTTCGTCGACCAAGCCCATGAGCGGCCACACTCTCGGTGCCGCAGGCGCGCTGGAAGCGGCGTTTTGCTGGTTGAGCCTGGTGCATGACCGTGTACCGCCGCATGTGTGGGACGGCCAAGCCGATCCGGCGCTGCCCGCGCTGCAGTGGGCACAGACCGGCGACACCTTGAAAAAACGCTGCCTGATGAGCAACTCGTTTGCCTTCGGCGGCAATAACGTCAGCCTGATAATCGCGGAGGCCCCATGATCGATTGGCCACTCGCCGAACTGCTGCCCCACGCGGGTGACATGATCCTGATCGACCAGGTGCTGTCATTCGATGAAGAGCAGGTTCACACCCGCGCCACCGTCAAGCCCGGCGGCCTGTTCAACCGGCCGGACGGCAGCCTGCCAGCCTGGGTCGGCATCGAGCTGATGGCGCAAAGCGTCGCCGCCTATGCCGGCTGCCGCGCGCGCCAGAACGGCGAGGCAGTGGAACTGGGTTTCCTGCTCGGCACGCGCAAATTCGAATGCAACGTGGAACACTTCCCGGCCGGCGCCGAGCTGCGCATCCACGGCCTGCGCTCGCTGGAAGACGACAACGGCATGGGTGTGTTCGAATGCCACCTGACCGGTGACGGTATCCAGGCCAGCGCACGTTTGAACGTATTTCGACCGCCCCAGGCGGCCAATTATTTAGATGAATCGAAGGACTCAACGCCATGACTGAATCCGTACTGGTCACCGGCTCCAGCCGTGGCATCGGCCGCGCCATTGCCCTGCGCCTGGCCCAGGCCGGGCATGACATCGTGCTGCATTGCCGCAGTGGCCGCGCTGAAGCGGACGCGGTAAAGCTCGAGATCGAGGCGCTGGGCCGCAAGGCGCGGGTGCTGCAATTTGATGTGGCGGATCGTTTCAGCTGCAAGGAAATCCTTGAGGCCGACGTGGAGCAATATGGCGCCTATTACGGCGTGGTGCTCAACGCCGGCCTGACACGCGACGGTGCGTTCCCGGCCCTCTCCGAAGACGATTGGGATGTGGTGATGCGCACCAACCTGGATGGTTTCTACAACGTGCTGCACCCGGTGATGATGCCGATGATTCGTCGTCGCGCCGCTGGCCGTATCGTTTGTATCACGTCGGTTTCCGGTTTGATCGGCAACCGTGGCCAGGTCAACTACAGCGCCTCCAAAGCCGGTTTGATCGGCGCGGCCAAGGCGCTGGCTATTGAACTGGGCAAGCGCAAGATCACCGTCAATTGCGTCGCCCCAGGCTTGATCGACACGGCGATGCTGGATGAAAACGTGCCGGTCGAAGAACTGATGAAGATGATCCCGGCGCAACGCATGGGCACCCCGGAAGAAGTCGCCGGTGCGGTGAACTTCCTGATGTCGGCCGAGGCCGGCTATATAACGCGCCAAGTGCTGGCCGTGAATGGAGGCCTGTGCTGATGAAGCGCGTCGTCGTCACCGGCATGGCCGGCATGACCTCCCTGGGCAGCGATTGGGACACCATCGCCGCCAACTTTCGCGCCAACCGCAGCGGCATCCGGCGCATGGATGAGTGGGACCGTTTTACCGAACTGAACACGCGCCTGGCCGGGCCGATCGACGACTTTGTCGTGCCCTCGCACTGGACGCGCAAGCAACTGCGCAGCATGGGCCGCGTGTCGCGCCTGGCGGTGTGGGCGGCGGAACAGGCGTTGCAGGATGCCGGCTTGCTCGGCGACGAATCGATCAAGGACGGGCGCATGGGCGTGGCCTGTGGCTCATCCACCGGCAGCACCGATGAGATCAAGGCGTTCGGCAATATGCTGCTGAACTCGGTGGCCGAGGGGCTGAATGCCAACTCCTATGTGCGCATGATGCCGCACACCACAGCAGCGAATATCAGCATCTTCTTTGGCCTCACCGGGCGGCTGATCCCGACCTCCAGCGCCTGCACCAGCGGCAGCCAGGGCATTGGTTACGCCTACGAGGCGATCAAGTTCGGCCGCTTGCCGTTGATGCTTGCCGGCGGCGCCGAGGAATTGTGCCCCACCGAAGCCATGGTGTTCGACGCGCTCTACGCCACCAGCCTGAAAAACGATGCGCCACAGACCAGCCCACGCCCTTACGACAGCGGCCGCGACGGCCTGGTGATCGGCGAAGGCGGCGGCATGCTGGTGCTCGAAGAACTGGAGCACGCCTTGGCACGCGGCGCGCACATCCACGCCGAACTGGTCGGCTTCGGCAGCAACGCCGACGGCCAGCACACCACACGCCCAGAGCAGAAAACCATGCGCCGCGCCATGGAGCTGGCCCTGGAAGATGCCGGGCTTGAGCCATCCGCCATCGGCTACGTCAATGGCCACGGCACCGCCACCGACCAGGGCGACATCGCCGAGACGCTGGCCACCAGCAGCCTGTTCGGCAGCCGCATGCCGATCAGTTCGCAGAAAAGCTTCCTGGGCCACACTTTGGGCGCGTGCGGCGCACTGGAATCGTGGTTCAGCATCGAAATGATGAACCGCGACCAGTATGTGCACACCTTCAACCTGGATGCCGTCGACCCGCAATGCGGCGAGCTGGATTACCTGCAAGGTGGGTTTCGCGAGATGCACAACGACTACGTGATGAACAACAACTTTGCCTTTGGCGGCGTCAACACTTCGCTGATCTTTCGCCGCTGGTCCTGATTTTTTAATTGACTGGAGAAAACGGAATGTCTTCCTTGCTACGCGCCACCCTGATCACTCTGGCTTTGCTGACCACCGCCGGTTGCACCAACAAACCCGTGCTAAACACCCAGCACGATTTGCCGGTCACGGCCCAGCTCAGCGAAGAAAAAATCAAACAGGTGATCGTCGCGGCCCTGCAAAAACGCGAATGGACCGTGCAACGCCTGAGCCCGCAACTGGTGCAGGCCGAAATCACTGTGCGCAACCAATTCCACGCCGAAATCGATATCCGCTACACCCGCACCAGCTACGCCATCACCTACCGCGACAGCCGCGACCTGGGCTACAAGGACGGCAAGATCCATCGCAACTACAACCGCTGGGTGAGCATGCTGGATCGCGACATCATGGCGGGCTTGCAGAGTGCGGGTATCAATGGCGTGGAGGCCTTAAAGCAGAACTGAGGCTTTCGCATCCAAATGTGGGAGCTGGCTTGCCTGCGATGGGCATAGGTATCTACACAACTTTTAAAAGCACCCTATTTCTCCTGTGGCGAGCAGGCTTGTCCTGCGTTGGGCTGCGAAGCAGCCCCAAAAACAGACGCTGAGTACTTTCAGCAAAATTGCAGTGCCTGTACTGGGGCCGCTTCGCAGCCCAACGCAGGCGGTGCGACGATTCGACAAGCCTGCTCGCCACAACAGCCCACCTGCCACAGACTTCGTGTTAACCGGTTGTGTAGATACCTATGCTGCGATGGGATCACCTCAGTTTTTCTGATAAACCGAGACGCCTGCATCGCAGGCAAGCCAGCTCCCACTTTTGACCGTGTTCGACTATAAGATCGCCTGGCGCGTCAGCAGCTCCACAAAGGCCTTGGCCATTGGCGTTTGCGCACCCTTGCGTTGCACCAGCCACACCGCCGTCACGGCCTCCCGATCGAGCAAGGTGCGATAGACCACGCCATCAATGCGGATGCGCTGGTAAGACGCCGGCAGCACCGACACCCCCAACCCCGCCGCCACCAGGCCGATGATGGTCATCGCTTCTCCAGCTTCCTGGGCGAAGTGCGGGCTGAAGCCGGCATCGCGGGCCAGGTTGAGCAGCTGAGCGTAGAGGCCGCTGCCGTAGGTGCGCGGGAAAAATACAAACGGCTCTTCGGCCAGTTGCGCCAGGTGCAGGCCGCGCTCGCTGCCTTCCACCAACGGATGGCCAGCGTTCAATACCGCAACCAACGGCTCGCGCATCAACTCGATCACGCTTAGAGAATCCGGCAACGGCAGCGGGCGCATCAGGCCCACCTGAATCGACTCATCCACCAGCGACTCGGCCACTTCGGTGCTGCTCATTTCCTGCAAATTCAGGTGCACCGCCGGGAAGGCTTTACGAAACGCAAAGATCGCCTGTGGAATGCTGGCGTTGAATGGCGCCGACGAGGTGAAGCCGATCTTCAGTTCGCCTAACTCCCCCAATTGCGCGCGGCGGGCAACGTCGGCGGCTTTATCCACCTGCGCCAACACCAAACGCGCCTCGTGCAGGAACAATCGGCCGGCCTCGCTCAGCTCAACCCGACGATTGGTGCGCTCAAACAAGCGTGCGCCGACTTCCTGTTCCAGCGCCTGGATCTGCTGGCTCAACGGCGGTTGAGAGATGCCCAGCACCTGCGCGGCGCGGCCAAAATGCAGCTCTTCGGCGACGGCAATGAAGTACCGCAAGTGACGCAATTCCATGCAAACCTCATTAGGTCGTAAAAGCTCTTAAACAGGTCGAACAATATATTGGAAAGAATCATTAGGCAGCTATATTCTTTTTCGTATTGCCAGTCCTGGCAGGCTTTTCCTCCCCGAGGTCCCCGTGAAATCTGCTGTCGCGCCATTCGCTCAAGAAGTCCCGCCTACCGCCTTGGATGAGGTGGTCGCCCAGCTCAATGACGCGTACATCGAAAAAGGCACGCCGATGTTCATGCGCACGGTGCTCGCGCTGTTCTCCGGCGGGTTTGCCACCTTTGCCCTGCTGTACTGCGTGCAACCGATGATGCCGGCGTTATCCCACGAGTTTTCCATCAATGCGGCGCAAAGCAGCCTGATCCTCTCGGTCGCCACGGCGATGCTGGCGCTGGGCCTGCTGATTACCGGACCGATTTCCGACCGCTTGGGGCGCAAGCCGGTGATGGTTTCAGCCCTGTTCTGTGCCGCGCTGGCGACCATCGCCAGCGGCTTGATGCCGACCTGGGAAGGCATTCTGCTGATGCGTGCGCTGGTGGGCTTGTCGCTAAGCGGCCTGGCCGCCGTGGCGATGACTTACCTGAGCGAAGAGATCCACCCTCAGCACATTGGTCTGGCCATGGGCTTGTACATCGGCGGCAACGCGATTGGCGGCATGAGCGGGCGCCTGATCATCGGCGTGTTGATCGACTTTGTCAGCTGGCACACCGCGATGCTGATCATCGGCGCGCTGGCGCTGATCGCAGCCACGGTGTTCTGGAAAATCCTGCCTGAATCGCGCAACTTCCGCGCCAGCAGCCTGAAGCCGCGTAACCTGGTGAACGGTTTTGTCATGCACTTCAAGGACGCGGGCCTGCCGTGGCTGTTCCTCGAGGCCTTCCTGTTGATGGGCGCATTCGTGACGATGTTCAACTACATCGGCTATCGCCTGTTGGCCTCGCCCTACGAACTTAGCCAAGCGGTGGTTGGCCTGTTGTCGCTGGTGTACCTGTCAGGCATCTACAGCTCGGCGAAAATCGGCTCTCTGGCTGACCGTCTCGGCCGCCGTCGCGTACTGTGGGGCACCATCGTCTTGATGCTGTCGGGGATGCTGCTGACCCTGTTCACGCCGCTGTGGCTGGTGGTGCCGGGCATGCTGATCTTCACCTTCGGCTTCTTCGGCGCGCATTCGGTAGCCAGCAGCTGGATTGGGCGGCGGGCGGTAAGGGCCAAAGGGCAGGCGTCGTCGCTGTACCTGTTCTGCTACTACGTGGGGTCGAGTGTCGCGGGGACGGCGGGCGGGTTCTTCTGGCACTTTGCCGGGTGGAACGGGATTGGCGGGTTTATCGTGGCGCTGTTGATTGGCGCGCTGCTGGTGGCGCTGAAGCTGGCGAAATTACCGCCGCTGAGGAATGTAAAAACCTGACGCGGTCCTGCTTTTAATGTGGGAGCTGGCTTGCCTGCGATAGCAATAGTGAATTCACTACTGCTATCGCAGCGGTGCGACGATTCGACAAGCCAGCTCCCACATTAGGTTTGCGTTTTATTCGTGGTATTGCGCCGACAGCTCATGCACTGCACGCAGGAACGCGCCAGCGTGCTCCGGGTTCACTTCCGGGGTGATGCCATGGCCGAGGTTGAACACGTGGCCGCTGCCCTTGCCATAGCTGGCCAGGATGCGGCCGACTTCGTTGCGGATCGCTTCCGGCTTGGCGTAGAGCACGGTCGGGTCCATGTTGCCTTGCAGCGCCACGCGGTTGCCCACGCGCTGGCGGGCTTCGCCGAGGTCGCAGGTCCAGTCCAGGCCCAGCGCATCGGCACCGGCATCAGCAATGCTTTCCAGCCACAGGCCGCCGCCTTTGGTGAACATGATCACCGGCACTTTGCGACCTTCGTGTTCGCGGATCAGGCCGCTGACGATTTTGCGCATGTAAGCCAGGGAGAACTCCTGATACGCCGCCGACGACAGGTTGCCGCCCCAGGTGTCGAAGATCTGCACCGCTTGCGCGCCGGCCATGATCTGGCCGTTGAGGTAGCTGGTAACCGACTGCGCCAGCTTGTCCAGCAACAGGTGCATGGCTTGCGGGTTGTCGTAAAGCATGGCCTTGGTTTTGCGGAAGTCTTTCGACGAGCCGCCTTCGACCATATAGGTAGCCAGGGTCCACGGGCTGCCGGAGAAGCCGATCAACGGCACGCGGCCGTTAAGCTCGCGGCGGATGGTGCTCACAGCGTCCATCACGTAACCGAGGTCTTTGTGCGGGTCCGGGATCGGCAAGGCTTCGATGTCGGCCAGGGTGCTGACAACTTTTTTGAAACGCGGGCCTTCACCGGTTTCAAAATACAGGCCTTGGCCCATGGCATCAGGGATGGTGAGGATGTCGGAGAAGAGGATGGCCGCATCCAGTTGTGGGTAGCGGTCCAGCGGCTGCATCGTGACTTCGCAGGCGAACTCCGGGTTCATGCACAGGCTCATGAAGTCGCCGGCATTGGCGCGACTGGCGCGGTATTCCGGCAGGTAGCGACCGGCTTGACGCATCATCCACACGGGCGTGACGTCTACGGGTTGCTTGAGCAGGGCACGAAGGAAACGGTCGTTCTTGAGGGCAGTCATGTCGGCATCCGCAAAAAAAGTGCGGGCATTTTCTCAGAGCGCGACGCAAAAGGCACGGAGTGAGCCGTGCCTTTTGTCTATCGGGTCAATTTGTCGCGGTGTCTTGCGGTATGACAGACACCAACAAACCCTATCTGGAATGGGGTTTGTGTGGGAGCTGGCTTGCCTGCGATGGCGGTGGTGAATTCACTATCGCTATCGCAGGCAAGCCAGCTCCCACCGTTGACCGTGTTTCAACTCAAACTTGCAGGTAATCCAGGATGCCTTCGGCGGCGTTGCGGCCTTCGAAGATCGCGGTCACTACCAGGTCAGAGCCGCGCACCATATCGCCACCGGCGAAGATTTTCGGGTTGCTGGTCTGGTGCTTGTACTGGCCTTGTTCCGGGGCTACCACGCGGCCCTGGCTGTCGGTCTGGATTTCGAACTGCTCGAACCACGGCGCCGGGCTTGGACGGAAACCGAAGGCGATAACCACGGCATCAGCCGGGATGATTTCTTCGGAACCCGGGATCGGCTCGGGGCTGCGACGGCCACGGGCGTCCGGCTCGCCGAGACGCGTCTCGACCACCTTCACACCTTCAACACGGTCTTCACCGACGATGGCGATCGGCTGGCGGTTGTAGAGGAACTTCACGCCTTCTTCCTTGGCGTTCTTCACCTCTTTGCGCGAACCGGGCATGTTGGCTTCGTCACGACGATAAGCACAGGTCACCGACTTGGCGCCCTGGCGGATCGAGGTGCGGTTGCAGTCCATCGCGGTGTCACCACCGCCCAGTACCACGACCTTCTTGCCTTTCATGTCGACGAAATCTTCCGGCGACTTTTCAAAGCCCAGGTTGCGGTTGACGTTGGCGATCAGGAAGTCGAGCGCGTCATACACGCCCGGCAGGTCCTCACCGGCAAAGCCGCCCTTCATGTAGGTGTAGGTGCCCATGCCCATGAACACGGCGTCGTATTCGGCGAGCAGTTGCTCCATGGTGATGTCTTTGCCGATTTCGGTATTGAGACGGAACTCGATACCCATGCCGGTGAAGACTTCACGACGGTGGCTCAGCACGGTTTTTTCCAGCTTGAACTCGGGAATACCAAAGGTCAGCAGGCCGCCGATTTCCGGGTTCTTGTCGAACACCACCGGGGTCACGCCACCACGCACCAGTACGTCGGCGCAGCCCAGGCCCGCCGGGCCTGCGCCGATGATCGCAACGCGCTTGCCGGTCGGCTTGACCTTGGACATGTCCGGGCGCCAACCCATGGCGAACGCGGTGTCGGTGATGTACTTCTCCACCGAACCGATGGTCACCGCGCCGAAGCCGTCGTTAAGGGTGCAGGCACCCTCGCACAGACGGTCCTGGGGACAAACCCTGCCGCAGACTTCCGGCAGGGTGTTGGTCTGGTGCGACAGCTCGGCGGCAGCGAGGATGTTGCCCTCGGCCACCAGCTTGAGCCAGTTGGGAATGAAGTTGTGCACCGGGCACTTCCATTCGCAATACGGGTTACCGCAACCCAGGCAGCGGTGGGCCTGGTCGGCCGAGTGCTGGGGTTTGAAGGGTTCGTAAATTTCCACGAACTCTTTCTTGCGTTGACGCAACAGTTTCTTCTTCGGATCTTTGCGCCCGACATCGATGAACTGGAAGTCGTTATTCAGACGTTCAGCCATGTTAAAACCTCATCAAACTCTTCAGGCGCATATCACTGCGGGTTGGCACGGATGCTGGAAAGCAACGATTTCAGGTTGGCAGCCTTGGGCTTGACCAGCCAGAAACGACGCAGGTAATCATCGAGGTTTTCGGCGAGGTTACGGCCCCATTCGCTGCCGGTCTCCTCGACGTACTCGTCCAGCACGTGCTGCAAGTGGTTCCGGTAGGACTCCATGGCTTCGCCGCTGATCCGCTGGATCTCGACCAACTCGTGGTTGACCTTGTCGACGAAGGTGTTGTCCTGGTCAAGCACGTAGGCGAAACCGCCGGTCATGCCCGAGCCGAAGTTGTAACCGGTCTTGCCCAGTACCGCGACAAAGCCACCGGTCATGTACTCGCAGCAGTGATCGCCAGTGCCTTCCACCACGGTGTGGGCACCGGAGTTACGCACGGCGAAACGCTCACCGGCAGTACCGGCAGCGAACAGCTTGCCACCGGTGGCACCGTACAAGCAGGTGTTGCCGATGATGGCACTGTCCTGAGTCTTGTAGATGCTGCCTTTAGGCGGAACGATCACCAGCTTGCCGCCGGTCATGCCCTTGCCCACGTAGTCGTTGGCGTCACCTTCGAGGTACATGTGCAGGCCGCCGGCGTTCCACACGCCAAAGCTCTGGCCGGCTGTGCCGTTGAAGCGGAAGGTGATCGGCGCTTTCGCCATGCCTTGGTTGCCGTGCTTGCGCGCGATTTCGCCGGAGATGCGTGCGCCGATCGAACGGTCGCAGTTGCAGATATCCAGGGCAAAGTCGCCACCGCTGGCGTCATTGATCGAGGAACTGGCCATTTCGACCATCTTCTCGGCCAGCAGGCCTTTGTCGAACGGCGGGTTGCGGTCCACCTGGCAGAATTGTGGCTTGTCTGCCGGGATGTGATCGCTGCCCAACAGCGGCGTCAGGTCCAGATGGTTCTGCTTGGCGGTCTGGCCTTCGAGGATGTCGAGCAGGTCGGTACGGCCGATCAGCTCTTCCAGCGAACGCACGCCCAGCTTGGCCAGCCACTCACGGGTTTCTTCGGCGACGTAGGTGAAGAAGTTCACCACCATGTCGACGGTGCCGATGTAGTGATCCTTGCGCAGCTTCTCGTTCTGAGTGGCGACGCCGGTGGCGCAGTTGTTCAGGTGGCAGATACGCAGGTATTTGCAGCCCAGGGCGATCATTGGCGCAGTACCGAAGCCGAAGCTTTCGGCGCCGAGGATCGCGGCCTTGATCACGTCGAGGCCGGTTTTCAGGCCGCCATCGGTCTGCACCCGCACCTTGCCGCGCAGGTCGTTGCCGCGCAGGGTCTGGTGGGTTTCAGCCAGGCCGAGTTCCCACGGTGCGCCAGCGTACTTGATGGAAGTCAGCGGCGAAGCGCCGGTGCCGCCGTCATAGCCGGAGATGGTGATCAGGTCGGCATAGGCCTTGGCCACACCGGCGGCGATGGTGCCGACGCCAGCTTCTGCTACCAGTTTCACCGAAACCAATGCTTGCGGGTTGACTTGTTTCAAGTCGAAAATCAGCTGCGACAAGTCTTCAATCGAATAGATGTCGTGGTGCGGCGGCGGCGAAATCAGGGTGACGCCCGGCACTGCGTAACGCAGCTTGGCGATCAGACCGTTGACCTTGCCGCCTGGCAGCTGGCCGCCTTCGCCGGGCTTGGCGCCCTGGGCGACTTTGATCTGCAGCACTTCGGCGTTGACCAGGTATTCCGGCGTTACACCGAAACGACCAGTCGCCACTTGCTTGATTTTCGAGCTCTTGATGGTGCCGTAGCGCGCCGGGTCTTCGCCGCCTTCGCCGGAGTTGGAACGCGCACCCAGGCGGTTCATGGCTTCGGCCAGGGCTTCGTGGGCCTCAGGCGACAAGGCGCCCAAAGAGATACCGGCGGAGTCGAAGCGCTTGAGGATCGATTCCAGCGGTTCGATTTCACTGATGGCCAGCGGCGTGTCCAGGGTTTTCACCTTGAACAGGTCACGGATCATAGACACCGGGCGGTTATCCACCAGCGCGGTGTATTCCTTGAACTTGGCGTAGTCGCCCTGCTGCACGGCGGCTTGCAGGGTGTTGACCACATCCGGGTTGTACGCGTGGTATTCGCCACCGTGTACGAACTTGAGCAGGCCGCCTTGCTGGATCGGCTTGCGCGCGCTCCAGGCTTCGGCTGCCAGGGCTTTCTGTTCGGCTTCGATGTCGACGAAACGTGCGCCCTTGATACGGCTTGGCACACCACGGAAGCTCAGCTCGCAAACCTCTTCGGACAGGCCGATGGCTTCGAACAGCTGTGCGCCACGGTAAGACGTGACGGTGGAGATGCCCATCTTCGACAGGATCTTCAGCAAGCCCTTGGTGATGCCCTTACGGTAGTTCTTGAACACCTCATAGAGGTCGCCCAGTACTTCACCGGTACGGATCAAATCACCCAGCACTTCGTAGGCCAGGAACGGGTAAACCGCCGAGGCGCCGAAACCGATCAGCACTGCGAAGTGATGCGGGTCGCGGGCAGTAGCCGTTTCCACGAGGATGTTGGAGTCGCAACGCAGGCCTTTTTCGGTCAGGCGATGGTGCACCGCGCCGGTGGCCAAGGAGGCGTGGATCGGCAGCTTGCCTGGCGCGATGTGACGGTCGGTCAGCACGATCTGGGTACGACCGGCGCGCACAGCCTCTTCGGCCTGATCGGCGACGTTGCGCACAGCGGCTTCAAGGCCGAGGCTCTCGTCGTAGTTCAGGTCGATGATCTGGCGGTCGAAACCTGGACGCTCCAGGGTCATCAACGAGCGCCATTTGGCCGGGGAAATGACCGGCGAGCTGAGGATCACACGGGAGGCGTGCTCAGGCGATTCCTGGAAGATGTTGCGCTCGGCACCGAGGCACACTTCCAGCGACATCACGATGGCTTCACGCAGCGGGTCGATCGGCGGGTTGGTCACCTGGGCGAACTGCTGGCGGAAATAGTCGTACGGCGTACGCACGCGCTGGGACAGCACGGCCATTGGCGTGTCATCGCCCATGGAGCCGACCGCCTCATAGCCTTGCTCGCCAAGCGGACGCAGCACTTGGTCGCGCTCTTCGAACGTGACCTGGTACATCTTCATATACTGCTTGAGCTGGTCGACGTCGTAGAAAGCCGAACCGTGGTCGTTGTCTTCCATGGTCGCCTGGATGCGCAGGGCGTTCTTGCGCAGCCATTGCTTGTACGGGTGACGCGACTTCAAGCGGTTGTCGATGGCGTCGGTGTCGAGGATCTGCCCGGTTTCGGTGTCCACGGCCAGGATCTGGCCCGGGCCTACACGGCCTTTGGCGATCACGTCTTCAGGCTTGTAGTCCCACACGCCGATTTCCGACGCCAGGGTGATAAAACCGTTGGTGGTAGTCACCCAACGCGCCGGGCGCAGGCCGTTACGGTCGAGCAGGCACACCGCGTAGCGGCCGTCGGTCATCACCACGCCGGCCGGGCCGTCCCACGGCTCCATGTGCATCGAGTTGTACTCGTAGAACGCACGCAGGTCCGGGTCCATGGTCTCGACGTTCTGCCACGCAGGCGGGATGATCATGCGCACGCCACGGAACAGGTCAATGCCGCCGGTGACCATCAATTCGAGCATGTTGTCCATGCTGGAGGAGTCGGAACCCACGCGGTTAACCAGCGGGCCGAGCTCTTCGAGGTCCATCAAATCGTTGGCGAACTTGGTGCGACGGGCCACGGCCCAGTTGCGGTTGCCGGTGATGGTGTTGATCTCGCCGTTGTGGGCGAGAAAGCGGAATGGCTGAGCCAGCGGCCATTTCGGCAGGGTGTTGGTGGAGAAGCGCTGGTGGAACACGCAGATTGCGGTTTGCAGGCGCTCGTCGCTCAGGTCTGGATAGAAGGCGGTCAAATCCGCCGGCATCATCAGGCCTTTATAAATGATGGTCTTGTGCGAAAAGCTGCAGATGTAGTGGTCGGTGTCGGCGGCGTTGGACACCGATGAACGACGACGCGAGGTAAACAGCTTGATCGCCATGTCCTGATCGCTGAGGCCATCGCCTGCGATGAACACTTGTTCGATCTGCGGCAGGCGCTCCAGGGCCAGGCGGCCGAGCACGCTGGTGTCGATCGGCACTTTGCGCCAGCCCACCAGTTGCAGGCCAGCAGCCAGGATCTCGCGGTTCATGTTCTCGCGAGCGGCTTCGGCTTTTACCGGGTCCTGATTGAAAAACACCATGCCCACGGCGTACTGCTTGGGCAGGTCGACAGCAAATTGCTCTTTTGCGACAGCGCGCAGGAACTGGTCGGGTTTTTGAATCAGCAAGCCGCAACCGTCACCGGTCTTGCCGTCGGCGTTGATCCCACCGCGGTGGGTCATGCAGGTCAGGGCCTCGATGGCCGTTTGCAAAAGGGTATGACTGGGCTCGCCCTGCATGTGGGCTATCAGGCCGAAACCGCAGTTATCCTTGAATTCATCGGGTTGGTACAGACCTGCTTTCATAGACACTTTCTCACCAGGCTGCCTCTTATATCGAGGCAAATTTCTTTTCAATTCAACCGGTTACCTTCCACGCCGAACGTACGCCGGCTTAGCGGGGGCAAAAGGGAGGTCATTGTACACACCGACACGAACGCTCACAAATTTAGCGACGAAATGTCGCAAATCTATGTCGCATTTATGAAAGGTTTAAAGCGATATGCTGTGCTAGTCAAAACTTTTTTAATTCTGACCGCTACGACTCAAAAGCTACTGTGACGCAGACACCGCAGGGCGCGCGGCCTTGAGGGCAGCACGCACTTGCGGTTTTAATTTTGAGGTGCCGGGAGAGGCGGCCTGGGTAAGGCCGCCGAATCTTCAGCGACTTGTTGCGAGTTCTTGTTGAACGCTGGCAACAGTGCGAGGCCAAGGTTTACCAGCCTGAACCTTCGCTGGCAAGGCTTTGATAGCGGAATCAGCTGCTGCACGGCTTGGGAAGCTGCCGTAGGTGATCACGTAGAGAGGCTTGCCGTTGAGCACTTTCTTGAAATAACGGTACTGGCCGCCCTGCTCTTTCACAAACGCCTGGGCGTTGGCTTCGGAACTGGTGCCCAGGATCTGCACGACGAAATTACCGGTTGGCTGGCTGGTGTACCAGCTGCTGCCGGCGGCGGCAGGGGCAGCGGCCTTGGCAACAGCGGCAGGTTTTTCAGCAGGCTTGGCGGCCGGTGCCGGCTTGGCCACTGGCGCAGGCGCGACAGGCTTGGCAACCGGGGCAGGCTTGGCAGTGGCAACGGTCGGCGCTGGCGTCGGCTTGGCAACTGGAGCGGCTGCCGGGCCAGCCGGAACGCCGGCAGGCGGTGCGGTGGTGGTTACGGTTGGCGGCGTGGCGCTGGAGCCTTCCACCGGCACACCGTCGTCACCTTCGGAGATACCACCGGCGGCTTCAGCGAGCGGGCCGCGCATGACTGGCTGGCCGACCATCGGCAGGTTGGTCGGTTGGCCGGAGTTGGCGAATTCGACATTTGGCGTGGGCTTGCCCAGTGGCAACTGCGCCTGTTCGGTTGGCGCGCCGGCGGTGGCGGGTGCCTTGCTGCGACCCGGGATCAACCAGGCAGCAGCGACAGCGACCACGACCACGGCAGAAATCGCCAATACGTGCTTCTTAGGCATAGTAAACCCCATCTTTGGACGCTTAACCGCAGAGCGGCTGGCAATCATGGCTTCGATCAAGGCATCGCGGGCAACCTGGTTGATGGTGCCAGGCCAGCCGCCTGCGCTTTCGTGAATATCAGAGATCTGATTTGCCGTGAAAAGTTCGATACCGGCACCGGCGCCTTCGAGGCGTTGAGCCAGGTATTCGCGGGTTTCTTCCTCTTCGTACGGCTGCAATTCGATGACGTGAAACAGCTCCTGCTCACCGCTGATCTGCTCCAGATCGGCGATCAAGGACGACTCACCAAACAGGAACACATGCGGGCGCCCTTCCGGCGTACCCGCCGCCAGCGCCAGCAGCGCTTCCAGGGCGGATTCGTCGAGCTGCTCGGCATCGTCCACCAGCAAGTAGACTTCCTGGCCGGTGAGGCCCAACTGCACAACCTGCTTGAGGATCGCGTTCGGCTCGGCATTGGCAACGTTCAGCGCCTGGGCCACTTGGCGCAGCACGCCGGCTGCATCACCGGCACCACGGGCCGATACCACCACGCTCTGTACCGATTGCTTGTTGGTGCTGGCAACCAGCGCCTGGCGCAGCAGGGTCTTGCCGCTGCCCAACGGGCCGGTCACAACCAGCAACAGTTGGCTGTAGCGCGCCAGGTGGTGCAACTGACCGAGCACCGGCTTGCGCTGGGCAGGGAAAAATTTGAAGCCAGGCACCCGTGGAGCAAAAGGGTCGTGGCTTAACTGGTAGTGGCCGAGGAACGCCTCGTCGGCATGCAAACTAGTCATCGGGATCTTATTAACCTTTAAGCTGGGCCAGGGCGCGGTAATCCGCTCCCAGCGTGGCCTGTAAAATCTCTTTCGGATAATCGTCGGTCACTACCGCTTCACCCATGTGGCGCAGCAGCACCAGTCGCAGGCGACCGTCGATCACTTTCTTGTCGATTGCCATATGTTCGAGGAAATCCGCCTCGGTCATCTCTTCCGGCGGAATAACCGGCAAGCCGGCGCGCTGGAACAGATGGATGCCGCGATCACGCTCCTGGGCGCTGATCCAGCCCAGGCGTTGCGACATTTCCAGTGCCATTACTGTGCCGGCCGCCACGGCTTCCCCGTGCAACCACACACCATAGCCCATGTGCGTTTCGATCGCATGGCCGAAGGTGTGGCCCAGGTTCAGGGTGGCGCGCACACCGGACTCCCGTTCGTCGGCATTCACCACCAGCGCCTTGGCGGCGCATGAACGGGAAATTGCTTCGGTCAGTGCCACCTGGTCCAGGGCACGCAGGGCGTCCATGTGTTCTTCGAGCCAGGTCAGGAACGGCTCGTCACAAATCAGCCCGTACTTGATGACCTCTGCCAGACCGGCCGACAGCTCGCGCGGCGGCAAGGTGTTGAGGGTCGCGGTGTCGATCAGCACGGCTTGTGGTTGGTAGAACGCACCCACCATGTTCTTGCCCAGCGGGTGGTTGATGCCGGTCTTGCCGCCCACCGACGAATCGACCTGGGACAACAAGGTGGTCGGCACCTGGATAAAGTCCACGCCGCGCTGGTAGCAAGCTGCGGCAAAGCCGGCCATGTCGCCGATCACGCCGCCGCCCAGGGCGACCACCGTGGTACGTCGGTCATGCCGTGCAGTCAGCAGGCCGTCAAAGATCAGTTGCAGGGTTTCCCAGTTCTTGTGGGCCTCGCCATCGGGCAGGATCACCGAAATCACCGAGTAGGCCGCAAGGCTGCGGCTCAGACGCTCAAGATACAGCGGCGCGACCGTTTCATTGGAGATGATCGCCACTTGCCGACCGGCAATGTGCGGTGCGAGCAACTCGGGCAGGTCCAACAAACCTTCGCCAATATGGATTGGGTAGCTGCGCTCGCCTAGATCGACCTTAAGTGTCTGCATGTGTCCCCGCGTGAAGAAATATGTACGATCGGCAACGCTCGGAATTTCGTCGCCTGATGGCTCTGCGCCATACCCCGGAGGATGATGGCGCGCCGCCGAGAATAGCGCATTTCGGGCCTGGCTTTAACGGGGTGGCAATTGCTGCAAACGCTCAAGAATGTCGAGAACCACCATTCGAGGCGGCCGCTCATCGGTTTCGACCACCAGATCGGCGATTTCCCGATACAGCGGATCGCGCAGCGTGAGCAAGTCCCGCAAGGTTTTTGCCGGGTCTGCGGTGCGCAGCAATGGGCGATTGCGATCGCGGGCGGTACGCCCCACCTGCTGCTCGACCGATGCATGCAAATAAACCACGCGACCACCGGCATGCAGCGCCCGGCGGTTTTCATCGCGCATCACTGCACCGCCGCCGGTGGCCAATACCACGCCATCGCAGCCGCACAGCTCGGCAATCATCGCCTGCTCGCGGTCGCGAAAGCCCAGCTCGCCTTCCTTATCGAAGATCCATGGGATATTGGCACCCGTGCGCAATTCAATTTCCTTGTCGGAATCTTTGAACGGCAGGCGCAGCTCTTTGGCCAGCAAACGGCCGATGGTGCTTTTTCCAGCCCCCATCGGTCCTACAAGAATCAAATTTCGCACAGAATCAACGACTCACAGCAATCGCCTGGTTATTCATAATACGCGGAGTCAGGAATACCAGCAGCTCGGATTTTTTCTCCGCCAGCACATCGCGCCGGAAAAGGCGGCCAAGATACGGCACATCGCCCAAAAATGGCACTTTATCTACCACTTTGCTTTGGGTATTGGAGAAAACCCCGCCAATGACGATGGTCTCGCCATCCTTGACCCGCACCTTGGCGTTGACCTCGTTTTTCTTGATCGGCGGTACGTCGTTGAGCTTGTTCAGGTAGTCCGGCTCGTCCTTGGTAACCTTGACCTCCATAATCACCCAGCCATCCGGGGTGATTTGCGGGGTCACCTCCAACGACAGCGAGGCCTCCTTGAACGACACTGAGGTGGCGCCACGCGAGCTGGACTCCTGGTAAGGAATCTCGGTGCCCTTGAGGATGCGCGCGGTTTCCTTGTCGGAAGTGACCACCTTGGGCTGTGAGACGATTTCGCCGTTGCCGGTTTTTTCCATGGCCGTCAGTTCCAGGTCGAGCAACAGGTTGTCGGTAATAAAAGCGATGCCCAAGCCAGACGTACCGGCCAGCGAGCCCATATCGACAAACGGCGAGCTGGGCGGATTCTCCGGTGGCTCCGCACCCTCGGCCAACGGCTTGCTGATACCGCCCGCGCCCCAGTTGCCGCGATTGAGCCGCCCGCCCCAGCGCACGCCCAGGCTTTTGTCGTAATCGACATTAGCCTCGACAATCCGCGCCTCGATCATCACTTGGCGTACCGGTACATCCAGCTGCGCCACGATGCGCCGCAGCTCGTCAATTTGCTCGCGGGTCTGGTAGGCGATGATGTTATTGGTGCGATCATCCACCGCCACCGAGCCGCGCTCATCGGTAAAGCCGTCAACGCCTGTCACCGACTGGAACAACTTGGCCAGGTCCGCCGCCTTGGCGTAATTGACCTGCAACAGCTCGCGCCGCAAGGGCGCCAGCTCTTCCATCTGCTTGCGCGACTCCAGCGCCAGCAGCTCGCGGGCCGCCAATTCTTCGGCGGGTGCCACCAGCAAAACGCCGGCCTTCACGCGCTTATCCAAGCCTTTGGTTTGCAGCACCAGATCCAGCGCCTGGTCCCAGGGCACATCCTTGAGCCGCAAAGTGATCGAGCCTTGCACTTCATCACTGGCCACCAGATTAAGCCCGGCCACATCCGCAATTTGCTGCAACACGGCGCGCAATTCGATGTTCTGGAAGTTGAGGGTCAGCGTGTCGCCGTTGTAGGCGCCACTGGGAACCACGCTGCCAGGAGGCGGCAGCTGGATCAGATCGACGCGATTGGGCACAGCAAATGCCATCGGTGCCGTGAACGCTATCCATAGCGCCACACCGAAGGACGAGAAAGTCCTTTTCATTGTTTGATTCCGTTATGAGTTGACGTTTAAAACCAGGGTTCGCGAACGCGCAAGCCATGCGCCCTGTTCGTCCGGGAACAGTTCGACCAGTTCGATGTGGCCGGAATGAATGGCCGTGACCCGGCCATGGTTAGGCCCCAGGTAGTCGCCGACCGCCAGCCGGTGCACGCCAGAAGATGTGCGCAGCAGGGCGAATGTCTGCAGGCCATGGGGCAGTGCTTCGACCAACACTGCATCGATTGAAAGCGTGCCGACCATTTCGAACTGGTCGACAGCCAGGCCTTCCAGTGGGCCGCGCTTGCGCGCCAAGTCCGGCGCAAGAGCGGGTTGGCCCGGCATATGGTCGACCTGCGCCGCAGGCGGCTGGAACGGGTCACGCTGGGACGCTGCCTCATAGACAAAGTGCGCCCCCTGCTCGACAGCCATTCCAGGCTTGCCGCGCGCGGACAGGCCACGGTAAGTCTTGGCCAGCAAATCAAGGCGCAATAACGCCCCTTCAGACCGAAGCACCACATCCTGCACAGTGACGATCCGCGGCAAATCACCCAGGGCAGTCACGAAGCTCGCCAGGTCGTGGTAGGCACCCAACACACCGACTTGTGCCGGCTCCTCGATGTAGTACGGCTGCGTCTGTTCATCCAGTACCGTGACACCTTCGACCACCAAACCGTTGGCCGCCGCCAGCCGCGCCATGTCTTCGAGCAAGCCCGGCATGTCCGATTCGCCGGGCAACTGCCGCAACAGCTCGGCAACCTGCGCCTGGGCTCCCTGGGCCTGATGGGCACGCACCTCAAGATCGGCGGCCAGGCTGGTCTTTTGCGTAAGTTGCTGTTGCAACATCAGCGTCTGCGCTTGCAACCCTTGCAACTGTTCACGTGCCGGAGCCAGCAGCCATCCATCGCCCACCACCCACACCAATCCCCCCAGCGCGCAGCCGAGCAGAAGCTTGGCCGGTAGGGGCCATTTGGCAGCGTTGTGAGAAAGCGTGGAAAAGTCGAGCCTGGGCAGGCTCAAGGCTGGGCCTCGGTGGATTCCCCTTGGCGCACCATCAACTGGAATTCGTTGCCGCCGCCTTGGCCTTGCGCACGCACGTGCTGCAGCCGGGTTGCGTGGGCACCTTCAGAGGCCTCGAGGCGGCGCATCAGTTGAGCGATATCCTGGCTGGACTCGGCACTGCCACTGACACTCACCGTATTGCCCTTGGCAACCACCTCATGCAGGTGCACCCCATCGGGCACGGCACGGGCGAGTTGGTCCAATAGCTGGGCGCCGGCCGAGCGAGATTCGTGCAGGTCCTGTACGACCTTCATTCGCGCGGCCAATTGCTGGCTCTGCTCCTGCAAGTCATCGATGGTCTTGAGGCGCGAGTCCTGGATGGCGACGTCTTTGTTGAGGTGGCTGTTGCGTGTCACTTGCCGGTCGATCGCCTGATCGATGACCTGGTTCGCCAGCCACACCGCCGCGAGTGCCACACCGGCGAACCCCAGCAGAAATATCAGGAAGTATTTGCGCCGCCGTTCTGCCTGCGCCTGGCGCCAGGGCAAAAGATTGATTCGTGTCATCCAGCGAAACTCCTCAGGGCCAGCCCGCAAGCAATTCCCATCCCGTGGGCATCCACGGCCCATTGTGCGCCATCGACTCGATGGCCCGGCATGAAGCTGGCGAAATCCTGACGGCAAGCGCGCTCCAATGCAAACCCTTCGACGTCCACCACCCGCGCAACCAGCCCGGCCAGGGCCAAAACCGCTGCGCGGGCCTCGACCTGCTCCTTCAGGCACGCAGCCAGCACCACCTCGACCCGCGCCGAGTCCTGAGCTAAGGGGCCGCGCACCTGAAAATCGATGGCGACGTCATCCAGTGGGTAAGGGATGTACTGGTCGGCTTCCATCTGGATCATCCAGGCCATCTCTTCGTCACTGAGCCCCGCCTCCATGTCGATCACCCGCGTGATGACCGATGGCCCCGATACCGCCACCGCCGCCTGCCGGACGGACGAGTGCAACCGGGACAATGCCTGCTGCAGTGCCTGCCCCACCCCTTCAAGGTCCAACAACGTGCCATCGACGACCGCATTGGCGGGCAGCCCCTGCGCGACGTATGCCTTGACGCTGTAGGCGCCGGCGGTGTGGTCCAGTTCAATCAGCTTGATTCCGGTGTCATTGATGTCGACGCCCAGCAGGGTGTCGGCTTTGCGCCTGAAAAATCCCTTTCTCATAAAACTCCCTAAAACTTTGCCTGTCATACCGCCTGATTGCCGCTGGGAATCGTGCATTCGGTCGACTTGTTTGGCCGCCACGAATGACGCCCCAGGCCGAAAATGCTTTAATGCCCAGCGTTTTTTCCCGCTTTTTCCTGCTGCTCGGGTCGATCCATCGTTTGCCATGCATGCCCCGACGCGTAACTCATTCTTTTCTCTGGAAATCCAAAAGCCTTGATTCGTCTGCTGAAGTTTTTCGGGTACTCCATTGTCGCGATCGTCTGCGGGCTGCTGCTCGTACTCAGCGGGGCCTACCTCTACCTTAGTCCGGGTTTGCCCTCAGTAGAGGCACTCAGAAGTATCCAGTTGCAGATTCCTTTGCGGGTCTACAGCAGCGATGAAAAACTGATCGCGGAGTTCGGCGAAATGCGCCGCACACCGATCCGTTTCGCCGACATTCCACCCAATTTCATCAACGCCCTGCTCTCGGCTGAAGACGATAATTTCGCCAACCACTACGGCGTCGACCCAGGCAGCCTGGTGCGCGCAGCCACCCAGCTGGTAAAAAGCGGACACATTCAATCCGGCGGCAGCACCATCACCATGCAGGTGGCGAAGAACTTCTTCCTCACCAGCGAGCGCAGTTTTTCGCGCAAGGCCACCGAAATCCTGTTGGCGCTGCAGATCGAACGTCAGCTGACCAAGGACGAAATCCTTGAGCTGTACGTCAACAAGATCTACCTGGGCAATCGCGCCTACGGGATCGAAGCCGCTTCGCAGGTGTACTACGGCAAGTCGATTCGTGATGCCAGCCTGGCGCAGATGGCAATGATCGCCGGCCTGCCGAAGGCGCCGTCGCGCTTCAACCCGCTGGCCAACCCGGCGCGCAGCAAGGAGCGTCGCGACTGGATCCTGGGGCGCATGTATAAGCTGGGCAAAATCGACCAGGCCGCCTACGAGAGCGCCGTGGCCGAGCCGCTGAACGCCAGCTATCACGTGCCGACTCCGGAAGTGAATGCGCCGTATATCGCTGAAATGGCACGTGCCGAGATGGTCGGCCGTTATGGCAGCGAGGCCTACACCGAAGGCTTCCGCGTGACCACGACCATTCCAAGCAACCTGCAGGAAATCGCCAATAACTCAGTACGCGACGGTTTGGTGACCTACGACCAGCGCCATGGCTACCGTGGCCCCGAATCGCGCCTGCCGGGCAAGACCCTGAGCGCCTGGACCACCGAGCTGGGTAAACAGCGCCCGATCAGTGGCCTGGAGCCAGCCATCGTCACCCAGGTGAAGAAGGATGGCGTGCAAGTGCTCACCCGCAGCGGCGAAGGCCATGTGTCGTGGGACAGCATGAAATGGGCACGCCCGTTCCTGAACACCAACAGCATGGGCCCGATGCCCAAGCAGCCGTCGGACGTGGCGCAGGTCGGTGACTTGATCCGCGTGCAACGCCAGAAAGACGACAGCCTTAAATTCAGCCAAGTGCCTGTGGCCCAAGGCGCACTGGTGTCCCTGGACCCGCAGAACGGTGCAATCCGTGCGCTGGTCGGCGGCTTTGCCTTCGAGCAGAGCAACTACAACCGCGCCACCCAGGCCAAGCGCCAGCCGGGCTCGAGCTTCAAGCCGTTCGTCTACAGCGCCGCGCTGGATAACGGCTACACCGCCGCCAGCCTGGTCAACGACGCACCGATCGTGTTTGTCGACGAGTACCTGGACAAGGTCTGGCGCCCGAAGAACGACACCAATACCTTCCTCGGCCCGATCCGTATTCGCGAGGCGCTGTACAAGTCACGCAACCTGGTCTCGATCCGCCTGCTGCAGGCGATGGGCGTGGGCAAGACCATCGACTACATGACACGCTTTGGCTTCGCCAAGTCGGATCTGCCGCCGAACCTGTCCCTGGCGCTGGGCACCGCGACCCTCACGCCGATGGAAATTGCTACCGGCTGGAGCACCTTTGCCAACGGCGGCTACAAGATCACGCCGTACCTGATCGACAAGATCGAAAGCCGCAATGGCGACACGCTGTTCACCGCCAACCCGCCACGCGTGCCGGGCGACGTGGTAAACGGTGTGGCTGCACCCGATGGCATTGCAGCACCGAACAACGGCGGCATCACCATTGAGCCGACGCCAGGCGCAGCACCGGCCGCCAATGCCGCCGTGCCCGCCGAGCCACAGGCACCAGCAGTGGCCGAGCGTGTGGTGGATGGTCGTACCACCTACATCCTCAACAGCATTCTGGAAGACGTGATCAAGAAAGGCACCGGCCGCCGCGCCCTGGCCTTGGGTCGCGCGGATATCGCCGGCAAGACCGGTACCACCAACGAGTCCAAGGATGCCTGGTTCTCCGGCTACAACGCCGACTACGTGACCACTGTGTGGACCGGCTACGACCAACCGGAAAGCCTGGGCCGCCGTGAGTTTGGTGGCACCGTCGCACTGCCGATCTGGATGAGCTACATGGGCGCGGCCTTGAAGGACAAGCCGCTGCATACCCAGGCTGAGCCGGAAGGTATTCTCAGCCTGCGGATCGACCCGGTCAGCGGCCGTGCAGCATCACCCAGCACGCCGAATGCGTACTTCGAGCTGTTCAAGAGCGAAGACACGCCGCCGTCGGTCAACGAGCTGGGCAACGGCGTTGCACCGGGCAGCCCGCTGCCGGCGGATGAGGCGGCGCCGATCGATCTCTTCTAATGTGACACAGCTCCACTGTGGGAGCTGGCTTGCCTGCGATGGCGGTGTATCAGCCACTGATTCACCCCCTGATACACCGCCATCACGGGCAAGCCCGGCTCCCACAGGGTTTACCTGGCGCCTGAAGACCGTATTCATCAGCCACAAAAAAAGCCCCGACTCGCAAGAGCCGGAGCTTTTTGTTGGTGCGCTACAACGGCTTAGCCGTTGAACACATCATCCACGCTTTACACCGGGCAGCCCGCTGCCGGCGGATTAGGCGGCGCCGATCGATTTGTTCTGATGAGATCAATGGCCGACCCAGCTCCACTGTGGGAGCTGGCTTGCCTGCGATGGCCATAGGCATCTACACAACTTTTGAAGGCCGCCACTTTCTCCTGTGGCGAGCAGGCTTGTCCTGCGTTGGGCCGCGAAGCGGCCCCAAACCCTGACACTGAGTACTTTCAGGAAAATTGCAGTGCCTTTACTGGGGCCGCTTCGCAGCCCAACGCCGGCGGTGCGACGATTCGACAAGCCTGCTCGCCACAACAGCCCACCTGCCACAGACTGCGTGCCAACCGGCTGTGTAACCTATGCTGCGATGGCGGTGTATCAGCCACTGATTCATCCCCTGATACACCGCCATCGCGGGCAAGCCCGGCTCCCACAGGGTTTACCTGGCGCCTGAAGACCGTATTCATCAGCCACAAAAAAAGCCCCGACTCGCAAGAGCCGGGGCTTTTTGTTGGTGCGCTACAACGGCTTAGCCGTTGAACACATCATCCACGCTTTTCAGCGGGTAGTGCTTCGGATACGGCAGGGTAGCCACACCAGTCTCGATCGCGGCTTTGGCCACGGCATCCGAGATCAGGGTGATCAGGCGCTTATCCATTGGTTTCGGGATGATGTACTCACGACCGAATGCCAGTGGGGCACCACCGTAGGCATCGCACACGTCCTGAGGTACCGGCAGCTTGGCCAGTTCACGCAGGGCGTTGGCTGCAGCCACTTTCATCTCTTCGTTGATGCGCTTGGCGCGAACGTCCAGGGCACCACGGAAGATGAACGGGAAGCCCAGCACGTTGTTGACCTGGTTCGGGTAGTCCGAACGGCCGGTGGCCATGATCACGTCGTTGCGAGTGGCGTGGGCCAGCTCAGGCGAGATCTCCGGGTCCGGGTTGGAGCAGGCGAACACGATCGGGTTGGCCGCCATGGACTTCAGGCCTTCGGCGCTCAGCAGGTTCGGGCCGGACAGGCCAACGAACACGTCGGCACCGTCGAGGGCGTCAGCCAGGGTGCGCTTGTCGGTAGCGTGGGCAAACATCGCCTTGTACTGGTTCAGGTCGGTACGCTCGGACTGAACAACGCCCTTGCTGTCGACCATGAAGATGTTTTCCAGCTTGGCGCCCATGCTCACCAGCAACTTCATGCAGGAGATGGCCGCAGCACCAGCGCCCAGGCAGACGATCTGGGCGTCAGCCAGGGTTTTGCCAGCGATTTCCAGGGCGTTGATCATGCCGGCCGCAGTAACGATCGCGGTGCCGTGCTGGTCATCGTGGAATACCGGAATGTCGCACTGTTCGATCAGGGCCTTTTCGATCTCGAAGCACTCAGGTGCCTTGATGTCTTCCAGGTTGATGCCACCGAAAGTGATGGAGATGCGCTTTACAGTGTCGATGAAAGCTTGCGGGCTTTCGGAATCGACTTCGATGTCGAAAACGTCGATGCCGGCAAAGCGCTTGAACAGCACGCCCTTACCTTCCATGACTGGCTTGGAAGCCAATGGGCCGAGGTTGCCCAGGCCGAGAATCGCGGTGCCATCGGAAATCACTGCAACCAGGTTGCCTTTGCCGGTGTACTTGTACGCCAGTTCAGGGTCGCGGGCGATTTCACGTACGGGCTCGGCAACGCCAGGGCTGTAGGCCAGCGACAAGTCGCGGGCAGTGGCAGTGGCTTTGGTGAGCTCTACACTCAGCTTTCCTGGACGAGGATGGGCGTGATATTCGAGAGCGGCAGTTTTCAAATCAGACATATCGGCATTCCGCTTTTACTGTTGGTCGACGGACCGCCGAGGATACGCGTGTGAGAAAGTCCCCACAAGACTGGTCAGTCACTGCCGTCAAGGGCCGCGCACTACGACTTTCGGCCAAGAGCCACGGGATACAAGGGCTTAACTGTTCACAATTACGATAAAAAATGTCTACAATTATTTTATTAAAATCGCTTTGAGTGCAGCACGGTCAAATCGCAGGCACAAAAAAGGCGCCCACAAGGGGCGCCTTTTTCAACAGCTTGCAAAAACCCTGGGGGCTTTTGGGCCTTACTCTGCAGCAGCAGGCTTCTTGCCGAAAGCACCAAAGCGATCTGCGAAGCGCTGTACACGGCCGCCGGTGTCCAGAGTTTTCTGCTTACCGGTGTAGAACGGGTGGCACTCGTTGCATACGTCAGTACCCAGTGGCTTGCACAGGTTCGAACGCGTTTCGAACTTGTTGCCGCAGCTGCAGGTTACTTCGATAGTTTCGTACGCTGGATGGATATCGGCTTTCATGGTGACTTCCTCGGGCTAGCGTGCCGCCACTCGACACTATTGTCGAATACCGCACGTAATTAGGCCGCGGATTCTACCAGACCTTTTTAAACGCGCAAGCGGCGCCTCCCGTGCTTTGCCTACATAAAAGCCCCTTTCATCAGAAAAACCCAACACACCACCGCCCATCTGCAAGGACGCACTTTTTTGTGGCGAGCAGGCTTGCCCTGCGCTGGGCAAGCCTGCTGCTCGCCACAACAAGCCCGGCGCCCACAGAAGTGCCGCAAGACAGGACACCCCCACCGCAGGTCTGCTAGGCTCCCGCCCCTGCGCCACTGCCTGCCTTTATATGAGACTCCCCGCGTGCCCGACGCCATTTTGCGCCTAGCCCTGCCATCGCCCCTGCGCCGCCTGTTCGACTACCGAGCCCCGGCCGGCGTGTTGCGGGCGCAGTTGCAGCCGGGCATGCGCGTGCGCGTGCCGTTTGGCCGTCGCGAGATGATCGGCATCCTGATCGAAGTGGCCGACCACAGCGAAGTCCCCGCCGAAAAGCTCAAGCCAGCCCTGGCCATCCTCGACGCTACACCGCCGCTGCCGCCCGCGCTGTTCAAGTTATGCCTGTGGACCGCACAGTATTACCAGCATAGCCTCGGCGATACCCTGAGCTGGGCACTGCCGGTGCTGCTGCGCCAGGGCGAACTGGCTGAAGCACGCCAGGAGCGTTTCTGGTCGATGGTGCCCGGCGCGCGCCTGGATGACCCACGCATCGCCCGCGCGCCACGCCAACGCGAAGCCCTCGCGACCCTGGCCCAACACCCCCATGGCGTAGCCCACCAGTTGTTAAGCAAGCTGATGCTGAGCAAAGACAGCCTCGACTTGCTGCTGGCAAAGGGCTTGGTGCAGGTGGAAATCCGCAAGCACGCGCCGGACCCGCGCCATGACCACTGGCTGGCTCAACCGGAGTTGCCGCTGAACCCCGAGCAACGCGCCGCCTATGAAGCCATTCGCGCCGGTTTCGACAGCTTCCATGCCTTCCTGCTCGCCGGCGTCACCGGCAGCGGCAAGACCGAAGTGTATTTGCAACTGATCCGCGAAACCCTGCAAGCCGGCAAGCAGGCACTGGTGTTGATCCCGGAGATCAACCTCGGCCCGCAAACCCTGGCGCGTTTCGAGCAACGTTTTAACGCGCGCATCGCGCTGGTGCATTCGGCGGTCAACGACCGCGAGCGCCTGGAAGCCTGGCTGGCTGCGCGGGACGGCGAGGCCGACATTATTATCGGCACCCGCTCGGCCCTGTTCACGCCGATGAAAAACCCCGGGCTGATCATCATCGACGAGGAGCACGACGGCTCCTATAAACAGCAGGAAGGCCTGCGCTACCACGCCCGCGACCTGGCGCTGGTACGCGCGCGCCAGGAAGACATCCCGATTGTGCTCGGCTCGGCTACACCGTCCCTGGAAAGCCTGCACAACGCCTACACCGGCCGTTATGGCCTGCTGCGCCTCAACGAGCGCGCAGGCGGCGCCAAGCAACCACGCTTCCTGCGCCTGGATGTAAAAAGCCGCCCACTGGACAGCGGCATTTCCGGGCCGATGCAGCAAGCCATCGGCCAAACCCTCGCCGCCGGCCAGCAAGTCCTGGTGTTTCTTAACCGTAGGGGCTTTGCGCCGACGCTGCTGTGCCACGACTGCGGCTGGATGTCCGAGTGCGAACGCTGCGATGCGCGCATGACCGTACACCAGCGCCACGGCGAGCTGCGCTGCCACCACTGCGGCCATGTGGAGCGCGTGCCGCGCCACTGCCCACAATGCGGCAAAGTGGATTTGCGCCCCGTGGGTGCGGGCACCGAGCGTGCCGAGGAGCGCCTGGGCATTCTGTTTCCGGATTACCCGGTGCTGCGCGTCGACCGCGACAGCACCTCGCGCAAAGACGCGATGAACCAGCTGTTCGCGACCATTCAGAAAGGCCAGCCGTGCATCCTGATCGGCACGCAGATGCTCGCCAAAGGGCACCACTTCCCACGGGTAACGCTGGTGTCGATCCTGGACGCCGACGGTGGTTTGTTCTCCGGCGACTTCCGCGCCAGCGAACGCATGGCGCAACTGATCGTGCAGGTGGCAGGCCGTGCCGGGCGCGCCGAAGAGCCGGGCAAGGTGATTATCCAGACGCATCTGGCTGACCACCCCTTGCTGATTCAACTGACAGAACAGGGCTACTTCGCTTTCGCCGAACAGGCCCTGAGCGAACGCCGCTCCGCCGGCCTGCCGCCGTTTGCACACCTGGCACTGTTGCGCGCCGAAGCGCACAAGCCAGGGCAGGCCGAAAGCTTTCTCGACGAGGCATGCAGCGCCGCCGAGCGTTTGCTCGGTGAGTTGAGTCTGGCCGGCATCGAATTGCTCGGCCCAGTCCCCGCGCCGATGGAGCGGCGCGCCGGGCGGTATCGCGCTCAGCTACTCTTGCAGGCAACGTCCCGTGCACCGCTGCATCGACTATTAAATAGCTGGATGCTTGCCCTGGAGCAAATGCCCAGCGGCCGCCAAGTGCGATGGTCGTTGGATGTGGATCCGGTAGACCTGTATTGATTGCGAAATCGCTATCGCAGGCAAGCCAGCTCCCACATTTTGAAATATGAACCCCCTTAAATGTGGGAGCGGGCTTGCCCGCGATGAGGTTCGCAGGTCCATCAACCTGTCTGAACGGTTGGCAAGCCCGCCCTCGCCACGGATAATGCCGAGTTTTTCCACCTGCGCATCGCGCACCGCCGCTTGCGGTCGAAAGAGAACACCATGAAAGACACCATTCGCCAGCTGATCCAACAAGCCCTCACCCAACTCGTCAACGAAGGTGTGTTGCCTGAAGGCCTGTCGCCGGCGATCCAGGTGGAAAACACTCGCGACAAGACCCATGGCGACTTTGCCAGCAACATTGCGATGATGCTGTCCAAGCCTGCCGGCATGAAACCGCGTGACCTGGCGGAGAAAATCATCGCCGCGCTGCCAACCGACGAGAGTGTGACCAAGGCCGAAATCGCCGGCCCAGGCTTTATCAACTTCTTCCAGAACACCCAGGCCCTGGCTTCGCGCCTGGACGCGGCCCTGGCCGACGCCAACATTGGCGTGCGCAAGGCCGGCCCCGTGGAGCGTGTGGTGATTGACCTGTCGGCACCCAACCTGGCCAAAGAGATGCACGTGGGCCACCTGCGCTCGACCATCATTGGCGACGGCGTGGCACGGGTGCTGGAGTTCCTGGGTGACGACGTGATCCGTCAGAACCACGTGGGCGACTGGGGCACCCAGTTCGGCATGCTGATGGCCTACCTGCAGGAAAACCCGATCACCAGCAACGAGCTGGCCGACCTGGAAAACTTCTACCGCGCCGCCAAAAAGCGCTTCGACGAATCCGAAGAGTTCGCCGACCGCGCCCGTGGCCTGGTGGTCAAGCTGCAAGCCGGCGATGAAGATTGCCTGGCGCTGTGGGGCCGTTTCCGTGAGATTTCGCTGTCGCACTGCCAGGAAATCTACGAGCTGCTCAACGTGAAGCTGACCATGGCCGACGTGATGGGCGAAAGCGCCTACAACGACGACCTGATCAACGTGGTCAACGACCTCAAGGCTGCCGGCCTGTTGGTTGAGAGCAACGGCGCGCAGTGCGTGTTCCTCGAGGAATTCAAGACCGCCGACGGCGAGCCGCTGCCAGTGATCATCGTCAAGGCCGACGGCGGCTACCTGTACGCCACCACTGACCTGGCAGCCGTGCGCTACCGCAGCGGCGTGCTCAAGGCCGACCGCGCGCTGTATTTTGTCGACCAGCGCCAGGCCCTGCACTTCCAGCAAGTGTTCGAAGTGGCGCGCCGCGCAGGCTTCGTCACCCACCCGATGCACATGGAACACATGGGTTTTGGCACCATGAACGGCGCCGATGGCCGCCCGTTCAAGACCCGCGACGGCGGCACCGTGAAGCTGATCGACCTGCTCAACGAAGCCCAGGACCGTGCCTACAACCTGGTGAAGGAAAAGAACCCGGAGTTGGCCGAAGCCGACCTGCGCAATATCGCCCGCGTGGTAGGTATTGGTGCGGTGAAGTACGCCGACCTGTCCAAGCACCGCACCAGCGACTACAGCTTCAACTTCGAACTGATGCTCAACTTCGAAGGCAACACCGCGCCGTACCTGCTGTACGCTTACACCCGTGTGGCCGGCGTGTTCCGCAAGCTGGGCAAGGATTTCAGCGAGGTTGAAGGCCAAATCGTGCTGGATGCCCCGCATGAACAGGACCTGGCGGCCAAGCTGGCGCAGTTCGGCGAAGTGCTCAACAGCGTCGGTGAAAAAGGCACGCCGCATATCCTCTGCACGTATTTGTACGAAGTCGCCGGTCTGTTCTCCAGCTTCTATGAGAACTGCCCGATCCTTACGGCAGACGACGAAGCCCAAAAGCAAAGTCGCCTGCGCCTCGCCGCACTGGCTGGACGGACCCTCAAGCAAGGCCTGGAACTGTTAGGCCTGGAAACCCTGGAGCGTATGTAAGTTGGCTGCCAAGAAAAAACCTGCACCCAAGCGCGGCGCCAGCCGCTATCAGGCACCGGCGAAGAAGCCAATCCCGGGCTGGCTGTGGATGGCTATCGGCCTGGCGGTCGGCGCGTTTGTGGTGATCCTGATGAAGCTGGAGCCCGGCAAGGGCGATGACGTCAAACGGGTCAAGCAAGAACAGCAGAAGGCCACGAAAATCGCCGAGGCCAACAAGACCGCGCCGAGCCCGACCGCGCCGGTAAAGCCCAAGTACGACTTCTACACGCTGCTGCCGGAGTCGGAAGTGATCGTGCCGCCTGACGCCGTGCCGGAGAAAACCCTGCCGACGCCACAAGTGCCGACCACGCCGGTGACACCAGCGGAAGCCGCGAAAATCGACACCGCACGCGCTCAAGCCGCGTTGGCCGGGATCACTCCGCCGCCACCGCCACCGGTTGCGACCACCAAGGCGGCGCCGGTGACCAAGTTCTTCCTGCAAGCGGGCTCGTTCCCGAAACAGGCGGATGCGGATCGTGTGCGTGCGCAGATCATCCTGCTGGGCCAGTCGGTAACAGTGGAGTCCGGCACCGTGAAGGATGCGACCTGGTATCGCGTATTGGTCGGGCCGTTCAGCAACCGTGAACAGCTGACCGTGGCGCAGAAGCAACTGGCGGGTGCAGGCTTTAGCAATCTGTTGTTACAACAACGCCAGAGCCGTTGATTCCGGCTCAACGCTGATCAATATGTGGGAGCTGGCTTGCCTGCGATAGCGATGTAACAGTCCATATTTTCAGTGACTGACACACCGCTATCGCAGGCAAGCCAGCTCCCACAGTTGGTTTTGTGGTGTTCTCTGGAAGGTGTCAGCCCCATAAACACCACTCGTCCGCACACACGTCCTACGGTTGAAATCCCCCCCGCCACCCCCATATGAGATTCCATCAGGGCATTTTCGCCCCGCTGCGTGGAGACTCTCCCCTTGACCACCATCGTTTCAGTACGTCGCCACGGCAAAGTCGTCATGGGCGGCGACGGCCAGGTTTCACTGGGCAACACCGTGATGAAAGGCAACGCCAAGAAAGTGCGTCGCCTGTACCACGGCCAGGTTCTCGCCGGTTTCGCTGGCGCCACTGCCGACGCCTTCACCCTCTTCGAACGCTTCGAAGGCCAGCTGGAAAAACACCAGGGCCACCTGGTTCGCGCCGCTGTCGAACTCGCCAAAGAATGGCGCACCGACCGTTCCCTCAGCCGCCTGGAAGCCATGTTGGCGGTCGCCAACAAAGACGCATCCTTGATCATCACCGGTAACGGCGATGTGGTTGAACCCGAGCACGGCCTGATCGCCATGGGTTCCGGCGGCGGCTACGCCCAGGCGGCAGCCAGCGCCCTGTTGAAGAAAACCGACCTGTCGGCCCGCGAAATCGTCGAGACCGCCCTGGGTATCGCCGGCGATATCTGCGTGTTCACCAACCACAACTTCACCATTGAGGAGCAGGACCTCGCCGAGTAAGCCGTAGGCTTATTCCGCTTGAGGCCGCCAAACACTATGTCCATGACTCCCCGCGAAATCGTCCATGAACTTAATCGCCATATCATCGGCCAGGACGATGCCAAGCGCGCCGTTGCCATTGCGCTGCGTAACCGCTGGCGCCGGATGCAACTGCCCGAAGAACTGCGCGTTGAAGTAACGCCCAAGAACATCCTGATGATCGGGCCGACAGGCGTGGGTAAAACCGAAATCGCCCGACGCCTGGCCAAACTGGCCAATGCTCCGTTCATCAAGGTCGAGGCCACCAAGTTCACCGAAGTGGGCTATGTAGGCCGTGACGTCGAGTCGATCATCCGTGACCTGGCCGACGCAGCCCTGAAAATGCTGCGCGAGCAGGAAGTGACCAAGGTCAGCCACCGCGCCGAAGACGCCGCCGAGGAACGCATCCTGGATGCCCTGCTGCCACCGGCACGCATGGGCTTTAACGAAGACGCCGCGCCAAGCTCGGATTCCAACACCCGCCAGCTGTTCCGCAAGCGCCTGCGTGAAGGCCAGCTGGACGACAAGGAAATCGAGATCGAAGTGGCCGAAGTGTCCGGCGTCGACATCTCCGCACCGCCTGGCATGGAAGAAATGACCAGCCAGTTGCAGAACCTGTTCGCCAACATGGGCAAGGGCAAGAAGAAAAGCCGCAAGCTCAAGGTGAAGGACGCGCTGAAGCTGGTGCGCGACGAAGAAGCCGGGCGCCTGGTGAATGAGGAAGAGCTCAAGGCCAAAGCCCTGGAAGCGGTGGAGCAGCACGGTATCGTGTTTATCGACGAGATCGACAAGGTGGCCAAGCGCGGAAACTCCGGCGGCGTCGATGTGTCCCGCGAAGGCGTACAGCGCGACCTGTTGCCGCTGATCGAAGGCTGCACGGTGAACACCAAGCTGGGCATGGTCAAGACCGACCACATCCTGTTTATCGCCTCCGGCGCGTTCCACTTGAGCAAGCCCAGCGACCTGGTGCCGGAGCTGCAAGGCCGTCTGCCGATTCGCGTGGAACTCAAGGCGCTGACCCCCGGCGACTTCGAACGTATCCTCAGCGAGCCGCATGCTTCGCTCACCGAGCAATACCGCGAACTGCTGAAAACCGAAGGTTTGGGCATCGAATTCCAGCCGGACGGCATCAAGCGCCTGGCGGAGATTGCCTGGCAGGTCAACGAGAAGACCGAAAACATCGGTGCCCGTCGCCTGCACACCCTGCTTGAGCGTCTGCTGGAAGAAGTGTCCTTCAGTGCTGGCGACATGGCCGGTTCGCAGAATGGCGAAGCGATCAAGATTGACGCTGAGTACGTCAATAGCCACCTGGGCGAATTGGCGCAGAACGAAGATCTGTCTCGTTATATCCTGTAAGCCTCACAGAAAACGGCTTGTGTCGGAGCCGGACTTGTGTGGGAGCTGGCTTGCCTGCGATAGCATCACCTCAGTGTTTCTGAAACACCGAGGTGTCTGCATCGCGGGCAAGCCCGGCTCCCACACAAGCCAGCTCCTACAGTTTTAAGCCGGTTCTCAGGACTATCTCTGGGCGGTTCTCCAATGACCAAATTCCCCACCGCTGTAAACCTGCACAAAACCTCCAACACCCTCGGCCTTACCTATGGGCCGAGCGAGGTCTACCAGCTCCCCGCTGAGCTGCTACGCACCCACTCGCCTTCCGCCGAGGTCCAGGGCCACGGCAAACCCATCCTGCAGTTCGGCAAGCTCAACGTGCGGCTGATCAAGATAGAACCAGCCGGCCAATATGCACTGAAATTGACCTTCGACGACGGCCATGACAGCGGACTGTTCACCTGGGACTACCTCTACCAGTTGGCCGTGCGCCAGGATGCGTTGTGGGCCGATTATCTGGCTGAGCTTAAAGCCGCCGGCAAAACCCGCGACCCGAGCGAATCGGTCGTGCGGCTGATGCTCTAACTCAGGCGTCTCGCTCTTTAGAGGGCATTTTCTAATTTCATCTGCTTGAATGCCCTGTCGCGTGGTCAACGATTGGCCCGCTTGCGAAAAAAATTAAACTCGGGTAACCAATGGAACTGGCAAGTTCCCTGCATTTGACGATGCGGTATCAACGGTCACCCGAGTCGCAGTACCAGGCTGGTGTCGTGTATCGAAATTGGGTGCGCAGCAATCGCCGGTACTCGTCTTTCGGACAATGGAGCGTCGTAGATGAGTAACAAGAATAACGATGACTTGAAACGCCAGGCCTCGGAAAACACCCTGGGGCTGAACCCGATCATCGCGTTACGCAAAAAGGATTTATTGGCCTCAGCGAAGATGGTACTGACCCAAGCCATCAAGCAACCGTTGCACAGCGTCAAACACGTCGCGCATTTTGGCGTGGAATTGAAGAACGTGATGTTCGGCAAATCCGCACTGGCCCCCGAAGGCGACGACCGTCGCTTCAACGACCCGGCGTGGAGCCAGAACCCGCTCTATAAGCGTTACCTGCAAACTTACCTGGCGTGGCGCAAGGAACTGCACGACTGGATCGGCGACAGTAACCTGTCGGAACAGGACATCAGCCGCGGCCACTTCGTGATCAACCTGATGACCGAAGCCATGGCCCCCACCAACAGCGCGGCCAACCCGGCGGCGGTCAAACGCTTCTTTGAAACCGGCGGCAAAAGCCTGCTTGATGGCCTGTCCCACTTGGCCAAAGACATGGTGCACAACGGCGGCATGCCCAGCCAGGTCAACATGGGCGCCTTTGAAGTCGGCAAGACCCTGGGCACCACTGAAGGCGCCGTGGTGTTTCGCAATGACGTGCTGGAGCTGATCCAGTACAAGCCCATCACCGAGCAGGTGCACGAACGCCCACTGCTGGTGGTGCCGCCGCAGATCAACAAATTCTATGTATTCGACCTGAGCCCAGAGAAGAGCCTGGCGCGCTTCTGCCTGCGCAATGGCCAGCAGACGTTTATCGTCAGCTGGCGCAACCCGACCAAGGCGCAGCGCGAGTGGGGCCTGTCGACCTATATCGAGGCGCTCAAGGAAGCGGTCGATGTGGTCACGGCGATTACCGGCAGCAAAGACGTGAACATGCTCGGCGCCTGCTCGGGCGGCATCACCTGCACCGCCCTGCTGGGCCACTACGCGGCGCTGGGCGAGAAGAAGGTCAACGCCCTGACCTTGCTGGTGAGTGTGCTGGACACCACCCTGGACACCCAGGTGGCGCTGTTTGTCGACGAACAGACCCTGGAAGCCGCCAAGCGCCATTCTTACCAGGCCGGTGTGCTGGAGGGCCGCGACATGGCCAAGGTCTTCGCCTGGATGCGCCCCAACGACCTGATCTGGAACTACTGGGTCAATAACTACCTGCTCGGCAACGAGCCGCCGGTGTTCGACATCCTGTTCTGGAACAACGACACCACACGTTTGCCGGCCGCCTTCCATGGCGATTTGATTGAGCTGTTCAAGAACAACCCGCTGGTGCGCGCCAATGCCCTGGAAGTGTGCGGCACGCCGATCGACCTCAAGCAGGTGACCGCCGATATCTATTCCCTGGCCGGCACCAACGACCACATCACGCCGTGGCAGTCGTGCTACAAATCGGCGCAGCTGTTTGGTGGCAAAGTGGAGTTTGTGTTGTCCAGCAGCGGGCATATCCAGAGCATCCTCAACCCGCCAGGCAACCCCAAGGCGCGTTACCAGACCAGCGATGGTTTGGCGGGCAAGCCGCTGGAGTGGCAGGAGAATGCCACCAAGCATACTGACTCATGGTGGCTGCATTGGCAGGCGTGGCAGGCCGAGCGGGCGGGCAAACTGAAGAAAGCACCTACAAGCCTGGGTAACAAAGCCTATGCCGCAGCTGAGGCGGCACCGGGTACTTATGTGCACGAACGATAAGCAGATTTTGCGGTAGAAATGCGATCAATGTGGGAGCTGGCTTGCCTGCGATAGCGGTGGGCCAGCTAGATGATGAGCTAACTGAAAGATTGCTATCGCAGGCAAGCCAGCTCCCACAGGAACCTAGTTTTTCCAGACAAATAGCGCCACTTCACAGGGCTTGAGCATGCCGCAACCGTTCATCTTCCGTACCATCGACCTGGATGGCCAGACCATCCGTACGGCGGTACGCCCGGGCAAGCCTCACTTGACGCCGCTGCTGATCTTCAACGGCATCGGCGCCAACCTTGAGCTGGTGTTTCCGTTCGTCCAGGCGCTGGACCCGGACCTGGAAGTGATCGCCTTCGATGTGCCAGGTGTGGGGGGGTCTTCCACACCCAGCGTGCCCTATCGTTTTCCCGGCTTGGCCAAGCTCACCGCACGCATGCTCGATTACCTGGACTATGGCCAGGTGAATGCGGTGGGTGTGTCCTGGGGCGGCGCGTTGGCGCAGCAGTTTGCCTATGACTACCCCGAGCGCTGCAAAAAACTGATCCTGGCGGCGACGGCAGCCGGGGCCTTTATGGTGCCGGGCAAACCCAAGGTGCTATGGCTGATGGCAAGCCCCAGGCGCTATATCCAACCGTCCCACGTGGTGCGCATTGCACCGATGATTTATGGCGGCTCGTTCCGCCGCGACTCCAAACTGGCCGCCGAACACGCCAGCAAGGTGCGCTCGGCGGGCAAGCTCGGTTACTACTGGCAGCTGTTTGCGGGCCTTGGCTGGACCAGCATTCACTGGCTGCACAAGATCCGCCAGCCGACCCTGGTGCTGGCCGGCGACGACGACCCGCTGATCCCGCTGATCAATATGCGCATGCTCGCCTGGCGCATTCCCAACGCACAGTTGCACATCATCGATGATGGCCACTTGTTCCTGATCACCCGCGCCGAAGCCGTGGCGCCGATCATCATGAAGTTTCTTGAAGAGGAGCGCCTGCGTGCGGTGATTCACCCTCGACCAGCGGTGTAAGGACTACGCCGCCGCGCAACTTGCCAGGAACCGACTATGGTTCTGAATTGGCGTGCCTGTTGATGGCTTGACGAAGGAGTGTTGGCTCATGCGAGAAAGACCCGTGACGAACCCGGCGCCCACCCCGGCCGCGTTCATCAACGCGCAAAATGCGATCAGTGGCCTGCGGGGCCGCGATTTGCTGGCGACCCTGCGCAGTGTCGCCAACCATGGCTTGCGCAACCCGCTGTACACCGCTCGGCACGCCCTGGCCTTGGGCGGCCAACTCGGTCGCGTGCTGCTGGGTGAAACCGTACAGGCCCCCAACCCCGCTGACAGCCGCTTCGCCGACCCCACCTGGACGCTTAATCCGCTGTACCGGCGCAGCCTGCAAGCCTATTTGAGCTGGCAGAAACAAACGCGTCACTGGATCGACGACAGCTCGATGAGCGCCGATGACCGCGCCCGCGCGCACTTTGCCTTCTCGCTGATCAACGATGCCGTCTCGCCCTCCAACACCTTGCTCAACCCGCTGGCCATCAAGGAGCTGCTCAACTCCGGCGGCAACAGTGTGGTGCGCGGCGTGAGTAATTTGTTTAACGATTTGTTGCACAACAACGGCCTGCCCAGCCAGGTCAGCAAACACGCTTTTGAAGTGGGCAAAACGGTGGCAACGACCGCGGGCTCCGTGGTGTTTCGCAACGAGCTGCTGGAACTGATCCAGTACAAGCCCATGAGCGAAAAGCAGTACGCCAAGCCGTTGCTGATCGTGCCGCCGCAAATCAACAAGTACTACATCTTCGATCTCAGCCCCGCCAACAGCTTTGTGCAGTACGCCCTGAAAAACGGCCTGCAGACGTTTATGGTCAGCTGGCGCAACCCGGATGTGCGTCACCGCGAGTGGGGCCTGTCCACCTATGTGGCGGCGCTGGAGGAAGCGCTGAACGTGTGCCGGGCAATCACCGGTGCCCGTGAGGTCAACCTGATGGGCGCCTGCGCCGGTGGCTTGACCATCGCCGCGCTGCAAGGCCACCTGCAAGCCAAGCGCCAGCTGCGGCGCATCTCCAGCGCCAGTTACCTGGTGAGCCTGCTGGACAGCCAGATCGACAGCCCCGCCACCTTGTTTGCCGATGAACAGACCCTGGAAGCCGCCAAGCGCCGCTCCTACCAGCAAGGCGTGCTGGAGGGTCGAGACATGGCCAAGGTCTTCGCCTGGATGCGCCCCAACGACCTGATCTGGAACTACTGGATCAATAATTACCTGCTGGGCAAAGAACCGCCGGCGTTCGACATCCTCTACTGGAACAACGACAACACGCGTCTGCCCGCCGCGTTGCATGGCGACCTGCTGGACTTCTTCAAGCACAACCCGCTCAGCCATCCGGGTGGCCTTGAGGTGTGCGGCACGCCCATCGACCTGCAGAAGGTCACAGTGGACAGCTTCAGCGTGGCCGGGATCAACGACCACATCACGCCGTGGGACGCGGTGTATCGCTCCACGCAACTGCTGGGCGGCGAGCGGCGCTTTGTGCTGTCCAACAGCGGGCATATCCAGAGCATCCTCAACCCGCCGGGCAACCCCAAGGCCAACTACGTCGAGAACCCCAAGCTGAGCAGCGACCCGCGTGCCTGGTACTACGACGCCAGTCACGTCGAAGGCAGCTGGTGGCCGCAGTGGCTTGCGTGGATCCAGCAACGTTCGGGCGTGCAACGCGAAACACTCACCGCCCTGGGCAACCAGAATTACCCACCGATGGAAGCGGCGCCAGGCACTTACGTGCGGGTGCGCTGAGCTCAACGATCACATTAAGAAGACTGGATGAAGACCCGCGACCGTATCCTTGAATGTGCCCTGCAGTTGTTCAACCACAAGGGCGAACCGAACGTGTCGACCATGGAGGTGGCCAATGAAATGGGGATCAGCCCCGGCAACCTTTATTACCATTTCCATGGCAAGGAGCCCTTGGTGCTTGGGTTGTTCGAGCGTTTCCAGAATGAACTGGCGCCGCTGCTCGACCCGCCGGCAGATGCGCAACTCAAACCCGAAGATTACTGGCTGTTCCTGCACCTGATCATCGAGCGCATGGCCCACTACCGGTTCCTGTTCCAGGACCTGTCGAACCTGGCCGGGCGCCTGCCAAAGCTGGCCAAGGGCATTCGCAACTTGCTCACGGCGCTCAAGCGCACCCTGGCTTCACTGCTTGCGCGCTTGAAGGCGGCGGGGCAACTGGTCAGTGATACCCAGGCACTGGGGCAATTGGTGGAACAGATCACCATGACCCTGCTGTTTTCCCTGGACTACCAACGGATTCTCGACCGTGAAGGCGAGGTGCGGGTGGTGGTGTACCAGGTGATGATGCTGGTGGCGCCGCATCTGCTATTGCCGGCGCGGCAGGCAACTGAGCGGTTTGCGCTCAAATACCTGGATGATATCGATTAAAAATGTGGGAGCGGGCTTGCCCGCGATAGCAATTTATCAGCCAATACCTGGGTGGCTGACACTCCGCCATCGCGGGCAAGCCCGCTCCCACATTGGAAATGCGCTGTATATGAGACTTCCATAAAAAAACGCCCGACCTTCACAGGCCGGGCGTTTTTTGTGCCCTGAAAAAATCAGGACTGACTGGATGGCGTCGGGGTTACCGGCGTTGCAGTCGGGGCGGCAGGAGCATGTGTCGGTGCGGACACCGAATTGGCTGTAGAAGCGGTTGGCGCTGGAGTTGCAGGCTTGGCCGCAACAGCAGGTTTGGACGCTGCTGGCTTCTTGGCTACTGCTGGCTTCTTCGCGGCGGCAGGTTTTGCCGCAGGCTTGGCAGCCACAGGTTTTGCTGCAGCAGGTTTGGCAGCGGCTTTAGCGGCGGCTGGTTTGGCTGCAGGTTTCGCAGCGGCCGGCTTGGCAGCAGGTTTGGCAGCGGCGGTTTTAGCCGCAGGCTTGGCCGCTGGTTTTGCTGCTGCTTTGGCAGCCGGCTTAGCCGCAGGCTTGGCAGCGGCTTTAGCGGCCACGGGTTTTGCTGCAGGCTTGGCAGCCGGTTTGGCAGCTGCGGTTTTTGCAGCGGGTTTTGCCGCAGCTTTAGCCGGGGCCTTGGCCGCAGGTTTGGCAGCTGGCTTGGCGGCCGCTTTAACCAGAGGCTTGGCGGCGGTTTTGGCAGCCGGTTTAGCAGCCGCAGTTTTAGCCGCAGGCTTGGCAGCCGGTTTAGCGGCGGCGGTTTTGGCTGGAGCCACTTTAGCGCCAGTGAGTTTTTCGATTTGCTTGGTCAGGGTATCGACCTTGCTGTGCAGCGTCTTCAGTTCCGCTTTGCTGGGCACGCCCAGTCGCGAAATGGCACTGTTGAGACGCTTGTCGAAGGTTTCTTCCAACTTGCCCCAAGTGTCAGAAATGCTCGACTTGGCAGAGCCGGCAGTGGCCTTGGCCGCTTCAACTTTTTTACCAACCGTGGTCTTGGTCAACTTCTCGGCCTTTTCGCCGTCCTTGACCAATGTCTCGAAGTATTTGCCGCCGTCACTGCTAACCTTCGAGTACACGCCTAAACCAGCAAGCCAGATCTTACGGGAATATTTTTCAACCTCCCCGATCCACGAGCTGCCTTCTTTCTGAGTAGTCTTTTTAACAGCCATCCCGATGTCTCCTTAGTGTTTACGCGCGACACGTTCTAGCAATGTCGTCAGCTCTTCGAGCTTAGCAGAGAGTGTCTCCACGTCATGTTTAGACGCAATGCCGATTCGATTCAAGGCACTTGCAACACGCGTGTCAAAAGCTTTTTCAACTTTATCCAGTTGAACTTCAACCAAACCTTTGACGCTGGAGACATTACTCTTTACTTGGTCAATCTGACTGTTGGCAGCATCAAGTTGTTCAACCACAACTTTTTTGCCTTTACTTTCAACATGTTGACCGGTCTTGACCAGCTCTTTGAAGTACTCGCCGCCTTCGCTGCCGACCTTGGCATAGGCGCCAAGTCCTGCCAGCCAGATCTTGCGGGCGTAGCTTTTAACGTCACTCAGGGCAGTGGACTGAAGGTCGATTTTTTTCTTCAAAATAACTTTGGCCATGGTGCACCTCACGCAGATTAGGGTCGAGGAACGGCCCGCAGGAGTTGAGGGCTTGGGCACAAAGTAGGCTGGAAAATTAGAATCGGCACCCTAAGAACACATTGATCAGGCCAGCGCCTTATCCAGGGCTTTCTCGATTTCAGACTTGATGGTGCCGCTCATGGCCGACATCAACAGGCCCAATTCAACATCAATGCGCAGCGATTCATCGGCGACTAACACCGTGCCTTTAACCCCCGAACGCTTGAGGTTCAGGCTATCGCCCGACCACGATGACTCCAGGCCATATTGCTCCTTGAGTTTGTGCGCCAACTTCTCGGCCTTCGCGCGCGCGCCTTCTTTACCCAGGGAATGTGCACGCTCAACGGTAATACGGGCCATTGCAATGACTCCTCTTTATATCGACTCAGAACACCTGCCATGCGGCAAAAGGTCTCGATGAACACCTATCTTACCTTCAGCCTTGCCAAGACAAAGCAGGCGGTGGGGATTATCATGTCCCGCATTCTCTTTTGGTGACAGCGATATGACTGATCAGCGCAAAGGCAGCGATGCCGAACCCACCACTCACTTCGGCTTCAAGAACGTTCCGGAAAGCCAGAAAGCGGAAAAAGTCGCTGAGGTGTTCCACTCCGTTGCGGCCAAGTACGACCTGATGAACGACGTACTCTCGGGCGGCATGCACCGCCTGTGGAAGCGCTTCACCATCGAGTTGTCGGGTGTACGCACCGGCAACCGCGTGCTCGACATCGCCGGCGGCACGGGCGATCTGGCGGCCAAGTTCTCCAAGCTGGTTGGCCCGACCGGCCAGGTCGTGCTGGCGGACATCAACGGTTCGATGCTCAAGGTCGGCCGTGATCGCCTGCTGGATAAAGGTGTGGCCGGCAATATCGAGTTCGTCCAGGCCGATGCGGAAAAGCTGCCGTTCCCGGACAACCATTTCGACTGCGTGACCATCGCCTTCGGCCTGCGCAACGTGACCCATAAAGAGGACGCCATCCGCTCGATGCTGCGCGTACTCAAGCCGGGCGGCCGCCTGTTGGTGCTGGAGTTCTCCAAGCCGACCAACGCGCTGATGTCCAAGGTCTACGACACCTACTCGTTCGCCTTCATGCCGCTGATGGGCAAGCTGATCACCAATGACGCCGAAAGCTACCGCTACCTGGCCGAATCGATCCGCATGCACCCCGACCAGGAAACCCTGAAGTCGATGATGGTAGAAGCCGGTTTCGACCGCGTGACCTACCACAACATGACCTCAGGCATCGTCGCCCTGCACCGCGGCATCAAGCCCTGATGCTGTTCGCAGGCCTCCTCGCCAGCGTCGAACACGGCATCAACCGTGTCCTGCGCCTGGACAGCACCGCCCTGGCGCGGCTTGCGCACTTGAACGGCAAAGTCATTGCCGTCGATTGCACCAGCCCCGCCCTGCAGCTGTTTATCCTGCCCAGCGATGAAGGCCTGCTGCTCGCCGGCGATTGGGCCGCCGAGGCCGACTGCACCCTGCGCGCACCCGCCTCGAGCCTGTTGCACCTGGCGCTGAGCCGCAACAAGACCGCGATCCTGCACAGCCCCGACGTGGAGCTGGAAGGCGACAGCGCCGTGCTGATGGACCTGGCCGCCGTGCTGCAAGACCTGGAACTGGATTGGGAATACGAGCTCTCACGCTGGATTGGTCCGGTGGCCACCCAACTGATCAGCGGGCACCTGCGCAGCCGCTCGCGCTGGTACCAGCAAGGATTCGCCAGCCTCAACCAGAACCTCGCCGAATACTTGAGCGAAGAATCGCGCACCCTGGTCGGAGAACGGGAAGCGCAAGCGCGCTTTCGCGAACTCGACAAGGCCAAAATCGACCTGGAACGCCTTGAGGCACGCTTCGAGCGCCTGAGCCGTTCCCTTGATCCAAGCGATAACGCATGAAGCTGCTCGCCGTCCGCCGTTTGTTTCGTATCCAGCGCGTCGTAATCCGCTACCGCCTCGATGACCTGCTGTTCGCCCTGCCGTTGCCGTGGTTTTTGCTGGCCGTGCGCTATGTGTTGCCGTGGCGCTGGTTCCCGCGCAAACCGCTGGAACTGAGCCGTGGCGCGCGCCTGCGCCTGGCGTTGCAGGACCTGGGGCCGATCTTTATCAAGTTCGGGCAGATCCTCTCGACACGCCGCGATTTGCTGCCCGAAGACATTGCCGACGAGCTGATGCTGTTGCAGGACCGCGTGCCGCCGTTTGATTCCCAGCAGTCGATGAAGCTGATCGAAGAACAACTGGGCAAGAAGATCAGCGAGGTGTTCAGCCGTTTCGACGTCGAGCCACTGGCCTCGGCCTCGGTGGCGCAGGTGCATGCCGCACAATTGAAGACCGGCGAAGAAGTGGTGGTAAAGGTCATCCGCCCCGGCCTCAAGCCGATCATCGGCCAGGACCTGGCGTGGCTGTTTATCCTCGCCCGCGCCGCCGAACGTTTCTCCGCCGATGCGCGCCTGCTGCATCCGGTGGACGTGGTTGCCGACTACGAAAAGACCATCTACGACGAACTCGACCTACTGCGCGAAGCGGCCAACGCCAGCCAGCTCAAACGCAACTTCGAAGGTTCAGCGCTGCTGTACGTGCCGCAGGTGTATTGGGACTGGTGCCGTCCCAAAGTGCTGGTGATGGAGCGCATCTACGGCGTGCAGGTCACCGACCTCGCCACTCTTGCCGACCAGCGCACCGACATGAAGATGCTTGCCGAGCGCGGCGTGGAAATCTTCTTCACCCAGGTGTTTCGCGACAGCTTCTTCCACGCCGACATGCACCCGGGCAACATTTTCGTCAGCACCGTCAACCCGTGGAGCCCGCAATACATTGCGATCGACTGCGGCATCGTCGGCAGCCTGACCCCGGAAGACCAGGATTACCTGGCACGCAACCTGTTCGCCTTTTTCAAGCGCGATTACCGCCGCGTGGCGCAGTTGCACATCGATTCGGGCTGGGTGCCAGCCGAAACCAAGCTCAACGAATTCGAAGCCGCGATCCGCACGGTGTGCGAGCCGATCTTTGAAAAACCGTTAAAAGATATTTCCTTCGGCCAGGTGCTGATGCGTCTGTTCCAGACCGCGCGGCGCTTCAATATGGAAGTGCAGCCGCAGCTGGTACTGCTGCAAAAAACCTTGCTCAACATCGAAGGCCTGGGCCGCCAGTTGTACCCGGACCTGGACTTGTGGAACACCGCGCAGCCGTTCCTGGAACGCTGGATGCGCGAGCGCGTCAGCCCGAAAACCCTGCTGGGCAACCTGCACAGCCAGTTCGAACAACTGCCGCACCTGGCCAACATGACCCGCGACCTGCTGGAGCGCATGTCCCAGCCCCACGCCAAAGACCCTGTACCGCCGTGGCACAGGCGCAAGGACGACTGGTTCCTGCGCCTGTTGGGCGCCGCCCATTTGGTCGGCGGCGTGATGCTGGCGATTGGCGGGCCGCTGAACCAACTGGGCCATTGGCCGGCTGGCATCATGGTCGCCGTGGGTGTTTATCTGATCGTGCGCCGATAGCCGATCCGGTTATACACTGTCGCAAATTGCCGGAGCCGAACATGAAAGACTGGCTGGACGAGATCAAGTGGGACAGTGACGGCCTGGTGCCGGCCATTGCCCAGGACTACAAGACCGGGCGCGTATTAATGATGGCCTGGATGAACCGCGAGGCCTTGAGCCTCACCGCCACTGAGCAGCGCGCCATTTACTGGTCACGTTCGCGTGGCAAACTGTGGCGCAAGGGCGAAGAGTCCGGGCACGTGCAGACCCTGCACGAGATGCGCATCGACTGTGACGCCGACGTGGTGATCCTGAAGGTCGAGCAGATCGGCGATATCGCCTGCCATACCGGCCGTCACAGCTGCTTCTATCGCGTGTTCGAGAACGGCGAGTGGAAGGTTGTGGAACCGGTGCTCAAAGACCCGCACGCCATTTATTCCGCAGGACACTGAACATGAGCGATACCCTGAACCGTGTGGCCCAGGTGCTGGAAGACCGCAAAGGCGCGGACGCCGACAGCTCCTATGTCGCAAGCCTTTACCACAAGGGCTTGAACAAGATTCTGGAAAAACTTGGCGAAGAGTCGATCGAGACGATTATTGCCGCCAAAGATGCGCAAATCAGCGGTGATTACAGCGATGTAATCTACGAGACCGCAGACTTGTGGTTCCATAGCCTGGTCATGCTCGCCCAACTGGGGCAGCACCCACAGGCCGTGTTGGATGAACTGGACCGTCGCTTCGGCTTGTCCGGGCATGCAGAAAAGGCCTCGCGCCCGTCCGCCTGAATAACTTTTACAGAGGAATTGCAGCATGGGCATTTTTGACTGGAAACACTGGATCGTCATTCTGGTGGTCGTGGTACTGGTGTTCGGCACCAAGAAACTCAAGAACCTGGGCACTGACGTGGGCGAGTCGATCAAGGGCTTTCGTAAAGCCATGAACGACGATGAAAAACCGGCCGACCCGATGGCCAATCCGGTACCACCGGCGCAGCCTGTACACCCACAGGCCACCCAGCCGATCACCGAGCGTCGTACCTTCGACGTGCAGGCTGAAAAAGTCCAAGAGCCGACCCGCAAAGACTCGTGAGCACTGACTAATGTTTGGTATCAGCTTCTCTGAACTGCTGCTCGTCGGCCTCGTGGCCTTGCTGGTACTGGGGCCGGAACGCCTGCCCGGTGCCGCACGCACGGCCGGCCTGTGGATCGGGCGCCTGAAACGCAGTTTCAACGCCATCAAACAGGAAGTTGAACGGGAAATCGGCGCCGACGAGATCCGCCGCCAGCTGCACAACGAACATATCCTGTCGTTGGAGCAGGAGGCGCGCAAGATTCTGTCGCCGGTTCAGGAGCCCGCCAAACCGGTGGAACCTGTGCCCGAAAACAGCATTGCTCCGGCCGCCGAAGCATCGCCAACCGCGCCCGCCCCGACTGAGCCAGCGCCGACGCCCGTGGCGTCGCCCGCTCCCCATGACCCTACATTGCCGCCGCGAGCCCCATGAGCGCTGATAAACCGGAAAACGACCAGCATATGCCGCTGGTCTCGCACCTCACCGAGCTGCGGACCCGCCTGCTGCGTTGCGTAGCGGCCATTTTCATCATCTTTGCCGGGCTGTTCGCCTTTACCCAGCAGATCTACACCTTCGTCTCCACGCCCTTGCGCCAGTACCTGCCGGCCGGCGCGACGATGATCGCCACCGACGTGTCTTCGCCGTTTTTAACGCCGTTGAAGCTGACCATGATGGTCTCGCTGTTCCTGGCAATCCCGGTGATCCTGCATCAGATCTGGGGCTTTATTGCGCCGGGCCTGTACAAGCATGAAAAGCGCATTGCGGTGCCGTTGCTGGTGTCGAGCATCCTGCTGTTCTACACCGGCATGGCCTTCGCGTATTTCCTGGTGTTTCCGCTGATCTTCAAATTCTTCGCCGCCGCCACCCCGGCCGGCGTCGAAATGATGACCGACATCACCAGCTACCTCGATTTCGTGATGACGCTGTTCTTCGCCTTTGGCGTGGCCTTCGAAATCCCGGTGGCCGTGGTGCTGCTGGTGTGGATCGGCGTGGTCGACGTCAAATACCTGAAGAAAGTGCGCCCCTACGTGATCATCGGCTGCTTCGTGGTCGGCATGATCCTCACGCCGCCGGACATTTTCTCGCAGACCCTGCTGGCCGTGCCGATGTGGATGCTGTTCGAGATCGGCATCCTGTTTGGCAGCCTGATCAGCAAGCGTGGCGACCACCCGGATGACCAACCCGTCGACGACGACCAGCCGCCAGCGACCCACCCGTGAACCTGCTGTTGCTTGAGGGGGCCGACTTTATCGCGGCCGACCGGGTGATCCTGCGTGATCGGCGCCTGGTGCATATGCAGGAAGTCCACCGCGCGGTGGTGGGCGACAACCTGCGGGTCGGGCGAATCGGCGGGTTGATGGGCAATGCGCAATTACTGCGCCTGGAAGCCGATGAAGCCGAGCTGCACGTGAGCTTCGACCAGCCGCCACCGACCAAACTGCCGCTGACCCTGCTGCTGGCCCTGCCGCGTCCAAAGATGCTGCGCCGGGTGCTGCAAACCGTGGCGGCGATGGGCGTGCCGAAGGTGGTGCTGGTCAACAGTTACCGGGTCGAAAAGAGCTTCTGGCAAACCCCGTTCCTGGAACCGGAGGCCGTTCGCGAGCAACTGATCCTCGGCCTGGAGCAGGCACGAGACACGGTGCTGCCCGAGATCAGCATCGAAAAGCGCTTCAAGCCGTTCGTCGAAGACCGCCTGCCAGCCATGACCGCAGGGACTCTGGGCCTGATCGGCCATCCCGGCGATTACCCGGCCTGCCCACGTGGGCTGGACGAACCGGTGACCCTGGCCATCGGCCCGGAAGGCGGCTGGATCCCCTACGAAGTGGAGCTGTTGGCCAAGGCCGGCTTGCAACCGGTGCAACTGGGTGCGCGCATCCTGCGCGTAGAAACCGCCGTGACCGCCCTGCTCGCCCGGTTGTTCTGAACACCGACCTGCCCCGAAAAAAGTGGGAGCTGGCTTGCCTGCGATTGCATCACCTGGGTATGCCTGATGTACCGAGGTGCCTGCATCGCAGGCAAGCCAGCTCCCACATTGGCTCTGATAACCTACAGAAACTTCCTACGCTGCCGATAGCCTCTGAATAAGTCCAAGCCTTGTTCCAAAGGAGATCGCAGCATGTATCGTTGGTTAGCCGAAAAACTGGGGAATGTGAGCGTCAATCGCAAGCTGAGCATAGGCTTTGGCTTGGTGTTGATCCTGACGCTGTTGATCACCTTCACCGGCTGGACCGGCTTGGGCGACGTGATCAGTCGCGGCGACAAACTGGGCTTTATCTCCAGCCTCAACGGCCTGACCAAAGACCTGCGCCTGGCGCGCCTGGACTTTGAAATGCGCCGGGGCGAACAAGGCACCGACGCCGTCAACAGCCTGCTGAAGCAACTGGACGATGGCCTCAACACCGCCGCAACGCTGATCGAGCAACCCGACGACAAAGCCCTAGTCGAGCAACAGCTGGAAGCCTTGGGCCAATACAAAAAAGCCTTTGGCACTATGGTGCTGGCCGGCCTCAAGCGTGAGGGCGCACGCAGCAAGCTCGGTGACACCGCCGACAACGCCGTGGCCAAGATCAACGAAATCGAAGCGACCCTGCTGCAAGGCGACAGCGTCACGCAGTTCAACAGCGTGGTCGACCTGAGCAAGTTGATCCAGCAATCGCGCTTCCAGGTGCGCGGCTACACCTACAGCGGCAAGACCGAGGCCGAGCAGCCGGCACTGGATGCCATCGACAATGCCCTGAAGAAAATCACCGAGCTGCAAGGCAAGCTGCCTGAGCAGTACCAGGCCAACCTGCAAGAGGCTGGCGTGTCCCTGCAAGCCTACCGCGCCGCCGTCAGCCAGTACCGCGACTCCCAGGTGGCCAGCGCCGCCGCGCTGAAAATCATGACCGCCCAGGGCGATATCCTGCTGGGGCACAGCGAAAAACTCACCACCTCCCAGACCGCCGTGCGCGATGCCGATGCCGCCCACGCTAAACAGCTGTTGCTGCTGGCCACCGTGCTGGCGCTGATCTTCGGTGTTCTCGCCGCCTGGGCCATCACCCGCCAGATCGTGATCCCGCTCAACCAGACCCTCAAAGTCGCCGAGCGCGTGGCCTCGGGCGATCTGAGCCATAACCTCAACTCCGCCCGCCAGGACGAGCTGGGCCAACTGCAACGCGCCATGCAGAGCATGACCCTGGGCCTGCGCGAGTTGATCGGCGGTATCAGCGACGGTGTCACCCAGATTGCCAGCGCTGCCGAACAACTGTCGGCCGTGACCGAACAGACCAGCGCCGGGGTTAACAGCCAAAAGGTTGAGACCGACCAAGTGGCCACCGCCATGAACGAAATGGCCGCCACCGTGCAGGAAGTGGCGCGCAACGCCGAAGAAGCCTCCGAAGCTGCCGTTGCAGCGGACCAACAGGCCCGTGAAGGCGACAAGGTAGTCGGTGAGGCCATCGCGCAGATTGAGCGCCTGGCTACCGAGGTCGGTAACTCCACGGTGGCCATGGGCGACCTCAAGCGCGAAAGCGACAAGATCGGCAGCGTGCTCGATGTGATCAAGTCTGTCGCCCAGCAAACCAACCTGCTGGCGCTGAACGCGGCGATTGAAGCGGCGCGTGCCGGTGAAGCCGGTCGCGGCTTCGCGGTGGTGGCCGACGAGGTGCGCAGCCTGGCCCAGCGCACGCAAAAGTCCACCGAGGAGATCGAAGAGCTGATCGTCGGCCTGCAAAACGGCACTCAGCAGGTGGCGACCATCATGGACAACAGCCGGGGTCTCACCGACAGCAGCGTCGAGCTGACCCGACGTGCCGGCAACGCGCTGAGCAATATCACGCGCACGGTCTCAACCATTCAGGCGATGAACTCGCAGATCGCCACTGCCGCCGAGCAACAAAGCGCTGTGGCCGAAGAGATCAACCGCAGCGTGTTGAATGTGCGCGACGTGTCTGAGCAGACCTCCTCGGCCAGTGAGGAAACTGCCGCATCGAGTGCCGAACTGGCACGCTTGGGGATCTATTTGCAGTCTCTGGTCGGGCGCTTCCGCATCTGACCCGCCCCCACACGGCGGCCAGAGCAAGGCCGCCGTAACTTGTGAAATTTCCTACGCGGTTATCAGCCCGCCACAACCTCGAATCGATTTAGCGTTTCAGCTGTTGCGAAATGCTTCCTCAGATTTGGAGGTTCACCATGTTTCCTCGGCTGACCCGCTTGCTGGTCAACGCCAGCGTCCGTCTCAAACTCGCACTGGGTTTCGGCCAAGTGTTGATGTTAAGCATCCTGATTGCCGCGACCGGCTGGCAGGCCTTGAACGACGTGCTTTATCGCTCACACAGCCTGGCGATCCTGGGGCAATTGGCCCTGGACGCCGAGTCCATGCGCGCCGACAGGATCGTGTACCGGACCCTGACGGACGCCAGCAGCCTGGCCAAAATGAACACGCAGACCGAAAAGATCGACCAGCATCTGGCCGACCTTTCAAGCCGCCTCAAACACCCGGCCGACTTGCAGCGACTGCAGGATGCAACACGCTTGGTGGCGAGCTTCAAGACAGCGCTGGCGGCCTTGCCCGCTTTGATCGAGCAACGCGAAAGCATCCGCCCGACCCTCAAGAAAACCGCGTTGCAAGCCAGCGATACTCTCGCCCAGTTCGCCAGCGACTTACCGAACCAGGAAGACGAAAAGGCTCTGGATGCTATCGAAAACCTGCGCCAGGCCATGGAGCAGGCCGAAGATCGCGCCCAAAGCCCCGCCTGGGCGGCCGAGTCGCTGCAAGCCTACACCGACGCACTCACCCAGGCGCTCGAAGCCCTGAATGTGGCACAAGCAGCGGTGACCGCACTGCCCGTGGACGCGGCCCTGCTCAAAGCCGACCTGGCCAACTATCGCGAACAATTGACCAAGCTCAAGGACGCACAGCTCAACACCGAAACCCTGCAAAACCGCTTTGAACAGCAACTCAATGATTTACGCGAGCAAAGCCATCAACTGAGTGACGGCCAGAACAGCAAGCGTGACAGCGAAGCCGAGCAGACCCACACACGACTGCTGAGCGTCACCGTGGCGGCCTTGCTACTCGGTGTACTGGCCGCCTGGTGGATCGCGCGGCAAATAGTCGTGCCTTTACGCGCGATCCTCACCGCCGCCCACCGCATTGCTGACGGCGACCTGAGTCGAGACATTCAAGAGGACCGCCGCGATGAACTGGGCCAGTTGCAGCAGAGCATCGGGCAAATGACCCGCAACCTGCGCAACCTGATCAGCGGTATCGGCGACAGCGCCCGGCAGATCGCCAGTGCCGCAACGCAGCTATCAGCCGTCACCGAGCAGACCCGCGCCGGGGTCAATGACCAGAAGGAGGAAACCGATCAAGTGGCCACGGCGATGAATGAAATGCTCGCCACCGCCCAGGAGGTCGCCCGGCATGCCGAGCAGGCTTCCGTCGCGGCCAATGAAGCCGACCAGGAAGCCAGCGCCGGCGAAAAAGTGGTGACCCAGGCCGTCGAGCAAATCGGGCACCTGGCCCATGAGATGGCGCGCTCGAGCCAGGCGATGATTGCGCTGCAACATGAAAGCCAGAAAATCGGCAGCGTGCTCGACGTGATCAAATCAGTGTCCCAGCAAACCAACCTGCTGGCCCTGAACGCTGCCATCGAAGCGGCGCGTGCGGGCAGTGCCGGCCAGGGTTTTGCGGTAGTGGCCGACGAAGTGCGCAGCCTGGCCCAGCGCACCCAGGAATCCGCCGAAGAAATTGAAGGTTTGATTCTCGGCCTGAATACCGGCACCCAGCAGGTCGCGGACATCATGGACAACAGCCGGAGCCTGACCGACAACAGCGTCGGCCTGACCCGCGATGCCGGCGATGCCTTGGCAGCGATCACGCGTACCGTGTCGATCATCCAGGAAATGAACCCGCAGATTGCCGCCGCCGCCGAGCAGCAAAGCGCGGTGGCGGAAGAGATCAATCGCAGTGTGCTGAAGGTGCGCGATGTCACCGAACAAACCGCTGCGGCCAGTGAGGAAACGGCCGCTGCGAGTGTTCAGTTGACCCGATTGAGCCTGGATTTGCAGACGCTGGTGGGCAAATTCAGGCTTTGATACTCACGGCCCTTGTGGCGAGCGAGCTTGCTCGCCACAGGAAGCTCGGCCTTCAATTACAGGACCTGGCGCAGGAACGCTTGGGCGCGCGGGTCTTTGGGCGCATCGAAGAACTCGGCCGGGGCCGCATCTTCGAGCAATTTGCCGTGGTCGAAGAACAGCACGCGGTCTGCCACTTCACGGGCAAAGCCCATCTCGTGGGTGACGCAGACCATGGTCATGCCTTCCAGGGCCAGGGTCTTCATCACGTCCAACACTTCGCCGACCATTTCCGGGTCCAGCGCCGAGGTCGGCTCATCAAACAGCATTACCTTGGGTTCCATGGCCAACGCACGGGCAATGGCTACCCGTTGTTGCTGGCCGCCGGACAAGCGTGATGGAAACTCGTTGGCCTTCTGTGCGATACCGACCTTTTCCAACAGTGCCAAAGCCTTGGCTTCACGCTCTTGCTTGCCGCGTTTGCGCACGACTTTTTGCGCCAGGCACAGGTTTTCCAGCACGGTCATGTGCGGGAACAAATTGAAGTGCTGGAACACCATGCCGACTTCACGGCGGTAGGCATTCACGTCGGTTTTCGGGTCGGCCAGTTGCAGACCATCGATACTCACCGAGCCCGAGTCGAACTCTTCCAGGCCGTTAAGGCAGCGCAGGAACGTGGACTTGCCCGAACCTGAAGGACCGATCACCACCAGCACTTCGCCCTTGGCGACTTGGGTGGTCACGTGGTCTACCGCGCGCACCACCTGGCCACGGGTGTCGAAGACTTTTACCAGATCGCGGACTTCAATCACTTTGCGCGAGCCTCCGCTCAAGCCGGCTGGCCATTTTCGACAGCGGCAGGTTGATCAGCAGGTACAGGCCTGCCACACAGAACAGGATTTCAAAGGGCGAGAACGAGGTGGTGATCACTTCACGACCACTTTTAAGCAGCTCGGTAATCGCGATCACCGAAACCAGCGAAGTGTCTTTCACCAGGCTGATAAATTGCCCAGCCAATGGCGGCAGCACGCGTTTGAACGCTTGCGGCAACACCACATGACGCATCGACTGGCTGGCGCTCAACCCCAGGGAACGGGCGGCCTCGTTCTGACCACGGGTGATGGACTGCACGCCGGCGCGGACGATTTCCGCCACATAGGCGCCGGTGAACAGCGACAACGCGGCAATACCGGCGAATTCGCGGGACAGGTTGAGCACCGTGCCGATGAAGAAGTAGAAAATAAAGATTTGCACCAACAGCGGCGTACCGCGCACCAGTTCGACGTAGATCGTCGACAGATCGCGCAAGGTCGGGTTGCTCGACAAACGGCATAAGCCGGTTGCCAGGCCAATCGCCAGGCCGAGGACTCCGGAGACCACCGACAACCACAAGGTCGTCCACAAGCCCCACATCAGCGGGCCCAGCGCCCAATGCCGGGTTACGCCAATAACATCGCCTTCGGCCACGTCATCGCCACGTGACACTTGCAGGCTGTTGTCGGCCACGGTCAGCTTTTGCTCGGCGCCTGCGTCGTTGCGCAAGGTGACTTCGGCCACATCGCCTTTGCGCACCAGCTCAATGACAGTGGAGATGTCGGCGGCGCGCTGGGACGTTTCGGCCTGATAGGCGAAGTACTGCGGCACGCGGTTCCAGCGCCACTCGTAGGACATCAACGAGGTGGCGTAGTACAACGCGCCGGCCAGGCCAACCAGCACGACCACGGTCAGCAGGTGCCAGGGCCATTGGGCTTTTTTCTGTTTCATTTCACTTTCCGAAGTTGTATCGCCTGGCATGTCGTCATCGCGGGCAAGCCCGCTCCCACAAGGGAACGCATTTCAACTGTGGGAGCTGGCTTGCCTGCGATGAAGTCGACTCGGTGTCAGCCCTTATTCCATGTCCTTGAGCCACTCGGAGCTCTTGAACCACTTGTCATGGATGCGATCGTAGGTGCCGTCGTTGCGGATCTGGTGCAGGAAGTTGTTGATGTAATTGATGCTGTCGAAGTCGCCCTTTTTCAGGCCGAACGCCAGGGGCTCGAAGGTGAAGGGTTCTTCCAGGAACACCAGCTTGCCATTACCGACTTTCTTTTCGGCGACCACGTTGTAAGGTGCGTCATACACAAAGGCATCGGCCTTGCCGTTGACCACGTCCAGCACGCCTTCCTGCTCGTTGTCATAGCCGTGGTACTTGGCTTTGGAGATCAGTTTCCTGGCAACCATCTCGCCGGTAGTGCCGAGCTTGGAGGTCAGGCGGTATTTCTCGTCGTTCAAATCTTTGTAGGACTTGATCGTGCCTTCCAGGTCCTTGCGAATCAGCAGGGTCTGGCCGACCACGATGAAGGGTTCGCTGAAGTTCAGGCGCAGGTTGCGTTCCTGAGTCAGGGTCATACCGCTGCCGATCATGTCGAACTTGCCGGTCAGGAAGGCCGGGATAATGCCGTCATAGCCGGTGGACACCAACTCCAGCTTGACGCCCATGGACTTGGCCATGGCCTTGAGAATGTCGACTTCAAAGCCGATGATTTCACCGCGCTTGTCGGTCATTTCGAACGGCATGTAGGTCGGGTCCATGCCGACTTTCAGCGTGCCGCGCTTGACCGCATCGTCGATGGCGCCCGCATGCGCCGCAGTGGCCGCGACCAGCGCGGTGACGCCGAGCATCAGCATCGAAAGATACTTTTTCATCATCAAGTCCCCTGAAAGATTCTTATAAGGCCGGCGCGCAAAAGGGCTGCACCCATTCGGGGTGCGATCCTAACCCACTCGTTGCCCGTCACAAAGGTTTCACGGGTAAATGTTATCGGCGCATGTCGCAAAAGCCCCACAATGGTGCATCACTGCGCAGGGGCTAGACACATCAGCGCAACAGGCCGGCAATTCATTGATGTGTAAGCAGTTATGACGCTTAGTCGATCTCCGCCATCCAGTCCGTGTCCTTGAACCACTTGTCGTGCAGCCGATCGTAGGTGCCATCCTGGGCAATTTGATTGAGGAAATGGTTGATCCAGTTGAGGCTGTCGTAGTCGCCTTTTTTCAGGCCAAACGCCAGAGGCTCAAAGGTAAACGGCTGCTCAAGGGCAAAGAGCCGGTGGTTTTCCGGCCTGGCCAGCGCAATCAGATTGTAGGGTGCGTCATGGACGAAGGCGTCGGCCTTGCCCTCGACCACTTGGCGCACGCCTTCTTCCGGCGTGGTAAAAGTGCTCAGGCGCGCCGCGCCCAAAAACCGCTGCGCAGCCGCTTCGCCGGTCGTGCCTTCAGTCGCGGCGATGCGGTAACCCGCCTCGTCGAGATCTTCGATGCTGGCAATCTTGCCGGCCAGGCTGGGGTTCAGCAGCACGGTCTGGCCGACCACAATAAAGGAGTCGCTGAAGTTCAGCTTGAGGTTGCGCTCCTGCGTCACCGTCATGCCGCTGCCGATCAGGTCGAACTTCTTCGCCATCAGCCCCGGCAACAACTCGGTATACGGCACCGCGACCAGTTCAAGCTCGACGCCCAACGCGCGGCTCATCGCCTGCAGCAAATCGATTTCGAAACCGACGATGCGGCCCTGCTTGTCCTTCATTTCAAAGGGCACATAGGTGGGCGTGGTGCCGACTTTAAGCACACCGCGTCGAACCGCCTCATCGAGGGCACCAGCGCTCAACCAGCCTGCGTAAATCAATGCGATGACGCCGCTCAGCACCGCCAAACAATACCTTTTGATCATTAATCCCCCTGCGACCTAGTCAATTTGGGGGCGATGCTACCCCAGCGACAGGCACGGCAATACGCTTCGAACAAAGGTCTTTTGTTTCGAAATAACAAGGGGTTAGCGTTATCAAGAAGATGTTCTAAACGCTGTAGGACCAGCGCATCTAACGCCCCCGAGGTGAGCCCTCGGGGGCGTCGGAATCAGGCCGGTTGGGCCTGGGAAGACAGCGGTTGCAGCGGCAGCAATGGCGCGTGCGGATCAGCCTTGACCGAAGCACGCCAGGCACCGAGCCACTCGGCGTGACCTTCAGTCCACACCTGCTGATGCAGGCGAGCCAAGGCTACCGGGTCGCTGAGCAATGCCAGGCGCTCGCCGTTGTTGAGGCCGGCGGGGCCGACTTTCAGCGCGTGGCGCACACGTTCCTGACGCAAGTGCTCGATGGGCTCCGCCTCACGGTGACGCGAGGTCGCCAGGGCACAGGCCAGTGCGTTTTGCTGCGGGTCGACCACCGAGCGCACAAACCCGTCATTGAGAGCGTGCCAACGGTTTTCGTGGGTGTATTGCTCAGTCGACAGCAAGGCTTGCGGCGGGTTGTATTCCTCTGGGATCAGGAACAGGCTCTCGTCGCGAGACTTGAGGCCCAGCTTGACCCGGCTGGAGATCACCGACACCGGAATCGACAGCATCAGCGAGCCGACGATCGGAATCAGCCACCACAGGAAGCTTGGGTTCAACCACACCACCAACAGTGCCCAAAGAAAGCCCAGCAGGGTCTGTGGACCGTGGCGCTTGACTGCCTCGCTCCACGGCGTGGAGTCGTCGTCACGCTGCGGCGAGTTCCAGGTCGCAGCCCAGCCCAGGAACGCGGCGAGCACGAAACGGGTGTGGAAGATCATGCGCACCGGCGCCAGCAGCATGGAGAACAGCATCTCCAGCAGCATCGACAAGGTCACCTTGAACTTGCCACCGAACTCTTTCGCGCCCTTGGCCCAGATCAGGATGATGCTGAGCAATTTAGGCAGGAACAACAGCACGATGGTGGTGGAGAACAGCGCCACCGCCTTGTCCGGGTGCCATTGTGGCCACAGCGGGTACAGCTGGCGTGGCGCCATGAAGTACTGCGGCTCCATCAAGGTGTTCACCGCCAGCAACGCCGTCGACAGCACCAGGAAGAAGAACCACAACGGCGCCGACAGGTAGGACATCACGCCGGTCAGGAACACCGCACGGTGCACCGGGTGCATGCCTTTGACCAGGAACAGGCGGAAGTTCATCAGGTTGCCGTGGCACCAGCGACGGTCACGCTTGAGTTCATCCAGCAGGTTCGGCGGCAGTTCTTCGTAGCTGCCCGGCAGGTCATAAGCAATCCACACGCCCCAGCCGGCACGGCGCATCAGCGCGGCTTCAACGAAGTCGTGGGAGAGGATCGCACCGGCAAACGCGCCTTTACCCGGCAACGGCGCCAGGGCGCAGTGCTCGATAAACGGCTTCATACGAATGATGGCGTTGTGACCCCAGTAGTGGGATTCACCCAATTGCCAGAAGTGCAGGCCAGCGGTAAACAGCGGGCCATAAACACGGGTGGCGAACTGCTGCATGCGCGCATACAGGGTGTCCATGCCCGACGCACGTGGCGCGGTCTGGATGATCCCGGCATCCGGCGTGGCTTCCATCAAGCGCACCAGGCTGGTGAGGCATTCACCACTCATCACGCTGTCGGCGTCGAGCACCACCATGTACTTGTATTCACCGCCCCAGCGACGGCAGAAGTCGTCGAGGTTGCCGCTCTTGCGCTTTACGCGACGGCGACGGCGGCGATAGAAGATCTTGCCGAAACCACCGGCTTCGCGGCACACATCAAGCCAGGCTTGCTGTTCAGCGATGCAGATATCGGCTTCGTTACTGTCGCTGAGCACGAAGAAATCGAAACGGTCCAGGTCGCCAGTGGCGGCTACCGATTCGAAAGTAGCGCGCAGGCCGGCAAATACCCGGGGCACGTCTTCGTTGCAGATCGGCATCACCAGCGCGGTGCGGGCATCCTTTGGAATCGGCTCGTCACCAGCACTTTTACCGGAGATCCGGTATTTATCGTGGCCGGTCAGCAGCTCCAGGAAGCCCATCAGCGCGGTCCAGAAACCGGCCGAGACCCAGCAGAACAGAATCCCGAACATGATCAGGATGCTGGTTTGCAAGGCGTAAGGCAGCACCTGGGTGGCCGTTTGCAGCAGGGTCTGGTTGCGGATTTCGTCGAAGTCGACCAGCGACCAGCCCTGGTACGGCATGATGCCTTTCATGTACCAGCCGGCCACAATGGTCTGGCCGAGCATCAGCACCAGCAGGATATAGCGACGGATCGAACCCACGGTACGCCAGCGTGCTGCCGGCAATACGCGCTCATCCTTCGGCGGGGCCGGAGGGTTGGTGCGACCGGTCATCCGGCGCCAACCACGCACCAGGATATTGGTACGCCATGGCTCCGGCACCACTTTGGTCCGACGGATCGGCGGCGTGGCCTTCAGGCAAACCCGACCGTTGGCGTCAAGCGCCAGCATCTCGGCGTCTTGCAGCTCTTCGGCGGTATTGAGCGTCAACCGGCGGCCGACCGAGGCTTGGGCAGCCTCGGTGGGTGCGTCGAAAGTCTTTGACGACAAGCGTTCGTGCAGCTCGCTGAAGGAGGTGCAGCCCGCCAGTTCGGCGCGCTGCTCTGCGGTCATCGGGAGGTGCGCCAGGTACTCGGACAGGGTCTCTGGCGTGGCTTGAGAATTACTCATCGGCAGGCAACTGATAGCTCCAGGTTTCGGTCAGGACGTGTTCGGTCTTTTCCGGCTCCGGATTGGCGGGGGCAGCCTCTGGCTGCTTGGCGTCCTTGTCTTTCGCTTCCTTGGCGTCTTTCCTGGCCTGTTTTTCGTGTTGCTTGGCCAGCAGCTTGTCGGCCTTGAGCACTTGGGTCGAGACCTTCTCAGGCTCAGCTTTCACGATGTCTTCGACCAGCGCGGCACGCATTTCGGTAGGCTTGCCTGCGTCCTTGATCTTCATGCGCAGGGTCAGGCGCCAGCCTTTGGTGTGCTCGTTGTAGCGCACGCTGTTTTCAACGATTTCGGCGTTGTCGCCCACGCTCACCTGGCTACGTACTGGCGCATCCGGTGGCAGGTTCTTCAGGGACGGGCCTTCGAAGTCCACCAGGTAGGCCACGCTGCCGTCAGGCTGGCGGATCAGGTTGGATTGCTTCACGTCACCGGTGGAGCGCAAGGTCTGCTTGACCCAGGCGCTGTCGGCCGGGTGCAGGTCTTTCTCGTCCATGGTCCAGTGCAAGCGGTAGCTGACGTCCAGCGGCTCGCCGACTTTCGGCAGCTCGGCCGGGCTCCAGAACGCAACGATGTTGTCGTTGGTTTCGTCGGCGGTCGGAATCTCTACCAGGTCGACAGAACCCTTGCCCCAGTCGCCTTCAGGTTCGATCCAGGCGCTTGGGCGCTTGTCGTAGTTGTCGTCCAGGTCTTCGTAGTGGCTGAAGTCGCGGCCACGTTGCAGCAGGCCGAAGCCACGCGGGTTTTCGACGGCGAAGTTGCTGACCGACAGGTGTTTAGGGTTGTTCAGTGGGCGCCAGATCCACTCGCCATTGCCGGCATGGATCGACAGGCCGCTGGAATCGTGCAATTCACGACGGTAGTTGAGCACCTTGGACGGCTGGTTTGCGCCGAACAAGTACATGCTGGTCAGCGGGGCGATGCCCAGCTTGCTGACCTTGTCACGCAGGAACATCTGGGATTTGACGTCGACAATGGTGTCGGTGCCCGGGCGCAGGGTCAGGCGATAGGCGCCGGTTGCGCGTGGCGAGTCCAGCAGGGCGAAGATCACCAGCTGTTTCTCGCCCGGTTTTGGGCGTTCAATCCAGAACTCGGTGAAACGCGGGAATTCTTCACCGGACGGCAATGCAGTGTCGATCGCCATGCCACGGGCCGACAGGCCATAGGCCTGGCCTTTGCCGACGACGCGGAAGTAGCTGGCGCCGAGCATGGTCATGATTTCGTCTTGCTTGTCGGCCTTGTTGATCGGGTACAGCACACGGAAACCGGCATAACCCAGCTGTTCGGTGGCTTTAGGATCAAATTTCACATCGCCGAAATCGAAACGATTTGGGTCGTACTTGATTTCCTGGACGCTGTCGGCGGTCACTTCGTTGATTTTCACCGGCGTGTCAAAGTGCATGCCCTGGTGATAGAAGGACAGCTTGAATGGCGTGTTCTGATCGGCCCACTCGGCTTTTTCGTTGCGGAAACGAATCTTCTGATAGTCCGCGAATTTCATTTCGCGAAATTCGTTCGGCAGATTGCTGCGCGGAGCTTCGTATTTCTGCCCGGCCAGCTCTTTTGCCTTGGCCGACACATCATCCAGACTGAATGCCCACAGTTGACCCGCCCCGAACAGGCAAAACAGGGCAGAGCCCGTTACCAGTGCGTTTCGTAACCGTTTGGCAGACAATTTTGGTGCATTACAGGGACTAACAATCACGAGCAACCCTCGCCGAAAACAGATCAAAAAACCAACGGCCAGCTATCTATATGCCAGGTTGGCGAGCATTGTTCCGACTCCTCTGGGTCAAAATGATTCCCCAAAGGCCGTCGGACAAGTCTCTACCTAAGTCAAAAATGGACCAATTTACGCTGATCCCCATAGCGCGCGATTATCTAGTAGCCCGCGAAACAACGCATCAGGGACAACGAAGTATTTGTAGCGAAACCCTGCGTTTTTAGGCATTAAAGTCGTTTTTAATACATTCATGTCTGTAAGAGGAAGGTCACAGGGCCATCATTGACCAAATGCACCTGCATATCAGCGCCAAAACGCCCCGATGCCACCTTGCCATGCAATTGTTGCGCTTGTAACAACAAGTGTTCAAAAAGCGCGGCTCCCAGGGCCGGTGGGGCCGCCGTGGAGAAGCTGGGCCGCAACCCGCTTTTGGTGTCCGCCGCCAGGGTGAACTGCGATACCAGCAGCAAACCACCGCCAATGTCCTTCAAGGACAGGTTCATCTTGCCCTCATCGTCGCTGAACACCCGATAGTTAAGCAGCTTGTGCAACAGTTTGTCGGCACTCTCGGGCGTATCTGAAGGTTCCACGGCGACCAGCACCAGTAATCCCTGGTCTATCGAGCCTACGACTTCACCCGCCACCTCGACCCGGGCGCCACGCACCCGTTGCAACAGGCCCTTCATGCTTCTTCTGGCGGCAGATCAAGCAGGCGCCGTGCCATCTCGCCGGTCGCACGCACCAACGCATCGGTGATGCCCGGCTCGGATGCCGCATGGCCAGCCTCGCGAATCACCTGCAGCTCACTGTTGGGCCAGGCCTGATGCAGCTCCCAGGCGTTGTCCAGCGGGCAGATCATATCGTAGCGGCCATGGATGATGACGCCAGGCAGATGGGCGATCTTGTGCATATCGCGAATCAGCTGGTTGGGCTCCAGGAAAGAGTTATTGGTGAAGTAGTGGCACTCGATACGCGCAATCGACAGGGCGCGCTGCGGCTCGGAAAAACGCTCGACGTGCTGAGGGCTCGGGCACAGGCCGAGCATGCGCCCTTCCCAGCCGGACCAGGCTTTGGCCGCGTGCATCTGGGCGATCTGGTCGTTGCCGGTGAGGCGCTTGTGGTAGGCGGCAACCATGTCGTGGCGCTCGTCCGCCGGGATCGGGGCAAGGTAGTCCTGCCAGTAATCCGGGAACATGCGGCTCGCGCCTTCCTGGTAGAACCAGTGAATATCTTGCGGGCGGGCCAGGAAGATGCCGCGCAGGATCAAACCATGCACACGCTCAGGGTGGCTTTGCGCATAGGCCAGCGACAGGGTCGAGCCCCAGGAACCACCAAACAGCACCCATTTGTCGATGCCCAGGTGTTCGCGGATGCGCTCGAGGTCGGCGACCAGATCCCAGGTGGTGTTGTTTTCAAGACTCGCGCGCGGCGTGGAACGCCCGCAGCCACGCTGGTCGAAGGTAACGATGCGGTACAGGTTCGGGTCGAAATAGCAGCGGCTCTGGGCATCGCAACCGGAGCCGGGGCCGCCATGGATGAAGACGACAGGCAAACCTTCGGGGGAGCCACTTTCATCGACGTACAGCGTGTGGGTGTCATCGACTGCCAGATCGTGCCGGGCGTAGGGTTTGATCTGCGGGTACCAAGTCTGCATTGCGCGCTCCATAGGGTGTCGGGTTCATCCCTGAGGGGACGTCTATTATTCTTGCCGTCTGGCATCATAAACCCGAATTGTGCAATGAGCATGTCCTTGAATACTTAGACCTGTGTCAGCCCTTCGCTCCTGAGGTAATGCAGCAGATAGTTATAAAGCTGATCCACCTCCGGGGCCTGGCCGCGTGCGCGCAAGCAACCGTGAACCAGACCTTTGCCGGGATACAGCACGGCGGGCACACCGGCCTGTTGCAGCCGTTCGGCATAGAGCATGCCGTCATCGCGCAACGGGTCGAACTGGGCCACGGCGATCAACGCCTTGGGCAAGCCGCCGAAATACTCGGCCAACAAAGGCATGGCATAGGCCGATGGCGTGCCCGCAGCATGCAGGTACATTGCCAGGTAGCAGTCGGTGTCGGCAGTACTGAGCAGCGGCGCGTCCATGCAGTCACACCGCGAGGGCAAATCGGCAGGCCCGCCCAGGCCGGGGTAAATCAGCACCTGGGCCACGGGCAGCGACTGGCCGTCGTCGCGCAGCCCCAGGCACAGCGCCGCCGCCAGATTGCCGCCCGCGCTGTCGCCCATCACCACCAGGCGTTGCAGGTTGATGGTGTGCGGCCCCTGCGCGGCCTGGATTGCCTGCCATACGGCGCGACAGTCTTGGTAGGCCGCCGGGAACGGGTACTCCGGCGCCAGACGGTAGTCGATGGCGATCACCAGGACCTGCAACGCGCTCGCCAGTTCGAAACAGATAAAGTCGTGGGAGTCCAACCCGCCGACCACCCAGCCGCCACCGTGCATATAAAGGAGACAGGGCCAGCCCTCCGTCGGCGCTGGCGCCGTGGGTAGGTAACTGCGCACGCCTACACCGCCCAGGGAAAAGTCCGACAGTTGCAGCCCTTCAGGCTTCGGTGGCGTGAAGGCCTGGCACATACGGTCGTAGTTATGACGCAAGCCTGCCAGCGAAGAGTCGTCACTGGTGAAGGATTCGGTTTTGGCGATGAAGGCGGCAAGCTGCGCTGAAATCGGATACATGCTCAATATCCCTGAGAATGGAGATCTAAATGTGGGAGCTGGCTTGCCTGCGATAGCAGTGTGTCAGTCACCTCTTCATTCACTGATACACCGCTATCGCAGGCCAGTCGAATCGTCGCACCGCAGCTCCCACATTTTGCCCGGCGGTGTTTTCAGGGTTTGAGGCTGGCCTGCACTGCCGCCACGCCATCGCTGCCATCAAACGCCGTAACCCCGGCCAACCAGCGCTGCAAATCCTCTGGGTGGTCACGCAACCATTGCCTGGCCACCTCCTGCGGCGACTGGCGCTCCATGATCGGCACCATCAACTGGCTTTCCTGGGCAGCGGTGAAGGTCAGGTTCTGCAACAAACGGTTGGCGTTGGGGCAGCGTTCGCCAAAGTCCGGCGCGGTGACTGTGGAAACCGTGGCGCGACCTTCGTCCGGGCCGAACACATCTTCACTGCCGGTGAGGTAGGCCATTTTCATATTGATGTTCATCGGGTGCGGGGTCCAGCCGACGAACACCACGAACTCCTTGCGGTTCACCGCTCGCTGCACCGCCGCGAGCATGCCCGCTTCACCGGAAGCTACCAGTTTGAAGCCGCCCAGGCCGAAGTGGTTGGTGTCGATCATCTTCTGTATATCGGTATTGGCGCCACTGCCCGGCTCGATGCCGTAGATCTTGCCGCCCAACTTGTCCTTGAAGCGGGCGATGTCGGCAAACGTCTTCAGCCCGGCATCCGCCACGTATTGCGGCACGGCCAGGGTGGCTTGGGCGTCGGCGAGGCTGGGCGTGTCGAACACCTTGACCTGCTTGGCGGCCAGGAACGGCGAGATGTTGTTATCCATCGCCGGTTTCCAGTAGCCGAGGAAGATATCCAGGCGTTTGTCGCGGATGCCGGCAAAGATGATCTGCTGCACCGCGCTGGTCTGCTTGCTGTCGTAGCCCAGGCCGTTGAGCAGCACGTCGGCCATGCTTGAGGTAGCGATGACGTCGGTCCAGCTGACCACGCCCATGCGGATGGCTTTGCACGAGGCGGGTTCGGCGGCCATGGCGTTGGCGCTGATCAAGGCGGCACAGGTGAGGGTCAACAACAGTCTTTTCATGGATGAGGTCTCACTGGGCAGTTTTTATTGTGGGGAGTGGCGTCTGGTGCGCCGTACCCACAACCTTACCCAGCGGGACCTGTGCTGACACGAACTGTGGCGACCGGCAGTTGCACTGGGGCGACCCGGAAGGCCCCATCGCAGGCAAGCCAGCTCCCACATTTTGATCTGTGAATACATCCAAATGTGGGAGCTGGCTTGCCTGCGATAGCGATATCAGCCGTAGCGCTTCTGCCCCCAGGCCAACAACCCTTCCAGCAACTGCTTCAACACAACCTGGGTCGGCGCAGCCAAATCTGGGCGATACCGGAACGGCTCAACCTCTTCCATATACGTGCTCTGGCACAGTTCCAACTGCACCGCATGAATATCCTGCGCCGGGTCGCCATAGTGGCGAGTGATATGCCCGCCCTTGAAGCGCCCGTTCAGCACATGGGTGAACCGCGGATGCTGAGCGCAGATGCCTTCCAACTGGCTGGCCAGCTCGGGGTCACACGCCGCGCCGTTGAAGGTGCCGAGGTTGAAGTCCGGCAGCTTGCCGTCGAACAGGTGCGGGATTACCGAGCGGATCGAGTGCGCATCAAACAGCAAGGCGTAGCCGAACTCGGCCTTGAGGCGCGCCAGCTCTTCTTGCAGGGTGCGGTGGTACGGGCCCCAGATTTTTTGCAGGTAGGTTACGCGTTCTTCTTCGGACGGCACCTGCCCTTCACGGAACAACGGCACGCCATCGAACAGGGTCGCCGGGTACAGCCCGGTGGTGGCGCCGGCGTAGAGCGGTTTGTCGTCGGACGGCCGGTTCAGGTCAATCACAAACCGCGAGTACTCGGCCGACAAGGTGCTGGCGCCCAATGCCTCGGCAAAGTCATACAGCGTGGGGATGTGCCAGTCGGTGTCCGGCAGGCTTTGCGCCTCGGGGATCAGCCCGGCTTCGACCGCAGGCGTCAGGCGCAACCCCGCGTGGGGCATGCTGATCAGCAGCGGCACACGGCCTTGTTTGAAACTCAGAACCTTATCCACAACAACACTCCTCAGACGGTGACGTCGACGCCATGGCGCACGACGCGTTTATCCAGCTCGCCGCCCAGCCAGTAAGCCAGGTCGGCGGGGCGATCAATCTGCCAGGCGACGAAATCCGCGACCTTGCCCACTTCCAGCGAACCGTGGGTGTCACCCATGCCCAGCGCGGTGGCCGCATGTTGCGTGGCGCCGGCCAAGGCTTCTTCCGGGGTCATGCGGAACAGGGTGCAGGCCATGTTCAGCATCAGGCGTACCGACAGCGCCGGCGAGGTGCCGGGGTTGAGGTCACTGGCGATGGCGATTTTCACGCCGTGCTTGCGCAGCGCATCCATCGGCGGCAACTGGGTTTCACGCAGGAAGTAGAACGCGCCCGGCAGCAACACCGCGACAGTGCCGGACGCGGCCATGGCGATGGCGTCTTCTTCGGTCATGAACTCCAGGTGGTCCGCCGACAGTGCGTGGTAACGCGCCGCCAGGCTGGAGCCGTGCAAAGAGGACAACTGCTCGGCGTGCAGTTTCACCGGCAAGCCCAACTGCTGGGCGACCTTGAATACACGCTCCACTTGTTCGGTGGAAAACGCCAGGTACTCACAGAAGGCGTCTACCGCATCCACCAGCCCTTCGGCCGCGAGCGCCGGGAGCATCTCGGTGCAGATGTGGTCGATGTAGTCGTCAGCGCGATCCTTGTACTCCGGCGGCAGCGCGTGAGCCGCCAGGCACGTGGCGCGCACGCTCACCGGCAGCACCTGGCCAAGGCGCCGCGCAACCCGCAGCATCTTGCGCTCGTTGGCCAGGTCAAGGCCGTAGCCGGACTTGATCTCCACCGTGGTCACGCCGTCACGCAGCAAACTGCGCAGGCGCTTTTCAGCGCTGGCAAACAATTCATCTTCCGTGGCGGCACGGGTGGCGCGCACGGTGCTGGCAATACCGCCACCCTTGGCGGCGATTTCGGCGTAGCTCACGCCTTCAAGGCGCTGCTCGAATTCACCGCTGCGATTGCCGCCGAACACCGTGTGGGTGTGGCAGTCGATCAGCCCGGGGGTGACCCATGCGCCTTGCAGGTCATGCACCTGGGCGTAATCCGCCACTGGCGCCTGGCTGCGGGGGCCGATCCACTCGATCAGCGAACCCGCGGTGACCATGGCGGCATCCTCGATGATCGAGTATTTGCCCTGGGCCATAGTTGCGACGTGGCAGTGTTGCCAAAGCGTTTTCATCAACGCCTCCCTAAGTTATCGATGAGACAAAGCCGGGTCGTAATGGACCTTGGCCCCCTGCCCGGCAGCGGGCTTGACCCACAGCAGGTAGGCGAGGACCAGCAACACGATCCAGACGGCGCCGACCAGCAAAGCGGCCTGGGTGTCCGGGAAGTAACCCAGCACGCCAAACACGAACAGCATGAACACAATGGCGGCCGCTGGCGCGTAGGGCCAGAACGGTACCGGGAACTTCAGCTCAGCGACCTGCGCCTTGGTCATCGAACGACGCATCGCGACCTGAGTGAACAAAATCATCAACCACACCCACACGGTGGCGAAAGTGGCAATCGAGGCGATCAACAGGAACACGTTTTCCGGGATCAGGTAGTTGAGCACCACGCCGCCGAGCAACGACGCGCCCATTACCAGTACGGTCATCCACGGCACGCCTTGCTTGGACAGCTGCGCAAAACCCTTGGGCGCCTGCCCTTGCTGGGCCAGGCCATACATCATGCGGCCGGCGCCAAAAATGTCGCTGTTGATGGCCGAGACGGCGGCCGAGATCACCACGATATTGAGGATGGTCGCTGCCGAGCCGATGCCAAGGTTGCTGAAGATCTGCACGAACGGACTGCCCTGGCTGCCAATCTGTGGCCACGGGTAGATGGCCATCAGCACAAACAGGGTCAGCACGTAGAACAGCAGGATGCGCAGCGGCACCGCATTGATCGCCTTGGGGATCACGCGCTGCGGGTCTTTGGCTTCACCGGCCGTGATGCCGATGATTTCGATGCCGCCAAACGCAAACATCACCACCGCGAACGAGGCGATCAGGCCGCCAATGCCGTTAGGCATGAAGCCGCCGTGGGCCCACAGGTTGCTCAAGCCGCTGGCCTGGGTTTCGCCAGCAGAATGAATGCCAAACAGCATGATGCCAAAGCCGCCGAGGATCATCGCCACGATGGCGCCGACCTTGAGCAGCGACAGCCAGAACTCCATTTCGCCAAACACTTTGACGTTGCACAGGTTCAGGCCGCCGATCAAAAACACGATGCCGAGCACCCAGACCCAACGTGCGACCTCGGGAAACCAGAAGCCCATGTAGATGCCAAAGGCGGTGACGTCGGCGAGGCAGACGATGATCATTTCAAATGCGTAGGTCCAGCCGAGCACAAACCCGGCCATAGGCCCCAGGTAGGTGCTGGCGTACTGGCCGAAGGAGCCTGACACCGGGTTGTGCACGGCCATTTCACCGAGAGCACGCATCACCATGAACACGGCGGCGCCGCCGATCAGGTAGGCCAGCAGCACGGCAGGGCCGGCCATTTGGATGGCAGAGGCGGAACCATAGAACAACCCGGTGCCGATCGCGGAACCGAGTGCCATGAAGCGAATATGTCGGGCGCTCAGCCCGCGTTTCAAACCCTTTTCTTGCTGGTGCATTTCTCGTCCCTATTATTTTTATGAGGAGAAGATCGTTCCCACGCTCCGCGTGGGAACACATCCTGTGACGCTCCGCGTCACGACTCTTAAAGCGGAGGCGGAGCGTCCAGGGCAACATTCCCACGCAGAGCGTGGGAACGATCGTATGTCAGTCACACATGTTTCAACTGACAGATAGCTATCGCAGGCAAGCCAGCTCCCACACTGGGTTGCGTTGCGGTTACAAGCTCGGCAGAAGCTTGGCCGGCACCAGCTCATTCAGGCAGCGGCTGGCGAGCAGTTCGCTGGCGGCATTGATGTCCGGGGCAAAGAAGCGGTCCTTCTCATAAAACGCCACTTTGTCGCGCAGGATCCCGCGGGCTTTTTCCAGCTTGGTCGAAGTCTTCAAGCCATCGCGCAGGTCCAGGCCCTGGCATGCCGCCAGCCACTCAACTGCGAGCACACCACGGGTATTTTCAGCCATTTCCCACAAACGCTTGCCCGCAGCCGGGGCCATGGACACGTGGTCTTCCTGGTTGGCCGACGTCGGCAGGCTGTCCACGCTATGGGGATGCGCCAGCGCCTTGTTCTCACTGGCGAGCGCCGCAGCGGTGACCTGGGCGATCATGAAACCGGAGTTCACCCCGCCATTGCCGACCAAAAACGGCGGCAGTTGCGACATGTGCTTGTCCATCATCAACGAGATACGACGCTCGCTCAGCGAGCCGATTTCGGCGATGGCCAGCGCCATGTTGTCGGCAGCCATGGCCACCGGCTCGGCGTGGAAGTTACCGCCGGAAATCACGTCGCCCTCGGCAGCAAACACCAGCGGGTTATCCGACACGGCGTTGGCCTCTACCACCAGCACTTCGGCAGCCTGGCGGAACTGGGTCAGGCAGGCGCCCATGACTTGCGGCTGGCAACGCAGGGAATACGGGTCTTGCACTTTGTCGCAGTTCTGGTGCGACTGGGACACCTGGCTGCTCTCGCCGAGCAGGTCGCGATAAGCCGCGGCCGCGTCGATCTGACCGCGCTGGCCACGGGCGGCATGGATACGTGCATCAAACGGCGAGCGCGAGCCCAATACCGCTTCCACGGTGAGGGCACCGCACGCCAACGCACCGGCGAACAGGTCTTCGCCTTCGAACAGGCCACGCAGGGCATACGCGGTGGACACTTGGGTGCCGTTCAGCAGCGCCAGGCCTTCTTTAGCCGCCAGCGTCAGCGGCGTCAGGCCGGCAACTTTCAGCGCTTCGGTGGCTTCCAGCCATTCGCCCTTGTAGCGCGCCTTGCCTTCGCCCAGCAGCACCAGCGACATATGCGCCAATGGCGCCAAGTCGCCGGAAGCACCGACCGAACCTTTGAGCGGAATGTGCGGGTACACCTCGGCGTTGATCAGTGCGATCAGCGCGTCGATCACCTGGCGACGAATGCCGGAGAACCCACGGCTCAGGCTGTTGACTTTAAGCACCATGACCAGCCGCACCAGCGCGTCGCTGATCGGCTCACCGACGCCGGCGGCGTGGGACAGCACCAGGGAACGCTGGAGGTTTTCCAGGTCTTCACTGGCAATGCGGGTCGAGGCCAGCAGGCCAAAACCGGTGTTGATGCCGTAGGCGGTGCGGTTCTCGGCGAGAATCTGCTCCACGCAGGCCACACTGGCTTCGATCTGCGCCGTGGCGCTGTCATCCAGAGTGAGGGTTACCGGCTGCTGGTAGATGGCTCGCAGTTGGGCAAGGCTCAGTTGGCCTGGAATCAAATTTAGCGCAGTCACATTCATGCTCCTTTGAATTGTTCTTTTGAATAAGTGTTTAGTGCAAATGGGGAATTGCTGAGCGCAGCAAAGCGGTGTCTTTGAGCAGCGCGGCGGTGGCGGCAATATCTGGCGCCAACCAACGGTCTTGTTCGTAAGGTGCGACCTTTTCGCGTAGCAGACGCCAGGCGCTGTCAGTACCCGCGCCGAAACGCTGGTCCTTCAAAAACTCGAACGCCTGGGCTGCCAGCAGGTACTCGATGGCGAGAATCTGCGTGACGTTGGCCAACAGCTGATGCAGCTTGAGCGCGGCATTGGTGCCCATGCTCAGGTGGTCTTCCTGCAGGCCCGAGGTAACGAAATTGTCGAGCACCGCCGGTTGCGCCAGCTGACGGTTTTGCCCGCACAGCGAGGCGGCGACGTACTGCACGATCATCATCCCGGAGTTGACCCCAGGGTTGCTGACCAGGAACGCCGGCAAACCACTGACGTGCGGGTTGATCAGGCGGTCCAGGCGACGCTCGGCCACCGAGCCGATTTCGGCCATGGCGATGGCGAGCATGTCGGCCGCGAGCGCCACAGACTGCCCATGCGGGTTGGCCTGGGACACCACGCGGTAGTTGTCCGGCGTACCGAGCACCAGCGGGTTGTCGGTGGCGCTGTTGAGTTCGGTCTCGATCTGGCGCGTGGCGTGTTCAACCTGATCACGCGCCGCACCGTGAATCTGCGGGATCGAGCGGATGCTCAGCGCGTCCTGGGTGCGGATGCCTTTGCTGCTGGCGATCACTTCACTGCCGTCAAGCAAGGCACGCAGGTTGATGCCGACTTGCTGCATGCCTGGGTGTGGCTTGAGGGCGATGATGGCTTCGTCGAAGGCGTCGATCTGACCACGCTGGGCTTCGAAACTCATGGCGCCGATCACGTCGCCCCATTGCAGCAGGTGATGCGCGTCGGCCAGGGCCAGGCAGCTCAGGCCGGTCATGCACGGCGTGCCATTGACCAGGCACAGGCCGTCTTTGGCGCCGAGCACCACAGGCTGTAAACCTTCGGCTTTTAAGGCGGCTTGCGCCGTTACGATCTGGCCGCGATAGCTCACATCGCCAACCCCGAGCAAGGCCACGCCAATGTGGGCCATGTGAGTCAGGTAGCCCACCGAGCCCTGGGACGGCACTTGCGGCGTGATGCCATGGTTGAGCAGCGCCAGCAACGAATGCACCACCTGCGGGTGCAGGCCGGATTTGCCGTGGCTGTAGTTGATGATGGCTGCGCAGATGATCGCGCGGGTCTGTTCGTCGCTCAGCAGCGGGCCGACGCCACAGGCGTGGCTCAGCAGTGTGTTGCGCGACAACTGGCTGAGTTGTTCACCCTTGAGCGACACATTGCACAGCGCGCCCAGGCCGGTATTCACACCATAGGCGCGTTCGCCGCTGGTGACGATGCGTTGCACGATAGCCTGGGCATTGTCGATACGCGCCCAGGCGTGGCCCGAGAGTTCGAGCACGGCGCCGTGGCGGGCGACGGCGACCACGTCCTGCCAACGCAGTGGAGCGTCGGCGATGATGATTTTTGTTGCCTGGGACATCTTGAGCCTCTTGAATTGATCGTTCCCACGCTCTGCGTGGGAACGCCGCCTGGGACGCTCCGCGTCCCGCTATCAGGTGTGACGCGGAGCGTCACGGGATGTATTCCCACGCAGAGCGTGGGAACGATCAGCTACACCACCGCCGCCCGGCGCTGAACAAACCGGTCCACATACTCATCCGCCGGCGAATGCAGAATCTCGCGCGGCGTGCCGACCTGGATCAGCTTGCCGTCCTTGAGAATCGCAATGCGGTTGCCAATGCGCACCGCCTCGTCGAGGTCGTGGGTGATGAACACGATGGTCTTGTGCAGGGTCTTTTGCAGCTCCAGCAACTGGTCCTGCATCTCGGCGCGGATCAGCGGGTCGAGGGCGCTGAAGGCTTCGTCCATCAGGATGATGTCGGTATCGGCTGCCAAGGCGCGGGCCAGGCCTACACGTTGGCGCATGCCACCGGAAAGCTGGTGCGGGTATTTGTTTTCGTAGCCTTTGAGGCCCACGGTTTCGATCCAGTGCAGCGCACGTTCGGCGCACACCTGCTTGGTTTCGCCGCGCACCTTGAGGCCGTAGGCAACGTTGTCGAGCACACTCTTGTGGGGCAGCAGGCCGAAGCTCTGGAACACCATGCTGATCTTGTGGCGACGGAATTGGCGCAGGGCTTCCATGTCCAGTTGCAGGATGTCTTCGCCGTCCACCAGGATCGCGCCGCTGGTTGGATCGATCAGGCGGTTGAAGTGACGCACCAACGTGGACTTGCCCGAACCCGAAAGGCCCATGATCACAAAGATCTCGCCCGTGCCGATGCTCAGTGACAGGTCGTTCACGCCGACCACGCAACCGGTCTCGGCCAGCACCTGATCCTTGGTCTTGCCCTGGCCAACCAGCGCCAGGGCTTCCTTGGAGCGGTTGCCAAAAATCTTGAAGACGTTTTTAACTTCAATTTTGCTGACAGTAGTCATTTGCTCGCCTCATGCCGTGGACGACCGTAGGCCTGGGTAATGCGGTCGATGACCACTGCAAGAATCACAATCGCCAGCCCGGCCTCGAGGCCACGGCCGACGTTGAGGGTCTGGATGCCGACGAGCACGTCTTCACCCAGGCCACGGGCGCCGATCATCGAGGCGATCACCACCATCGACAACGCCATCATGGTGGTCTGGTTGATACCGGCCATGATGCTCGGCAGCGCCAGCGGCAGTTGCACGCCAAACAGTTGCTGCCAGCGGTTGGCACCGAAGGCATTGATGGCTTCCATGACTTCGCCGTCGACCTGGCGAATGCCCAAGTCGGTGAGGCGAATCAACGGTGGCGCGGCGTAGATCACCGTGGCGAAAATCGCCGGCACCTTGCCCAGGCCAAACAGCATCAGCACCGGGATCAGGTACACGAAGCTGGGCATGGTTTGCATGATGTCGAGCAGCGGCATCAATACCGACCGCAGGCGATTGCTGCGTGCAGACAAAATGCCCAACGGAATGCCGATCAGCACCGAGATCACCGTGGCGACCATCATCAGTGCCAGGGTTTGCATGAGCTTGTCCCACAGGCCAACCGCACCCACCAGGAACAGCAGACCGACGATCACCGCCGTGGTCACCACCTTGCGGGTGGCATGCCAGGCGATGCCGCCGACAATGGCGAGCATCAGCCACCAGGGCGCTGCACGCAGCAAGCCTTCCAGGTTGACGATGGCCCATAACAGCGTGTCGGAGATGTGCCGGAACACATCGCCGTAGTTGGTGACCAGTGAGTCCACCCAACCGTTGACCCAGTCGGCGATGGAAAACGTAAAACTCTCAGGAAACATAGCGTGCTCTCGATCCAGTGGGTTGTGGCCGGGTGCCCGGCTGGCCCTTGAGGGTAGCCGGACACGCTTGACCTACAAGGCCGCGTCGATTTTCTTGGCTGCGTCGTCGCTCACCCATGCGTGCCAGACTTCAGGATGTTCCTTGAGGAAAATTTTCGCCAGTTTTGGCGACTCAATCCGCTCTTTGGCCATGCGACCGAGGTTCTGGTTAAGCAGGTCGATGGGCAGGTTGACCTTCTCCAGCACCGCCACGAGTTCCGGCGCTTGCTCGTGGAAGGTTTTGGACAGGCCGACCTTGATGCTCACGCTTTTATCCACACCGGGCTTTTCCTGCAGCTTGACCAGATCGACCTGGCCCATCAGCGGGGTTGGCGACCAGTAGTAGAACAGGATCGGCTCGCCACGCTTGTAGCTCGACAGCACGGCGGCATCCAGCGCCGGGCCGGTGCCAGGGCGGAAGTTGGTGTAGGTGCTTTCCAGGCCATAGCTTTTCAGCATTTCGCTGTTATCCAGCTCACAGGTCCAGCCGGCCGGGCAGTTGTAGAAGCGGCCCTTGGAGGGCTCTTCCTGGTCCTTGAATACCGAGGCGTATTTGGCCAGGTCGGCGATATTTTTCAGGTCTGGTGCCTTGGGTTCCAGCTTGCGCTTGGCGTCGCCTTCGATCACATAACGCGGCACATACCAGCCTTCCACGGCGCCGACCACCGGCGCACCAACACCGACAACTTTGCCGGCCTTCTCGGCCTTGTTCCAGACCTCGCTGCGGCCTACCCACTCTTCGGCGAAAACCTGGATGTCGTTGCTGCTCAGGGCGTTTTCCATGGTGATGGAGTTACCCGGCAAGCTATCGGTTTTGCAGCCGTAGCCTTTCTCCAGCACGGTTTGCAGGATGTCGGTGAGCAACATGCCGCTTTCCCAGTTCAGCCCGGCGAATTTCACCGGTTTGCCGGACTCGCACCAACCCGCCGCCTGGGCGCCGGCAGAGGCCAGCAAGCCTGCAGATAACACGGTGGCCAGCAAGGTTTTATTCATCTTCATTGTTGTGACGCTCCCAATCTTGAAATGGATTACGGCAGTCAGTAGGCATCCTGCCCTGTCCACGTCCCATCAGGCCTGTGCAGCCAGCCCGTTTGTCGTTGGTGCAGCGCCCTGCTCTATTGGCAGGATCAGTTGATCGGGCACCGTGCCGTGCCATTTTTTCGCACAGACGTAGTACAAGGCCGCTGGCAGTACCAGGCCGATGATCCAGGAGATATCCACATCACCCAGCGCGGCAACCAAAGGGCCGGTGTAGAACTTGGTGGAGATGAACGGCAACTGCACCAGCACACCGAACACATAGACGCTGATACCGAGCAGGTTCCAGCGACCGTAGCGGCCATTCGGGTCGGCCAAAGCCGGGACGTCATAGCGCTCGCGGGTGATGCAGTAGTAATCCACCAGGTTGATCGCACTCCACGGCGTAAAGAACGCCAGCAGAAACAGGATGAAAGACTTGAACGCACCGAGGAACGAGTGCTGGCCGAGCAACGCGATCAGGGTTGCAGTGCCGACAATCACCAGCACGAACACCAGACGCTGCAGGCGGGTGACCTCAAGGCGACCACGGAAGCCGCTGACGATGGTCGCAATGCACATGAAGCTGCCGTAGGAGTTCAGGGTAGAGATGGTGACCTTGCCGAACGCGATGCTGAAGTACAGCAGCGCAGCGGTGGCGCCTGTACCACTCAACCCAACGATGTAGGCGACTTCGTGACCGGCAAATTGCCCGTTGGACATGGCCGCGGCAAACACGCCAAGGACCATCGCCACCTGAGCGCCAATGACCGAACCGGCGCCGGCGGCGAAAAAGGTTTTCAGCGAAGATGTCTTGCTTGGCAGGTAACGTGAATAGTCCGCCACGTAAGGGCCGAAGGCGATCTGCCAGGAAGCCGCGAGCGATACCGCCAGCAGGAAGCTGCTCCAGCTGAAGTGACGGATCTGCAAAAGCGCGCCAACGTCGGTCTGGCTCATCAAACGACTGAACAGATAGACAAAGGCAATCACGCCAATGACGCTGGCGACCCGCCCAATAAAGTGGATCACCCGGTAGCCCAGCACGGTGACCAGTACGATGACGCTGGCAAAAATCAGGATACCGACGCTGTCGCTGACCCCGAACAACTGGCCCAGCGCCTGCCCCGACAGCACGGTCCCGGTCGCGGTGAAACCGAGGTACATCAAACAGACCAGCACAATCGGGATGGCTGCACCGTAAACGCCGAACTGCACCCGGCTGGAGATCATCTGTGGCAGGCCAAGCTTTGGCCCTTGCGCCGCATGCAACGCCATGACGCCGCCGCCGATGAGTTGGCCGATCAACAGACCGATCAACGACCAGAACACATCACCGCCGAGCACCACGGCCAAGGCCCCGGTGACAATCGCGGTGATTTGCAGGTTGGCACCCATCCACAGGGTGAACTGGCTCAATAGACGACCGTGTCTTTCCGCTTCCGGGATGTAGTCGATCGAACGCCTTTCGATCAACGGTGTGGTGTCATTTGCAGCCATGTTGGTCAACCTCTGATGGATTGTTCTGGGTGTGCAGATTGCGGGTTCTACTGTGGGAGCTGGCTTGCCTGCGATGGCATCCCCTCGGTTCTGCCGAGAGACCGAGTCGCCCGCATCGCAGGCAAGCCAGCTCCCACACAAGCCAGCTCCCACAGGAACCAGGCCAGCCGTTATTTGATCATCGGCAGGTTCAGGCCCTGCTCCTTGGCGCAATCGATGGCGATCTGGTAACCGGCATCGGCGTGACGCATCACCCCGGTGGCCGGGTCGTTGTGCAGTACGCGGGCGATCCGCTCAGCCGCTTCATCGGTGCCGTCGCAGACGATCACCATGCCCGAGTGCTGGGAGAAGCCCATGCCCACGCCGCCGCCGTGGTGCAGCGAAACCCAGGTCGCGCCGCTCGCGGTGTTGAGCAAGGCGTTGAGCAGTGGCCAGTCGGACACGGCGTCGGAGCCGTCCTGCATGGCTTCGGTTTCGCGGTTGGGGCTTGCGACCGAGCCGGAGTCGAGGTGGTCACGGCCGATCACTACGGGTGCCGACAGCTCACCGCTGCGCACCATTTCGTTGAATGCCAGGCCGAGCTTGGCGCGTTGGCCCAGGCCAACCCAGCAGATACGTGCTGGCAGGCCCTGGAAGCTGATGCGTTCGCGCGCCATGTCCAGCCAGTTGTGCAGGTGCGCGTCGTCCGGGATCAGCTCTTTGACTTTGGCGTCGGTCTTGTAGATGTCTTGCGGGTCACCCGACAGCGCAGCCCAGCGGAACGGGCCGATGCCACGGCAGAACAGCGGGCGGATGTAGGCCGGTACGAAGCCTGGGAAGTCGAAGGCGTTTTCTACGCCTTCTTCCTGGGCCATCTGGCGGATATTGTTGCCGTAGTCGAAAGTCGGGATGCCTTGTTTCTGGAATTCCAGCATGGCTTTGACGTGCACGGCCATCGACTGCTTGGCGGCCTTGATCACGGCAGCCGGCTCGGTTTTGGCGCGGGCGCGGTATTCGTCCCAGGTCCAGCCGGCAGGCAGGTAACCATTGAGTGGGTCGTGGGCGCTGGTCTGGTCGGTGACCATGTCCGGGCGCACGCCGCGCTTGATCAGTTCCGGCAGGATTTCGGCCGCGTTACCCAAAAGGGCGATGGAGATGGCCTTGCCTTCCTTAGTGTATTTGGCGATGCGGGCCAGGGCGTCGTCGAGGTCGGTGGCTTGCTCGTCGACATAACGGCTGGCCAGGCGGAAATCGATGCTGACCTGCTGGCACTCGATGTTCAGCGAGCAAGCGCCAGCCAGGGTCGCAGCCAACGGCTGAGCGCCGCCCATGCCGCCGAGGCCGGCGGTGAGGACCCAACGGCCGGTGAGGTCGCTGTTGTAGTGCTGGCGGCCGGCTTCGACGAAGGTTTCGTAGGTGCCCTGCACGATGCCCTGGCTGCCGATGTAGATCCAGCTGCCGGCGGTCATCTGGCCGTACATGGCCAGGCCCTTGGCATCCAGTTCGTTGAAGTGTTCCCAACTGGCCCAGTGCGGCACCAGGTTGGAGTTGGCGATCAGCACGCGCGGAGCGTTGCTGTGGGTCTTGAACACGCCGACCGGCTTGCCGGATTGCACCAGCAGGGTCTCGTCGTCATTCAGGTTGGTGAGGCTCTCGACGATCTGGTCGTAGCACTCCCAGTTGCGCGCCGCACGGCCGATACCGCCGTACACCACCAATTCTTTCGGGTTCTCGGCCACTTGCGGGTCGAGGTTGTTCATCAGCATGCGCAGCGGTGCTTCAGTCAGCCAGCTTTTGGCGGTGAGCTTGTTACCGCGGGCGGCACGGATTTCGACGTCACGGTATTTAGTAGGCTTGGCTTTCGAAAAATCGGTCACAGCTGGACTCCTCGGCATGGTGCGCGAACATTGATGGTGCGAAGGAGAGTCTTACGCACACATCTTTACTTGTATGTACAAGCATATGCAATCAAGCGGCCAACTTGGTGAGAGAGCGGGTGAGATTTTTTTGGGAGGTGCGTGAAAGCCTCGGAAATTAAGGCTTTGAGGCTTGGTGAATTTTCTTACAGAGGGAGTTTGCGGACGAGGACATTGTTCATCACTGCCAGGCATTGCGCCAAGCTGGGGCGTTCGGTAACAAATTGGTGCGCGGCTGGAAACAGCTCTTATGAGCAATGAAAAGCAAATGTGGGAGTTGGCTTGCCTGCTCCCACAGTTTTTTAACCGCGTGCGGTCAGTTCGATTACGCAGCAGCGGCCGGTGACAGAAATATCCAGCAGGTCATTGTTACCGTCGATTTGCAGGCAATCGTGATGGCCGAGCTTTTCACCCAGCACCTTCACTTCATCCGCCACACTGAACACCAACACCGTGTGCGCCGTGCTGAAAAACCGCTGCACACCATCCATCCACTGCAACCGTGCGTGGTAACGCTCAGGCGAATAAATCAGGTTGAAATCGCGTATCGGCCCGGTGATCAAGCGGCAGGACACTTCACTTTCACCCTTGAACGCAAACGGCTGCAACGGTAACAGCCCGCGCTGTTCCTCGCCGTCTACGGTCAGGACCATACCCGCACCTTTGATCACGGTGATCACACGCTGGTAGCCGGCGAAGGTAGAAAACCCGCCCGACTCGGCAATATCGGCAATCGACAGGCGCCAGCCAAAGCCATCCAGGCCAGTGCCTGCGTCACGGGTGATTTCTTCGGTGCTGCCGCCGCCGTTTTTCCACGGCATGCGGATGTAATCGGTGGCGCGCCAGACTTTCACTGCACTCATTTACTGAAACGTCCTTCCAGGCTATGACGGGAACCGGGGTGGATCAAACGCGCGGCGGTCACCGGCTGGCGGCCGGACCAGGTGCGGCGGCGAATCAACAGGCAAGGCTCGCTTGGCTCGATCTGCAACAGCTTGCACTCGGCAGCGTCGGCGAGGATGGCTTCAACCACATGCTCGCCCTCGGTCAGTGGTGCGACCTGGTTGAGGTAGGCGTACGGCGTTTGCTGGGTGAAATCCTGTTGCAAGTATTCCGGCGCGACCAGAGCGTTGACGAAGCGGTCTTCGATTTGTACGGGAATGTCGTTTTCAAAGTGCACGATCAACGAGTGAAACACGCGGCCGCCTTCGCGCATTTCCAGGGCCACAGCACGTTCGGAGCCGGCGGCCTCTTCGCCCAGGTGAATAACCTGGCAGGTATGCCGATGACCGCGGGAGGCGATCTCATCGGCAATGTTGTGCACTTCAAACAGCGCCGATTGGCTCTTGGGCTCGGCGACGAAAGTGCCAACGCCCTGCATGCGCACCAGCAACCCTTCGGCGGTGAGCTCACGCAGGGCGCGGTTGATGGTCATGCGGCTGAAGCCTAACTGGCTGACCAGTTCGCTCTCGGACGGCACGCGGTAATGGGGCGGCCAGTTGCCGTTGAGAATCTGCTGGCTGATCATCTGTTTGACGCGGGCATACAAGGGCGCCGGACTTTCGTCCATGTGGGCAGCCAGCGAAGACTTGGCGGGCGGAGTCGGCACAGGGAATCCTTGCAGGGGGAAAAGATGCATAGATTGCCGGAGTTTACCGAGCAGGCAAACGTCTGTATATGTATATACAAATAAACACACGACCGGGGTGCCTTGATCATGTCCGCTTTCTTTGCCGAACGCGCGCTGCTGCCTAATGGATGGGCCAACGATGTACGCTTTGAAGTCAGCGCCGATGGCGTGCTGACCCAGGTTGAGCCCAATGCCAGCGCAGACAACGCCGAACGGCTCAGAGGCCCGGTTTTGGCGGGCATGCCCAACCTGCACTCCCATGCGTTCCAGCGCGCCATGGCCGGGTTGGCCGAAGTGGCCGGCAACCCGAATGACAGCTTCTGGACCTGGCGCGACTTGATGTACCGCATGGTCGGCAAGATCACCCCGGAACAACTGCAGGTCATCGCCCGCCAGCTTTATATCGAGATGCTCAAGGCCGGTTACACCTCGGTGGCCGAGTTTCATTATGTGCACCACGACGTCAGCGGCCAGGCGTATGCCGATCGCACGGAGCTGTCGCGGCAGATCAGCCAGGCGGCCGCCAGCAGTGGGATTGGCCTGACATTGCTGCCAGTGCTCTACACCCATTCCGGCTTTGGTGGCCAGGCGCCGAATGAAGGCCAGCGGCGCTTTATCAACAGCACCGAAGATTACCTGGACCTGCAAGCACGCCTGAAGCCCATTCTGGCGGCGCAGCCAGCGCAGCAACTGGGCCTGTGTTTCCACTCATTGCGTGCCGTCACACCCGAACAGATCAATGAGGCGCTGGCCGCCAGCGACAAGGCTTGCCCGGTACACATCCACATCGCCGAGCAGCAAAAAGAAGTCGATGATTGCCTGGCCTGGAGCGGCAAACGCCCGCTGCAATGGCTGTATGACAATGTTGAAGTGGATGAACGTTGGTGCCTGGTACACGCCACCCATGCTGACGCCGATGAAGTCACGCGCATGGCCAAGAGCCGGGCAATCGCCGGCTTGTGCCTGACCACCGAAGCCAACCTGGGCGACGGGATTTTCCCGGCGGTGGATTTCCTCGCTCAAGGCGGGCGTATGGGTATCGGTTCCGACAGCCATGTGTCACTGAGCGTGGTGGAGGAGTTGCGTTGGCTCGAATATGGCCAGCGCCTGCGGGACCAGCGGCGCAACCGCCTGTATCGCAGTGATCAACCGATGGTTGGCCGCACATTGTTCGATGCTGCGCTGGACGGCGGCGCCCAAGCGTTGGGGCAGCCGATTGGTCGATTGGAAGTCGGCAAGCGGGCAGATTGGATTGTGCTGGATGGCAATGACCCGTACCTGGCGACGGCGACCGAGGATGGCATCCTCAATCGCTGGCTGTTCGCCGGTGGTGATCGCCAAGTGCGCGATGTGCTGGTCAACGGCAAATGGGTGGTGCGCGATGGGCATCATGCTGGCGAAGAAGAAAGCAGCCGGGCGTTCACCCAAGTTCTGAGGAATCTACTCGGCTAAAAAACAATGCAAAACAAATGTGGGAGCTGGCTTGCCTGCGATAGCATCACCTGGGTGTAACTGATACACCGAGGTGTCTGCATCGCAGGCAAGCCAGCTCCCACACAAGCCAGCTCCCAATTCAAGCCAGCTCCCACATTAGATTGAGGGTGACCTCAGGTTACTGCGAGGTCTTCGCCATCTGCTTGTCCGACGTGCGGAAGATCAGTCGCGTCGTGTCATACCCTTGCTGGCGCGCCCTGCTCAGCAGGTCTTCGCGGGTGTCGGCGCTCACCGTCGGTGTGCGCGACAAGATCCACATATAACGCCGGCTCGGGCTACCGACGATGGCGGTCTTGTAATCATCACTCACGTACAGCACCCAATAATCGCCCTTGGCGACGCCTGGCAGCAACGCGGTGAACCAGTTATTGAATTCCACCCAGAGCTTGTCGGTCTTGCCCGGCACTTGCGGCGTGGCCGTGCCCTTGGCTTCTTCCCACTTCCACTCTGTGGTCAGGCAGCGGTTAAACACCGACATATCGCCATCCGGCAGCAGGGTGTAGCGAGCCTCGGACTGCGCGCAGTTACGCTGGAAGTACATCGGCAATCGGGCCAACTCATACCAGGTGCCCTGGTAACGCTTGAGGTTGACGTTGCTCGCGGTCTTGGGTTGCAGATCATCGCCAGAATGGCTGGCGCAGCCCGCCAAAAACAGACTGGCGCAAAGAAACAAAACAAAACGCATCATTCTTCTTCTCCCGCAGGCTCGCGCCCCGGTTTACTTCAGGCCTTGCCCGGAAAACATCAGAACTTTGTCACCGGCGTACTGCACGCTGATAAAGCTGTTTTTATCGCCCCACGTGCAACTGGACATGCCCAGCGCACCGGAACAATCGGTCGGCTTACCCAGCAACGACTCCACCTCGGCCTTGGCCATGCCAGCCGACAGCTTCGCGTAGTTTTCTTGATTGACCTTGCTGCACGCGGCTAACAGCACGCAAAAAGCCAGCAGGGAGAGACGGCGTAAAGACATGGAAAAGCTCCTGGAGAGACAAAGCAGCTGGGGTATCTGCCAGAAGCTTAGAAGGGAAAAGAGGTGTCTGGTTCCCGATGGGCAAAAACAAAAAAACCCCGAAAACGCTGAAACGTTTCGGGGCTTCTTCTCATTCAAAACTTCAAGTCTTGAATGCTTCTGTGGCGAGGGAGCTTGCTCCCGTTCGGGTGCGCAGCGCCCGCAAGCTTTTTGGGGCCGCTTCGCAGCCCAACGGGAGCAAGCTCCCTCGCCACAGAGGTTTACTTCTTGTGATAAGCCGTCACACGCTCAACTTCTTCCTTCGAGCCCAGGAACACTGCCACACGCTGGTGCAGGCCTTCCGGCTGGATGTCGAGGATGCGCTGGTGGCCGTCAGTGGACGCGCCGCCTGCTTGCTCAACCAGGAACGACATCGGGTTGGCTTCGTACATCAAGCGCAGCTTGCCCGGTTTGGAAGGTTCTCGGCTGTCACGTGGGTACATGAACAGGCCACCACGGGTCAGGATGCGGTGCACGTCGGCAACCATCGCAGCGACCCAGCGCATGTTGAAGTTCTTCTTCAACGGGCCTTCTTCGCCGGCCATCAACTCGCCCACGTAGCGGGTCACAGGCTCTTCCCAGTGACGCTGGTTGGACATGTTGATCGCAAATTCCTGGGTGGAGGCAGGAATGGTGATGTCTTCGTGGGTCAGTACGAAGCTGCCCATTTCGCGGTCCAGGGTAAAGCCTTTGACGCCGTCGCCCAGGGTCAGCACCAGCATGGTCTGCGGGCCGTAGATGGCGTAACCGGCAGCAACCTGTTCGGTGCCTGGCTGCAGGAAGGCCTTTTCGTTCAGGGCTTCGTTCTGGCTCAGGTATTCGTTAGGGCAGCGCAGTACCGAGAAGATAGTGCCGACCGGTGCGTTGATGTCGATGTTGGACGAGCCGTCGAGTGGGTCGAACACCAGCAGGTACGCGCCTTTCGGGTATTTGCCCGGGATCTGGTAGGCATTGTCCATTTCTTCGGACGCCATGCCGGCCAGGTGGCCACCCCATTCGTTGGCTTCGAGCAGGATTTCGTTGGAAATCACGTCGAGCTTCTTCTGCACTTCGCCTTGGACGTTTTCAGTGCCCATGCTGCCCAGAACACCACCCAGTGCGCCTTTGGACACGGCGTGGCTGATTTCCTTGCAAGCACGCGCCACCACTTCGATAAGGAAGCGCAGATCGGCAGGCGTGTTGTTGCTGCGGGTCTGCTCGATCAAATAGCGACTCAGGGTAACGCGGGACATGGAAGGCTCCGGAAAATGGGGGGCTTAAAAACCCGCGCAGTTTAACGCGAGTCGAGGGTTATTTCCTCTAATCAGAGGATTTAACCCCAATAGAGTTCACGGCTTGGCCGCCGGTGCACGCAACAAACTGTAGGCCATCGCCCCTAGCGCCGCTACACCCAGCAGGAGCACGGCCCACAGGCCGAGTTTCTTCCAGTCGGTGCCCGCTTCGGGTGAAACGGCAATCACAGGCGATTTGACCCTCACGTCGCCTGTGACCGTGGCCTGCCCCAAGGTCTTGATACGCTCGGCGCTGTAGTCGGGAATCAGCGTCGACAGCGGCAAGTTAGCGGCCTTTACCGACGGGTTGCCCAACGCCAGGGTAAACGGCGGCTCGCCCCGCGCCAGGAACACCAACTGCGTGGCGCGCACAGCAAAACGCAATGCCGGCGCTTCCACGCCCAGGCCGCCGCCGCGCTCGTCCACCTGCAACTTAAGTTCGCCCACGGCCACGCCTGGCAATTGCAATTCATCCTGCACCACGTCCTGGCCGTTCTGGGCCAGGCGATACAACAAGCCATTGCTCAAAGGCTGCCAGGCTTGATTGGCTTCCCGCCGCCCCGCCAACGTCACGGGCGCCAGCGTGTTGGGCTGCTTGAGCTCGACGCGCAAGCGCTCCACATGCAGCCCCGTCGGCAACTGCCAGCTGTATTCACCCGCCTTGAGCCGCGTACCCGACAACGGCTGCGACCACACCAAGGGCATTGGCAGGCTGCTGCTGGTGGCGCTCACAAGCTTGGCCGAGGTCAGCGTCGGCGCGGCCTGGCCTTGCCACAGCAGGCGCAGGTAACGCGCCGATTGCCCCGGCAGGCTCACGTCATGTTGCTCGACCCGCTCATCGGCAAACGATAGGCGCGCCACCTGGCCATCGCCCCAGGGTTCCCAGTGCTGCAGGTCATCGCTGGCTTCAATGCTGAAACGCTGGAAGCCATCCTGTTCGCGACTCCAGTCCAGGCTCAGTTGCTGCAGCGGCGCCTTGATCGCGCTGGCGTCCAGTACCCAGCCTCGCAGCACCTGTTTGCCGGCCTTGGACGGGCGCACTTCCAGCAGCGTGCCTTCGGCGGTGGATTTCATCACCACGTCCGGCACACTTTGGCGGGTGTCGGCGGCGTACAACGGGAACCACTTCACGTCGGCGACCGTGCGACTTTCGGTGCGTTGCGCTGACTGGCGTGACAACGCGTAAGCCTGGGGCTCGCCGGCGGCGTTGAACACGCGCACATCACCAAGATCCGCCTGGCGCGCGCTCAATTGCACCGACAGCGGCAACTCCAGGCGATACCAAGGCCCGTTGCCACTTACCGCCAACGACACCTGTGTGGTGAAGTCGGCGGGCGTTTCTTGCGCCCACGCCGACAACGTCGAACACATGCCCAACGCGATCACGCTCAACTTACCGATCAAGAGGATGCTCCTTCAGTTTCCAACACCGGCTCGGCGCGTTTGGGCGGCAGCGGTGCGAAGTAACCCACCACCAGCAACAGCCCGCCCACACCAATAAACGATACGATCCGCGCCAGCCCGCCACGGTTGCTCAGCTCGACAAAGAACAGCTTGGCGACCACCACCGCAATCAACGCCGCGCCGATCAGCCACACTTCGCGACGAAGGCGCAGGTGGCCGCCGATCATCAGGCCCAGGGCGATCAGGGTCCAGACCAGCGACAGGCCAGCCTGCACCCACATGGACGCCAGCAAGGCATCCAGTTGGAACGGCACGCCCGCCCAATGGTGGGCGGTGCGCATCACCAAGGCCGTGAAGAAGGCAAACAGCGAAGCACCTGCGACACCTTGGGCGATCAGTTCAGCACGCGGCCCGCGTTGCGGCGCCACGCTGCGCGACCACAGGTAAATACCCAGCAATGCGAACAGCAGGCCCACGTCCAACGGGTTGAGCAATGGCACGTACGGCAGTGGTTTCGCCGTGCCGTCGCTGAAGATGTTCGCCAACCAGAACCAGCCGAGCATCAATACCGCCAGCGGCAACGCGGCCAGCACACGGTATTCACGCGGGTTTGCCGACACCGGCCACGGCCAACTGCGCGGTGCCGCCGCCAGCACCAGGTACAGGCTTGGCAGAATCGCCCAACCCAGCCAACGCCAGGCGTTGTACTCACTCGACAGCAGCAACAGGCCGTAACGCAGCTCCAGCGCCAACACACCGATCAACATCCAGCAGCCGAACACATGAGCGATGCTCAATACCTTGCCCGGCACCACCGCCGCCAAACGGCGCAGCGCGATAAAATGCACCACAAACACCGCCAACCACGCCAGCCAGCCGTAATGCGCTGCCGGGTGGTAGTAATCATGGGCAGACACCAGCAACACCACGCCCGCCGCCGGCATCAGCAAGGCGCACAGCATGCCCAGAGATGCCCAGCGTAAACGTGCGGCCAACAGCGCCCAGATCGCCACGCTCAGCGCCGCGATGCCGAGCAGAAATGCGCCTTGCAGCGCTTGCGGGATAAACCGCAGCACTTCGCCGATCAACGCCAATGCCCACCAGGCCGCGCCCCACACCAACAGCAGGTCGGACAGGCGTTGCAATTTCAACACGTCAAACACCGGCGCCTGCGACTCACGTTGCAAGCGCCAGGCGCCCACCATTGCCGCCAGGCCCAGCACCATCGGCGTCCAGAAAGCGCTGTGCGCCAAGGGCCGCAAGCCCTCGCTGTTCAACGGCCCGAGCAACTGCGGCACCGCCAACAGGAACGAAGCACCACCGATCAGTTGCAGCAGCAAACCAAACACGAAACTCACGCGTTGTTGCAGGTACAGGCTCAACCAGATGATCAGCAAGCCACTGGCCGCCCACACGCCGCTGGCGCTTTCCCATGGCAGCACAAACAGCACCGCAAGGTTGATCAGCACCAGACCCGCGAGCAGCACCACCGACAAGCCGCGCAGCAGCCGCACATCGCTGCGCACCATGTCATCGCGCGCCGCCATCAGCATGCCGCCGACCAACGCCAGGCCGATCAGCGAGGCGGTCAACAAGCCGGTCCAACCGGCACTGAATACCGCAGCCCCATCACCGCCCTGCAAACGCAGGAGGAACAACACCCCACCGAGCAATTGCACAGCAAAGGCAGTGAACAGGAAGGTGCGCGAGCCAATGCGCAGGCCGACAAACAGCGTCAGCAGCCCGGCGATTGCCCAACTGATGGCGGTGCCTTGGGTCAGCAACAACAAGGGTGCAAGCAGGTACAAAAAGGTCAATCCCAGGCTCGCCAGCACGGGCAGACCGGTGCGCTCCCATTGCGCCGCTTGTTCGGTCGATGCCTTGCGCAACTGATCGAAGCTGAACAACAGGGCCGCGCCCAGCAACAGCGCGCCCAGTGGTGCACCGTTGAGCAAGGTCAACTCGCCAACGCGCAGTTCGCTGAGGAACGCCAGCGCTGACCCCAACTGTAACAACAGGCCAAACGCACGAGCCAACGGCCGCTGCTGACGCAAGCCAAGCCAGAAGATCCCGGCGCCCTCCACTGCCCAGGCCGCCGCCGTCCAGCGCGCGTCGAGGCCCAGCGGAATCGCCAGGCTGGCAAAGATCACGCCCAGCGCCAGGCAAGTTTCGGCCAGCAGCAAGGCGCGCCCGCCACTCAGCATCCGCGCCAAGCCCATGTAGATAAGGCCTAAACCGAGTGCACTGAACGCGGCGGCAAACTCCAGGTGCTGCACCACGGCGAACTGCAAGCCAAAGCCTACCAACGGCGGGCCGAACAGCATGCTGCCATCGACATAATCACCCTTGGCCGCCGACCAGCGCAGCAGCGCCTCACGGCCTTCGGGGGCATCGCCCACCTCCTGCAGCTTGCGGCGGGCGAACAACAGGCCGATGGCCAGGTACATCAGGAAAAACAGGATCAGGAACGGCTCGGTGCTCCACAGCAGTTCCGGTGTGTAGGAGCGCATGCCCCAGGCGAAGCCTATGCCGAAGGTGCCGACAAATCCGATCAGGTTGAGCAGACGCCAGGCCTTGAACCACGCGATGGCCAGAATGCCGGCGTTGAGCAATGCAAAGTAACTGAACAGCGCCACATGATTACCGGCGCCGGTTGAGGTCAGAATCGGCGCGGCAAACCCACCCAGCGCCGCTGCGCAGGCCAGGCCGAGGGCATCCTGGGTGATCGCCAGGATTGCCGAGAACACCGTGACCGCCACCAGCAGGCCGAGTGCCGCGCCTGGGTCGATCAACGGGTGCAGGCGCATCGCAGCAAACACCGTCAGGTACAACACGGCAATCCCGGTACCCTGCAGCATCAGCCCGTAATTGCTGTTGCGCAGCCGTAACCACCAACCCAGGCCCAGCAGGCCGATGGCGGCAGCGGCAACCCCGGCGTAACGCAGTTCAATCGGCACCACCACGCCTTCGGTGGCATAACGCAGCAAGAAGGCCAGGCCAAGGAACAGCAGCACCACGCCAACGCGCAGCACGGTGTTGCCGCCGAACAGCCAATTACGGGCGCCGCCGATGGCGCGCTCGATCAGGTTGGGGCCACGGGGGATGGCAGGTTCTTTCGGTTTTGGTGCTGGGGTCCAGACGTCCTCCGGCAGTGGCTGTCTCGCCTCGGCCATCACGGCGACGGGCGCCAGTTCGGCGGGCAGCTCCCAAACAAGTTCGGGCTTGGCAACGGCAGGTGCAGGTTCAGGGATGGGGGCTTCGACAATCACGCTGTTTGTAGGCGCGGGCACTTCCAGTTGCCGCAGGCGCTCACCCAGGGCTATCAATGCCTTCTGCGTGGTCTCTAACTGAAGCGCTTGCTGGTCTGCCTGGGCGGACAGCCTCGACAGGCGAATCGCCTGACCAATGCCCAAGCCCAATAGCGCACCGAAGCCGGCATCGGTGAACGACTCATCGAGTGTCCAGCCGAGCACCAGGCCAATCAGCATGAAAATCCATTGCATGGTCGATATCCCTAAGCAGCCCGAGGCGGGCAAACCGAGGCCTAGTATATCGACGCAAAGCTAATGTGGGAGCGGGCTTGCCCGCGATTGCGGTGTATCAGTCGACATATTTGCCAACTGACACTGCGCCATCGCGGGCAAGCCCGCTCCCACATGGGTTTTTGCGGTGTTTAGTCGAGGGCTTTCCAGATCTCGGTGGCGTATTCGCGGATGGTGCGGTCCGAGCTGAACCAGCCCATGCGCGCCGTATTGAGCACAGCCGAACGCCACCAGGCCTTGGAATCGTGCCAATGCGCTTCGACCCGCGCCTGGGCGTCCCAGTAGGCGTCAAAGTCGGCGCACACCAGGAAACGGTCGTAGTCGATCAACCCGTCGATCAAGCCCACATAGCGGCCTGGATCATCCGGCGAGAACACCCCGCCGCGGATCGCTTGCAACACATCGTTGAGACGATGGGAGGCTGCCACATCCGGCCCGGCGTGGAATTCACCGGCGTGCTTGCGGGCTTCCACTTGTTCGGCGCTGAGGCCGAAGATAAACATATGCTCGGCGCCCACGCGCTCGTGCATCTCCACGTTGGCGCCGTCCATGGTGCCGATGGTCAGCGCGCCATTGAGGCCGAACTTCATGTTGCTGGTGCCAGAGGCTTCAAAACCGGCCGTGGAAATCTGCTCGGACAAGTCCGCCGCCGGGATGATGCTTTCCGCCAGGCTGACGTTGTAGTTGGGCAGGAACACCACCTTGAGCAAGCCGCGCACGGTCGGGTCGTTGTTCACGGTGCGGGCGATGTCGTTGGTCAGCTTGATGATCAACTTGGCCTGGTGATAGCTGGCCGCCGCCTTGCCCGCGAAGATTTTCACGCGCGGCACCCAATCGGTGCCTGGCTCGGCGCGGATTGCCTGGTACAAGGCCACGGTGTGCAGCAGGTTGAGCAGTTGGCGTTTGTATTCGTGGATCCGCTTGACCTGCACGTCGAACATCGCCGCCGGGTTCACCGAAATGCCCAGGCGCTCGTGGATGATCTCGGCCAGTGCCCTCTTGCTGTGCAGGCGCTGTTCGGCGAAGGCTTTGCGGAACACCTGCTTCTCGGCGAAGGTCTCCAGCTCCGTCAGGCGGGTTTCCATGGTGTCGAGGATGTCCGGCCCCAGAGCCTCCACCAGCATCTCGGTGAGCTTGGGGTTGGCCTGGTACAGCCAGCGGCGGAAGGTGATGCCGTTGGTTTTGTTGTTGATGCGCTCCGGGTACAGCTTGTGCAGTTCGGAGAACACCGTGCTGCGCATCAGTTGGGTGTGCAAACCGGACACACCGTTAACGCTATGGGAGCCAAGGAACGCCAGGTTACCCATGCGCACGCGGCGGCCGTTGTCTTCTTCGATCAACGACACCGCACGCAATACGTCAAAGTCGTGGATGCCCTTGGCGCGCAGCGAGTCGATGTGCTGGGCGTTGATCAGGTAGATGATCTGCATATGCCGAGGCAGCATGCGTTCCATCAAACCGACAGGCCAGGTTTCCAACGCCTCGGGCAACAAGGTGTGGTTGGTGTAGGAAAGGGTTTCGACGGTGACATCCCACGCGGCTTCCCACGGAATGTCATGCAGGTCGACCAGTTGGCGCATCAACTCAGCCACGGCGATGGACGGGTGGGTGTCGTTGAGCTGGATCGCGGCGTGTTCGCCCAGGCTGAGTACCGAGCCGTGCATGTTCTTGTGGCGGCGCAGCAGGTCTTGCAGCGAGGCCGAAACAAAGAAGTATTCCTGGCGCAGACGCAATTCCTGCCCCGCTTCGGTGCTGTCGGCCGGGTAAAGCACTCGGGAGATGCTTTCGGCGCGAGCCACTTCGGCGACGGCGCCCAAGTGGTCACCGGCGTTGAAGCGCTCCAGGTGCAGGTCTTCTACCGCCCGGGCGCGCCACAGGCGCAGGGTGTTCACGCTGGCGCCGCGCCAGCCGACTACCGGCGTGTCGTATGCCACCGCGCGAACTGTTTCGTTGGGCGTCCACACCTGGATCATCTTGCCGGAGGCGTCCGCCAGGGTTTCGACGCTGCCACCAAAGCCGATCGGGTAAATCACCTCGGCGCGCTCGAACTCCCACGGGTTGCCGAAATCCAGCCAGCGTTCGGTCTGTTCCTGCTGCCAGCCGTCGACAATCGCCTGGCGAAACAGGCCGTGTTCATAGCGGATGCCATAGCCGTGGCCGGCAATGCCCAGGGTCGACATGCTTTCCATAAAGCACGCGGCCAGGCGGCCCAGGCCACCGTTGCCGAGCGCCGCGTCGGGCTCCAAGAGGCGGATGCGCTCCAAATCCACACCCAGCTCGGACAAAGCTTCGCGGGCAATCTCCAACACGCCGAGGTTGCTAAGGCTGTCGTAGAGCAAACGGCCGATCAGGAACTCCAGCGAGAGGTAATACACCCGCTTCTGGCCTTTGCGGTAGATGCGCCGCGTGTGGTTCATCCAGTGGTCGACCATCTGGTCGCGGGCGGCCAGTGCAATGGCTTCGAACCAGTCGTGGTCGAAGGCGTGATCCGGGTCCTTGCCCACCGCGTAGGTAAGTTTGGTCAAGACAGCATCGCGGAATGCGGCTACCTCTGCTTCTCGTGCAAGCGGTTCCTGAGACATCGGTGCGACCTCGGGCGAGATTGAAGGAGTTGCTAGAGCCTAGTCGGTCTGACAGACGGTAGACGTGCTGGTTCGGCAGTTTTTTAACTCATTCACCATTGCTGGAAATTGATGCAGGGGCCGTGCCTGCTTTTCTCCCCTGCACCGTTGGAGATGAAATCTGCAAAATATTGTTCAAAAAACCACCAATCCCGGTATGATCGCGCGCCCGGATACAGCCCCACCTTGGAACCTTGATGAAGCCTCAACTGATCGCCGCCGCTGAACTCGACCGTCTCGAGACCTGGCAGAAATATTCCGCCCACATGTGCGGTGGCTGCGTGTCCAGCTGCTGCACGCTGCCGGTCGAGGTGAAGATCAAGGACCTGATCCGCATTGGCATCGTCGATGAGTTCGAGCGCGGCGACCCACCGAAGAACATCGCCAAGCGTTTGCAGAAGGAAGGCATCGTCGAGCGCTACAATTCCAAATCCGAAATTTTCACCCTGCAGCGCATGAGCAATAACGACTGCCTGTACCTGGATCGTAAGACGCGCTTCTGCACTATTTATGACAAGCGCCCGGATACCTGCCGCAACCACCCGAAAATCGGGCCGCGGCCGGGGTATTGTGCGTACAAGCCGAAGGAAGTGGTGCGCGAGACCAATTTCCGGACTCTCGACAAGTTCTGATGATCATGATGATCGTTCCCACGCTCCGCGTGGGAATGCAGCCCTGGACGCTCTGCGTCCGCCCTTAAAAGCGGGACGCGGAGCGTCCCAAGCGGCATTCCCACGCAGAGCGTGGGAACGATCAGGCATAAAAAAACGCCCCCGGCCTTTCGACCGGGGGCGTTTTTCATTCAGCCTGAGTTAACTCAGTTCTTGGCTTTCTTGGCAGCGCGGGTACGCTCGCCTTCGTCCAGGATCTTCTTACGCAGGCGGATCGACTTAGGCGTAACTTCGCACAGCTCGTCGTCCTGGATGAATTCCAGGGCCTGTTCCAGGGTGAAGCGAACAGGTGGGACCAGAGCGATGGTTTCGTCTTTGCCCGAAGCACGCATGTTGTCGAGCTTCTTGCCTTTGGTTGGGTTAACGCCCATGTCGTTGTCACGGCTGTTCAGACCAACGATCTGACCGTTGTAGATCTCTTGACCGTGTTCAACGAACAGCTTGCCACGCGCCTGCAGAGTTTCCAGGGAGTAGGTCAGCGCCTTGCCGGTTTCTACCGATACCAGAACACCGTTCTGACGGCCGGACATGTCGCCGGACTTCATGGTGTCGTAGCGATCGAAGATCGAGGTCAGGATGCCAGCACCGTTGGTCAGGGTCAGGAACTGGTTACGGAAACCGATCAGACCACGCGCAGGGATGTTGTATTCCAGACGTACACGGCCTTTGCCATCCGGCACCATGTTGGTCAGGTCGCCCTTACGCAGGCCCATCTCTTCCATGACCTTGCCCTGGGATTCTTCAGGGGTGTCGATGGTCACGTTTTCGAACGGTTCCTGCTTCACGCCGTCAACCTGACGGATGATCACTTCTGGACGACCAACGCCCATTTCGAAGCCTTCGCGACGCATGGTTTCGATCAGTACCGAGAGGTGCAGCTCACCACGGCCGGAAACCTTGAACTTGTCAGCCGAGTCGCCTTCTTCAACGCGCAGTGCAACGTTGTACAGCAGCTCTTTGTCCAGACGTTCCTTGATGTTACGGGAAGTCACGAACTTGCCTTCTTTACCGCAGAAAGGCGAGTCGTTTACCTGGAAGGTCATGGAAACGGTTGGCTCGTCAACGGTCAGAGGCTTCATCGCCTCAACGTTGTCTGGCTGGCACAGGGTGTCGGAGATGAACAGCGAGTCCATACCGCTCACGCACACGATGTCGCCGGCGAAAGCTTCTTCAACGTCGATGCGGTGCAGGCCGTGGTGACCCATCAGCTTCAGGATACGACCGTTACGCTTCTTGCCGTCGGCGCCGATGGCGACAACTGGAGTGTTCGGCTTGACGCTACCACGCGCGATACGGCCAACACCGATAACACCCAGGAAGCTGTTGTAGTCCAGTGCCGAGATTTGCATCTGGAACGGGCCTTCACGGTCAACTTTTGGTGCCGGTACGTTGTCGACGATCGACTGGTACAGCGGGGTCATGTCTTCAGCCATGTCGGTGTGTTCCAGACCGGCAATGCCGTTCAGGGCCGAGGCGTAGACCACTTTGAAGTCCAGCTGTTCTTCGGTAGCACCCAGGTTGTCAAACAGGTCGAAGATCTGGTCCAGAACCCAGTCCGGACGCGCGCCTGGACGGTCAACCTTGTTGATGCACACGATCGGACGCAGGCCGGCTTCGAAAGCCTTCTTGGTCACGAAACGGGTTTGCGGCATAGGGCCGTCTTGAGCGTCAACCAGCAGCAGAACGGAGTCAACCATCGACATTACGCGTTCTACTTCGCCGCCGAAGTCGGCGTGGCCCGGGGTGTCCACGATGTTGATGTGGTAGCCGTTCCAGTTGATAGCGGTGTTTTTAGCCAGGATGGTAATACCGCGCTCTTTTTCCTGGTCGTTGGAGTCCATCACGCGCTCGTCGTTGAGCTCGTTGCGCTCCAGGGTGCCGGATTGACGCAGGAGTTTGTCTACCAGGGTGGTTTTACCATGGTCAACGTGAGCAATGATGGCGATGTTACGTAGATTTTCGATCACTTGTGTATCTCGATCAGAGGATTCGGTGTGCTGACAGGTCGTGGCAGCGATTAACAGTAGAGTCAGGCCTTGCCGTTACAGCTTGACGGCAGAGTCGGGGGGCCGGTGACGCAGGCCACAGGCAAACAGCCCCGGGCTCTTAGCTCGGTCGATAAACGCGCACATTGGCATACCCCTCACTGAGCAAATGGTGGGCATGCAGGCGACTCATCACGCCTTTGTCGCAATACAGCAGGTACTGACGGCTGTTATCCAGTTCCTTGAAACGCGCGTTCAGTGCGTAGAACGGCAGCGCTTGCACGTCGATGCCAGCGATTTCCAGCGGCTCATCCTCGGCGGCATCCGGGTGACGGATGTCGACGACGATCTGGCCGGCCAGGGCTTCGCTGACTTCTTCGATTTGCACATCCTGGCCCAATTCATCGATAACGCGATCGATCGGGACCAGTTTGGCGTTCTCAAGCGCACGCTCAAGAATCGCCATATCAAACTGTTGTTCTTCATACTCCACGCGGTTGCGCTTGGCGTGGGTCTTGGGGTTCACCGAAATGACCCCGCAATATTCAGGCATGTGCTTGGCAAAGTCGGCCGTGCCGATTTCTTCTGCCAGGTCGATGATGTCCTGTTTGTGGCTGGCGATCAGCGGGCGCAAGACCAGCTTCTCGGTGACGCAATCAATCAGCGACAGGTTGGGCAGCGTCTGGCTGGACACCTGGGAGATCGCCTCACCGGTCACCAACGCGTCGATCTGCAACTGATCGGCGATTCGGGACGCAGCGCGCAACATCATACGCTTCAATACTACGCCCATATGACTGTTATCGACTTTGCCGAGAATTTCGCCCAGCACTTCCTCAAACGGCACGCTTACAAATAGCACGCGCTGGGAGCTGCCGTACTTCTTCCAGATAAAGTGCGCGACTTCCATCACGCCCAATTCGTGTGCACGCCCGCCCAGGTTAAAGAAGCAGAAGTGGCTCATCAGGCCGCGACGCATGATCTGGTAGGCCGCCACCGTGGAATCGAAACCGCCGGACATGAGTACCAGGGTCTGTTCCAGTGCGCCCAGCGGGTAGCCGCCGATACTGTTGTGCTGGCTGTGGATCACAAACAACCGTTGGTCGCGAATTTCCATGCGCACTTCAATTTGCGGCGCTTTGAGGGAAATTCCGGCGGCGCCGCACTCGCGACGCAGCTTGCTGCCGACGTATTTCTCTACATCCATGGAGCTGAAGGTGTGCTTGCCGGCGCGCTTGCAGCGCACCGAAAAGATCTTGCCTTCAAGCGACTCGCCGTAGTGCTGTTTGCACTTTTCGGTGATGTCATCGAAGTCGCCCAACGGGTACTCATCGACCTGCAGGAAATGCGCGATGCCCGGCATGCAGCTCAGGCGCTCGGTCATGTCCTTCAAGGCTTTGGCGTCGGTAATGCGGGTTTCCAGCTCGAGGTTGTCCCACACGCCGTTCACCACCACAGCCGGGTCCAGGTCTCGGAGCACGGCACGGATGTTCTTGGCCAACTGACGGATGAAACGCGTCCGTACCGGTCGGCTTTTGATGGTGATCTCGGGGAAGACTTTTACGATTAATTTCATGGAAACAGCGCGCGCCGGGCCTGCTGAAAAAGGGGGGCGCGGATTATAGCGGAAATCGCTCAAGGTTTAACCAGTTAATATGCATCACAGACGCAACGCACCAAAACGGGTCATTTGCGCAAATTAACGCTACATTGCAGTGCGTTATTTATTCCGCTTCAGCGGATTGCACCGTTATAGGGGCCATTTTGAGGCAAAAAGGCCATGTTGGCGCACTGGCATGCAATTTGCTCTCTTGTGAGGCAGGTTGCCTTGGTCGAGTATTCGCGCCGGCATCACCCACATTCTAAGGGCTAACTCCACTACCCCAGCCCGAAGCCACCCGGAGGACACCATGTCGAAGTCGGTTCAACTCATCAAAGATCATGACGTTAAATGGATTGATCTGCGCTTCACGGACACTAAAGGTACTCAGCACCACGTGACCATGCCGGCTCGCGACGCGCTGGATGATGCGTTCTTCGAAGAAGGCAAAATGTTCGACGGTTCCTCCATTGCCGGCTGGAAAGGCATCGAAGCTTCCGACATGATCCTGATGCCGGACGACAGCACTGCCGTACTCGACCCGTTCACCGAAGACCCAACCCTGATCATCGTCTGCGACGTGATCGAGCCTTCGACCATGCAAGGCTACGACCGCGACCCACGTGCGATCGCCAAGCGCGCTGAGGAATACCTGAAGTCGACCGGTATCGGCGACACCGTATTCGTAGGCCCGGAGCCAGAGTTCTTCATCTTTGATTCGGTCAAGTTCAAGTCCGACATCTCCGGCTCCATGTTCAAGATCTTCTCCGAACAAGGTTCGTGGATGTCTGACCAGGACATCGAAGGCGGCAACAAAGGCCACCGTCCAGGTATCAAAGGTGGTTACTTCCCGGTTCCGCCGTTCGACCACGACCACGAAATCCGTACCTCCATGTGCAACGCCATGGAAGAGATGGGCCTGGTCATCGAAGTTCACCACCACGAAGTGGCGACTGCCGGCCAGAACGAAATCGGCGTGAAGTTCAATACCCTGGTAGCCAAGGCTGACGAAGTTCAGACCCTGAAGTACTGCGTACACAACGTGGCTGATGCCTACGGCCGTACCGCTACCTTCATGCCTAAGCCACTGTACGGCGATAACGGTTCGGGTATGCACGTTCACCTGTCCATCGCCAAAGATGGCAAGAACACCTTCGCTGGCGAAGGTTATGCCGGCCTGTCCGACACTGCCCTGTACTTCATCGGCGGTATCATCAAGCACGGTAAGGCCCTGAACGGCTTCACCAACCCGTCGACCAACTCCTACAAGCGTCTGGTGCCAGGTTTCGAAGCACCGGTAATGCTGGCCTACTCGGCGCGTAACCGTTCCGCTTCGATCCGTATTCCTTACGTGTCCAGCCCTCGCGCTCGCCGTATCGAAGCGCGCTTCCCGGACCCGGCAGCTAACCCATACCTGGCCTTCGCTGCGCTGGTAATGGCTGGCCTGGACGGTATCCAGAACAAGATCCACCCTGGCGACGCCGCCGACAAAAACTTGTACGACCTGCCGCCTGAAGAGGCCAAAGAGATCCCACAAGTGTGCGGCAGCCTGAAAGAAGCCCTGGAAGAGCTGGACAAGGGCCGTGCGTTCCTGACCAAAGGCGGCGTATTCAGCGACGACTTCATCGATGCCTACATCGAGCTGAAAAGCGAAGAAGAAATCAAAGTACGCACCTTCGTACACCCACTGGAATACGAGCTGTACTACAGCTGCTGATCCGGTAGCGCCGCTTAACGCGGCGTAACGAAAAAGACCTCCTTCGGGAGGTCTTTTTTTTGCCTGGCGTTTAGCGAGCCGGGGCGTGGCGGTCGAGCATGTTGCCCACCATCAAGGTGCCGAGGGCACTGAGCTGGTGAATGGCCAGGACGGTATCGCGGTGTTTGCCTTCCAGCGCCTCGGACAAATCAAGCAACAAGGTGCTGACCGAGGAGAAGGCTTCGAAGCTGTTGATCAGCAGGGATTCGTCGTCGCTGCCAGGGTCGATGGTGAAGACGGATGGAGGCGGATTTGGCGTTGGTTTGAACATTTTCTACATTCCTCTAATGAGGCCGCCTTCGCTTCGCTACTAAACGAAAGGGTGGCGGCTGTGCGCAGGTTAGTAGACCGGTGAATGTAGAAGCCCGGCGCATCCGAGGATGCCCTGCGCACAGCCACCATCAAGCACAGATTTGGGAAATCTGATTGATGGAGAATGCACGGCCTACAATTCGAATCCAGGCTACTAAACCTGATCGCTGATGAGCAGCGACCGAGCAACCTTAGAGACGACAAGCCAGCCGTACAAGCCGGCGGATTCTGGCGCACCTGTAGGCAAGCACGCAAGCTAAGGTAGCCTCTGGCTGACACTGCCCAAAATCTGCAAACCCAATCAAAATGTGGGAGCGGGCTTGCTCGCGAAGGCGGCGTATCAGTTAATGCATCGGGTGACTGACACACCGCCTTCGCGAGCAAGCCCGCTCCCACAAGGAGATCTACGTTGAAACATCGACTTGTGTTCGCTCTGTTATTTGTCAGCGTCAGTGCCAGCGCAGCGCCGCCCACTCTGGAGCCTTTGCTCAACAGCATCGCCGAGCGCCTGGAGATTGCCGATCAGGTAGCCCTGAGCAAATGGGACAGCCACAAGCCCGTAGAGGACAAAAAGCGCGAACAAGAGGTGATCGCCAGCGTCGCCGCCCAAGCTCCCAACTACAAACTCGACCCTTCTGCCGCCGAGAAATTTTTCTCGGCGCAGATCGAAGCCAATAAGCTGGTGCAATACACCCACCTGTCCGACTGGCAGTTCCAGGGCAAAGCCCCGGACGACCCGCGCCCGGATCTGGTGAAGCAGATTCGGCCGCAGCTGGACCAACTGCAAAAAACCCTGCTGCAGCAACTGGCCGACTTCACCCCCCAGCGCACCGACCCGCAATGCCCGCAGTGGCTGGCCACCGCCGTGCATGAGCCGCTGAATGATCCGCTGCGCCAACTGGCAATGATCCGCGCCACTGCCGAGCTGTGCATCTACAAAGGTTAAAGCCTGCAAACCCAATCAAAACCTGTGGGAGCTGGCTTGCCTGCGATAGCTATTTTGAATGCGCCACCGCTATCGCAGGCAAGCCAGCTCCCACATTGACCCCGCTCCTCCAGACAATTTTTCACCAGCCATCACTTCCTGAACAACCTTCACAAAACCGCACTATATTGGTGCGACAGCCTGCACACTTCCCACCCTCCCAGCCCATTTTGGTTCGATTCTTCTCGATCAAGCTGGCAGAACGCCACAGTTTCGCGCCTAAAACCCTTATTTCAGGGGTTTAACGCTTCTTTTCGGAGCCTTGGTTTGGTTTTTGCATTTTCCTTGTATCAGCGTGTGCCTCAAGCCCGCGCCTTGCTCCAAAAGAGGTCCCGATGACCATCAGCGATGCACTGCACCGTTTGTTACTCGACAACCTGACCACCGCGACCATCCTGCTCAATGACGACCTGCGTCTTGAGTACATGAACCCGGCGGCGGAGATGCTCCTGGCCATCAGTGGTCAGCGCAGCCATGGGCAGTTCATCAGCGAATTGTTCACCGAGTCGGCCGAGGCCTTGAGTTCGTTACGCCAGGCCGTGGAGCAGGCGCACCCGTTTACCAAGCGCGAAGCGATGCTCACCGCCCTCACCGGCCAGACCCTGACGGTCGACTACGCCGTGACCCCGATTTTGAGCAACGGCGCGACCCTGCTGCTGCTCGAAGTGCACCCGCGCGACCGTCTGCTGCGCATTACTAAAGAAGAAGCGCAGCTGTCCAAACAGGAAACCAGCAAGATGCTGGTGCGCGGCCTGGCCCACGAGATCAAGAACCCGCTCGGCGGCATTCGTGGCGCGGCGCAATTACTGGCCCGTGAGCTGCCGGAGGAACACCTCAAGGACTACACCAACGTCATCATCGAGGAGGCCGACCGCCTGCGTAACCTGGTGGACCGCATGCTCGGCTCCAACAAGTTGCCGTCCCTGGCGATGACCAACGTGCACGAAGTGCTGGAGCGCGTGTGCCAGCTGGTCGAGGCCGAGAGCCAGGGCTGCATCACCCTGGTGCGCGACTACGACCCAAGCATTCCCGACGTATTGATCGACCGCGAGCAGATGATCCAGGCGGTGCTCAATATCGTGCGCAACGCCATGCAGGCCATCAGCAGCCAGAACGAACTGCGCCTGGGCCGCATCAGCCTGCGCACCCGCGCCCTGCGCCAGTTCACCATCGGCCATGTGCGCCACCGCCTGGTCACCAAGGTCGAGATCATCGACAACGGCCCCGGCATTCCTGCGGAACTGCAGGAAACCATCTTCTTTCCCATGGTCAGCGGCCGCCCGGACGGTACCGGGCTGGGCCTGGCCATTACCCAGAACATCATCAGCCAGCACCAGGGCCTGATCGAATGTGAGAGCCATCCCGGCCACACCACGTTCTCGATCTTCCTGCCATTGGAACAAGGAGCCCCCACGACATGAGCCGTAGTGAAACTGTCTGGATCGTCGATGACGACCGTTCTATCCGCTGGGTCCTCGAGAAAGCCTTGCAACAGGAAGGCATGACCACCCAGAGCTTCGACAGCGCCGACGGGGTGATGAGCCGCCTGGCTCGCCAGCAGCCGGACGTGATCATCTCCGACATCCGCATGCCCGGCGCCAGTGGCCTGGACTTGCTGGCGCGGATCCGCGAGCAGCACCCGCGTTTGCCGGTGATCATAATGACCGCGCACTCGGATCTGGACAGCGCTGTCGCGTCTTATCAGGGCGGCGCCTTTGAATACCTGCCTAAACCGTTCGATGTGGACGAGGCCGTGGCGCTGGTCAAGCGCGCCAACCAGCACGCCCAGGAGCAACAAAGCCAGGAAGCCCCGCCAGCCCTGACCCGCACCCCGGAAATCATCGGTGAAGCACCGGCGATGCAGGAAGTGTTTCGCGCCATCGGGCGTTTGAGCCACTCCAACATCACCGTGTTGATCAACGGCGAGTCGGGCACCGGTAAAGAGCTTGTCGCTCATGCGCTGCACCGTCACAGCCCACGGGCGGCTTCGCCGTTTATCGCGCTGAACATGGCGGCGATTCCGAAGGACTTGATGGAGTCCGAGCTGTTTGGCCATGAAAAAGGCGCGTTCACCGGCGCGGCCAACCTGCGTCGCGGGCGCTTTGAACAGGCTGACGGCGGCACGCTGTTTCTGGATGAAATCGGCGATATGCCGGCTGACACTCAGACGCGCTTGCTGCGTGTATTGGCAGATGGCGAGTTCTACCGCGTTGGCGGGCACACGCCGGTCAAGGTCGATGTGCGCATCATTGCGGCGACCCACCAGAACCTCGAAACCCTGGTGCACGCGGGCAAATTCCGTGAGGACTTGTTTCACCGTTTGAACGTGATTCGTATCCACATCCCTCGGATGTCGGATCGCCGCGAAGACATCCCGACGCTGGCCCGCCACTTCCTCAGCCGCGCCGCGCAAGAATTGGCGGTGGAGCCGAAGCTGCTCAAAAGCGAGACAGAGGAATACCTCAAGAACCTGCCGTGGCCAGGCAACGTGCGTCAGTTGGAGAACACTTGCCGCTGGATCACGGTGATGGCATCCGGGCGTGAGGTGCACATCAGCGACCTGCCACCGGAGCTGTTGAGCCTGCCGCAGGATTCGGCTCCTGTGACCAACTGGGAGCAAGCGCTGCGCCAGTGGGCCGACCAGGCTTTGGCACGCGGCCAGTCGAACCTGCTGGACAGCGCCGTACCGGCCTTCGAGCGCATCATGATCGAAACCGCCTTGAAGCATACCGCCGGCCGCCGCCGCGATGCCGCCGTGTTGCTCGGCTGGGGCCGTAACACCTTGACGCGCAAGATCAAGGAGCTGGGGATGAAGGTCGATGGCGGGGATGATGATGAGGGTGATGAAGCCTAACTGCTGATCGTTCCCACGCTCGGCGTGGGAACGCCTCCCCGGACGCTCCGCGTCCGAGGCTCACCGCAAGTTCAGATCTGTGCACTGGTGACGCGGAGCGTCACACGATGCATTCCCACGCGGAGCGTGGGAACGATCAGGTGGAGTGCACCGCTTCAATGCACCATGAACTAGCATCGCGCACATCCAGCCAGCCTGAAACACCCGCCGAATCAAGAAAACATCAAACCGCAAAAACACCAAAGCCCCGTATTCCGGGGCTTTGCGCTTTCTGGCGAAATTTTTTGGCACACATTGCAACTTCTGGCACGCGCCCTGCAATAACCCTTACATCACCCAGTTTCGGGGACCTTGGTACAGGCAGGCCGAGAATCCCCTCTTTACACCCGGGGTGCTTGATGCGGATCGCGTCGCGCCCCACACCCGTTTCGGGAACCTCGGTACAGGCAGGCCGGGGATTCCCTCTTTAACACCGAAGCCTTGCAAGGCTTCACCCCGTTTTGGGAGCCCTGGTACAGGCAGGCCGGGAACTCCCTCTTTTATTCCTCGCGCAGATGGATCTGCAGCCGCCAGCGACCCTCGGCCTTCCCCCCTTTCCATTCCCCGCGCAACGGCCGAGCCGCCACCAGGTTCAGCAGCAGGCCGCCATCGGTCTTGCGAACGCGCCAATTCACGTCCTTGTCGTTGACCTTGAGTTGCCCGCTGGCAGCCTTGCCTTGCGCGCCGAACAGCAGCGCCACGGTGCCGTCGATATGTTCGCCGTGCAGCTTGGGTTCGCTGTTGAACCACACCACCACGCCGTCTGCCGCTGTTTCTACCTGCTGCAACTCAACCGGATCCGGCGTGGTCAGGCGACCGATCATCAGCCCAATCATCAAGCCAACAATCGCCAGTGAACCCATCACCCGTGGCAATAGCTTCGGCCTTGGGTCGTCTTCAGGGGTAGAATGCAACGCATCTTTGCCTTCGGAGCCGTGCATGTTTCACGTCATCCTTTTTCAACCAGAAATTCCGCCGAATACCGGCAACGTTATCAGGCTGTGCGCCAACAGTGGCTGCCACCTGCATTTGATCGAGCCGCTGGGCTTTGACATGGACGACAAACGCCTGCGCCGCGCCGGGCTGGACTACCACGAGTACGCCACGCTCAAGCGCCATGCCGACCTCGCAAGCTGCCTGGAAAGCCTGGGCCACCCACGGCTGTTCGCGTTCACCACCAAGGGCTCGCGACCGTTTCATGATGCCAGCTTTGCCGAAGGCGACGCCTTCCTGTTCGGCCCGGAAAGTCGTGGCCTGCCGGCGGAGGTGCTTGATGCTTTGCCCGATGGCCATCGTCTGCGTTTGCCGATGCGCGAGGGTTGCCGCAGCTTGAACCTGTCCAATACCGTGGCCGTCGCGGTCTATGAAGGCTGGCGCCAGCTCGGCTTTAAGTAACGCATAAACAAAATGTGGGAGCAGACCTGTGTGGGAGCTGGCTTGCCTGCGATGCAGTCACCTCGGTGTATCAGTGATACTGAGGTGATGCTATCGCAGGCAAGCCAGCTCCCACACAAGCCCGCTCCCACATTTTTTATTGCGTCAACTTACTGAACAGTCGACGAACCTTCCTGTTGCATGCGCTGCAGCTCTTGCGCGTACAGGGCATCGAAGTTCACCGGCGCCAGCATCAGCGCAGGGAACGAGCCACGGGTGACCAGGCTGTCCAGGGTCTCACGGGCATACGGGAACAGGATGTTCGGGCAGAACGCGCCCAGGGTGTGGCTCATGGACGCTTCGTCCAGGCCCTGGATCAGGAAGATACCAGCCTGTTGCACTTCAGCGATGAAGGCTACTTCTTCGCCGTTCTTAACAGTCACGGACAAGGTCAGCACGACTTCGTGGAAGTCGCCTTCCAGAGCCTTTTGACGGGTGTTCAGGTCCAGCGCAACGCTTGGGGTCCATTCCTGGCGGAAGATCGCCGGGCTTTTCGGCGCTTCGAACGACAGGTCACGCACGTAGATCCGCTGCAGCGAAAACTGTGGGCCTTGAGCTTCTGCTGCTTCGGTGTTCTGTTGGTCAGTCATCGCAGATCCTTCTTGATCTTGGGGTCTTTTAGGGTTTAGGAGTCAGACGAGCAGCAGCGCATCGAGTTTACCGGCGCGCTCCAGAGCGAACAGGTCATCGCATCCACCGACATGCTTGTCACCGATCCAGATCTGCGGCACGGACGTGCGTCCCGCTTTCTTGGTCATTTCGGCGCGCACCTGGGGTTTGCCGTCGACCTTGATCTCTTCGAAGGCAATGCCCTTCTTCTCAAGCAGGGCCTTGGCCCGCATGCAGTAGGGGCACCAATCGCTGGAGTAAACGACAACCTGGCTCATATCACTTCACCAGCGGCAGGTTATCGGCCTTCCAGCTGCCAATACCGCCGGACAGTTTGGCGGCGGTGAAACCGGCTTTGAGCATCTCGCGGGCGTGGGTGCCGGCGTGCTGGCCTTGGGCGTCGACCAGAATAATGGTCTTGGCCTTGTGTTTTTCCAGCTCGGGCAAACGGGCGATCAGCTTGTCCTGTGGAATGTTCAGGGCGCCGACGATATGGCCGGCGGCGAAATCCTTGGCCGGGCGAATATCCACGACAACGGCCTCATCCTTGTTGACCAGCGCGGTCAGCTCCGACGTGCTCAGGCTGCGGCCACCGCGGCTCATTTCATGAGCGATCAGCAGCGCCAGCAGGATGACGAAGGCACCCGCGAGCAGGTAGTGGGCAGTGGCAAATGCAATCAGGTGATCAACCATCAAGGAGGTTCCAGGGCGTTAAAATGGCGGTAAGTATACACAGCCGTCAGGGGCGGCCAACCCCCGTAAAGCGGTGACGTGGTCGGAACTTCGCTTTAAACTGCTACTCCCTTTTAGATTGCCTTCCTTTATTACCGCCGCGAGAGGATCTATGACTACCACGCCTAAACCTTTGGTCCTGATAATTCTCGATGGCTTCGGACACAGTGAAAGCCACCACGACAACGCCGTGTACTCGGCCAACAAGCCGGTACTCGACCGCCTGACGGCCACCGTACCCAACGGCCTGATCTCCGGCTCCGGTATGGATGTGGGCTTGCCGGACGGCCAGATGGGCAACTCGGAAGTCGGCCACATGAACCTCGGCGCCGGACGAGTGGTATACCAAGACTTCACACGCGTGACCAAATCGATCCGCGACGGCGAGTTCTTCGAGAACCCGACGATCTGCGCGGCGGTGGATAAAGCAGTCGCAGCCGGCAAGGCCGTGCACTTCATGGGCCTGTTGTCCGACGGCGGCGTTCACAGCCACCAGGATCACTTGGTCGCCATGGCCGAGCTGGCCTTCAAGCGCGGCGCCGACAAGATTTACCTGCACGCCTTCCTCGACGGCCGCGACACCCCGCCTAAAAGCGCGCAGTCGTCCATCGAACTGCTCGACGCCACCTTCGCCGCGCTTGGCAAGGGCCGTATCGCCAGCCTGGTCGGCCGTTACTTCGCCATGGACCGCGACAACCGTTGGGACCGTGTCTCCCAGGCTTATAACCTGATCGTCGACGGCCAGGCCGAATTCAACGCCGCCACCGCCCAGGAAGGCCTGGAAGCCGCCTACGCGCGTGGCGAGAGCGATGAGTTCGTCAAAGCCACCACCATCGGCGAGCCGGTGAAAGTGGAAGACGGCGACGCCGTAGTGTTCATGAACTTCCGCGCCGACCGTGCCCGCGAACTGAGCCATGTATTCGTTGACGCCGGTTTCAAAGACTTCGAGCGCGCCCGCCAGCCGAAGGTCGAGTTCGTCATGCTCACCCAATACGCCGCCAACATCCCGGCCCCGGCAGCTTTTGCCCCGGGCAGCCTGGAAAACGTGCTGGGCGATTACCTGGCGAAAAACGGCAAGACCCAGCTGCGCATCGCCGAAACCGAGAAATACGCCCACGTGACGTTCTTCTTCTCCGGCGGCCGTGAAGAACCGTTCCCAGGCGAAGAACGCATCCTGATCCCGTCGCCCAAAGTCGCTACCTACGACCTGCAGCCGGAAATGAGCGCGCCTGAAGTCACCGACAAAATCGTCGATGCCATCGACAACCAGCGTTACGACGTGATCGTGGTCAACTACGCCAACGGCGACATGGTCGGCCACAGCGGCAACCTGCAAGCAGCTGTAAAAGCCGTGGAATGCCTGGACCAGTGCGTCGGCCGTATCGTCGACGCCCTGGAGAAAGTCGGCGGCGAGGCACTGATCACCGCCGACCACGGCAACTGCGAGCAGATGTCCGACGAATCCACCGGGCAAGCCCATACCGCCCACACCACCGAGCCGGTGCCGTTCATCTATGTCGGCAAGCGCGACCTGAAAGTGCGTGAAGGCGGCGTGCTGGCGGACGTGGCGCCGACCATGCTGAAGCTGATGGGGTTGGAGAAGCCGAAAGAGATGACCGGTACTTCGATTCTGGTCTGAAACAGTTCGGGGGTTGCTCAAAGCGAGTAGCCCGTCAATAATGAAGGTGAGCGCGAAACCAGTTGCCTCCAGCGGCGATAACTGGCGTAGGAACCCCGTTGATGACTGGACATCAGCGTAGGGTGAGACCTCCACACCCCTGCTTGAGGGTGTGTATATGAATATCAAGCGCTCTAACTTAGGGCAGTTCGAGAGAACTGCCCTTTTCTTTGCCTGTTATAAAAGTTGGTAGCGTTTGTAAAGCAGCTCCCCATGGCGATGCTTATTCAGCGCCTTGGCATCGGTCTGCATGAAATTCCACAACACATTGCCTGCCTGGATATTCACCACCACCAGCATTTGTCGCTTGGTTTCATAAGCACCGATGAACGCCAGCCGAGCCGAGCCGTCGCTATAGGCGACACGCCAGATTTCCAGAGGCCCTGTCAGCGTATCCAGCGCGAATTTTACGTATCGTTCTCTGGCATCCTGCCGCTTTTCAACAATGTGCCCCAGCGTCGTGCGCTGGATCAACACCCTGCCCAGAGGGGAATCTATACAAACCTGAGGGCATGTCGAATCGGTAATCCCCAGATTTGAAGCTACGATATCGACAGCATCGGCAATGTCTTTGCCCGCCAACACCTCCTCGAGTGCGCAAGATCGTAGAGCCCGATCAAGGCTACGCAGGTCGGGCAATCCGTAATCGAGCCAGGTTTGCTGGCCTTTTGACTCATGAACACCGGACATTGCCGATCGCGCCAACTGACTGATTAGAGGGCTCGTGAGTCTATTCTCAGCAGCAAACACCAGTGCAGGTGGAGCGTTTCAAAGCGTTTCTTCGATAGTGTTTAACCTTCAAACCGCCCAATTAAATCGCCCTGAAAGGCTTTTTATGACGAACGCCTCAAAGCAGATGGCGTTGAGGCGTTTTTTTTGCGGCGCTTGGCGGGCATACTAGGCCGTCCATTTCCCTGGTGTCGCCCGCCTCTATGCTTCGCGCCTTGATTTCCCTCGCTCTTGTCTGCCTGCTCCAACCGGCGTTTGCCGATGAGCGCGCACAAACCCAACAACAGTTGGACGCTACGCGTCAGGACATTACCGAGCTGAAAAAGCTGCTCGGCAAGCTCCAGGAAGAAAAATCCGGGGTGCAGAAAGACCTGCGCGGCACGGAAACCGAGATGGGCAAGCTCGAGAAGCAGGTCCAGGAGCTACAAAAAGAATTAAAGAAGAGCGAGTCGGAACTGGAGCGACTCGACGCTGAGAAAAAAAAACTCCAGAGCGCACGCGTTGAACAGCAACGCCTGATCGCGATCCAGGCCCGCGCCGCCTACCAGAGTGGCCGCCAGGAATACCTCAAGCTGCTGCTCAACCAGCAGAACCCGGAGAAATTCGCGCGCACCCTCACTTACTACGACTACCTGAGCAAGGCGCGCCTGGCACAATTAAAGGGTTTTAATGAAACCCTGCGCCAGTTGGCCAATGTCGAGCAGGAAATCGCCGACCAGCAGTCGCAACTGATGGATCAGAAAACCGCCCTCGACACTCAGCGCGACCAGTTGGACAAGGTGCGCAAGGAGCGCCAGCAAGCCCTGGCCAAGCTCAACAATGACGTGAAGGCCCGCGACGCCAAGCTGCAGGCCCGCGAACAAGACCAGGCCGACTTGGGCAAAGTGCTCAAAACCATCGAGGAAACCCTGGCTCGCCAGGCACGTGAGGCTGAAGAAGCGCGGCAAAAAGCGCTGATTGCCCAGCAGGAAGCAGAAAAAAAGCGCCAGCGTGAAGCCGAGCTGGCCGCTACCACTGATGCGCCAGCGCCGCGTAAACCGGCGCGTGCAGCGCCCGGGCCGCTGGTTTCCAGCTCCGGCGAGAACTTCGGCGGCCCTTTTGCTTCAGCCCGCGGCAAACTTCCATGGCCCGTTGATGGTCGACTGCTGGCACGCTTTGGTGAAACCCGTGGCGATGACACCCGCGCCAAGTGGGATGGGGTGATGATCAGCGCCGCCGCCGGCAGCCAGGTCCACGCCGTTCACGGTGGCCGTGTGGTGTTTGCCGATTGGCTGCGCGGGGCCGGTTTGTTGGTGATTCTTGACCACGGCAATGGCTATTTGAGCCTTTACGGCCACAATCAGACATTACTCAAGTCGGCAGGTGATGTTGTAAAAGCCGGTGAATCCATCTCCACTGTCGGTAACAGTGGTGGCCAGGACACCCCGGCGCTGTACTTCGCTATTCGTCAGCAGGGCCGCCCGAGCGACCCTGCACAATGGTGCCGTTCCCAAGGATAGGGCTGCACCTACATTAGGAGTTCGTTCGACATGCTGCATTTGTCCCGCCTCACTTCGCTGGCCCTGACGATCGCCCTGGTGATCGGCGCGCCGCTGGCTTTTGCCGACCAGGCTGCATCGGCACCCGCCGCCACCGCAGCGACCACCAAGGCGCCGCTGCCGCTGGACGAGCTGCGTACCTTTGCCGAGGTCATGGACCGGATCAAGGCAGCCTATGTCGAACCCGTAGACGACAAGACCCTGCTGGAAAATGCCATCAAGGGCATGCTCAGCAACCTCGACCCGCACTCCGCCTACCTGGGGCCGGAAGACTTCGCCGAGCTGCAGGAGAGTACCAGCGGTGAGTTCGGCGGCCTGGGCATCGAAGTCGGTTCCGAAGATGGCCAGATCAAAGTGGTCTCGCCGATCGATGACACGCCTGCGTCCAAGGCGGGCATTCAGGCCGGCGACTTGATCGTGAAGATCAACGGCCAACCAACCCGTGGCCAGACCATGACCGAAGCCGTCGACAAGATGCGCGGCAAGCTCGGCCAGAAAATCACCCTGACCCTGGTACGCGACGGCGGCAACCCGTTTGACGTGACCCTGGCCCGCGCGACCATCACGGTCAAGAGCGTGAAGAGCCAGCTGCTGGAGTCGGGCTACGGTTACATCCGTATCACCCAGTTCCAGGTCAAGACCGGCGACGAAGTGGCCAAGGCCCTGGCCAAACTGCGCAAAGACAACGGCAAGAAACTCAACGGCATCGTGCTCGACCTGCGTAACAACCCAGGCGGCGTGCTGCAGTCGGCGGTTGAAGTGGTCGACCACTTCATCACCAAAGGCCTGATTGTTTACACCAAAGGCCGTATCGCCAACTCCGAGTTGCGCTTCTCGGCCACCGGCAACGACCTGAGCGAAGGCGTGCCACTGGCCGTGCTGATCAACGGCGGCAGCGCTTCGGCGTCGGAAATCGTCGCCGGTGCCCTGCAAGACCAGAAACGCGGCGTGCTGATGGGCACCACCAGCTTCGGCAAAGGCTCGGTGCAAACCGTATTGCCGCTGAACAACGACCGCGCCCTGAAGATCACGACGGCGCTGTACTACACGCCGAACGGTCGCTCGATCCAGGCCCAGGGCATCGTGCCGGACATCGAGGTGCGCAGGGCCAAGATCACCAACGAGGTCGACAGCGAGTACTACAAAGAGGCCGACCTTCAAGGTCACTTGGGCAATGGCAACGGCGGCGCCGACCAGCCGACCGGCAGCGGCAGCAAAGCCAAGCCGATGCCGCAGGACGACGACTATCAACTGGCCCAGGCGCTGAGCCTGCTTAAAGGCCTGAGCATTACGCGCAGCCGTTGATATGCGTTTTGCCCTGATCATCGCTGTGCTGTGCAGCCTGGCAGGCGTCGCCCATGCGACCCCTGCAGGCGAGCCGCAAAAAGCCTACCTGACCCTTATCATCGACGACCTGGGACAAAACCTGCCCAGGGACCGTCGTGTGCTGGCCCTGCCTGGGCCGGTGACCACGGCGATCATGCCCGACACGCCCCACGCCGCCGAATTTGCCCGTGAGGCGCACAAGGCCGGCAAGATCGTGATCCTGCATATGCCTATGGACCCGGCCACCGGCCCGTTCGCCTGGCACCCCGACTTGCCTATCGAAGAACTCGGCAAACGCCTGGACGCCGCCTTCAAGGTTGTGCCCTATACCGCCGGCATCAACAACCATATGGGCAGCCGCATGACCGCCCAGCCAGCGGCGATGGCGTGGCTGATGGCTGAGCTGCAACGGCGCAACAAGTTCTTTGTCGACAGCCGCACCAGCGCACAGACCGTCGCCGCCGCCGAGGCGCAGAAGATCGGGCTGGCGCATGTGTCGCGGGATGTTTTCCTGGATGACGAACGCACCGAAGCGGCGATTGCCACACAACTGCAAACCGCGATCAAGCTGGCGCACAAGCAGGGCTCGGTGGTGATGATCGGCCACCCTTACCCGCAAACGCTGGCGGTACTGGAGCGTGAGTTGCCCAAGCTCAAGGCCCAGGGCATCGACTGGATTGATATCAAGTTGATGATCAGCGTGCGCAGCAACCTAGCCATGGCTGCACACGGTAAAAACGGGACGTATCTTCCCGCGCGTAGATAGTTACCGCTCGGCGCCGAGTGCACTGCTCGATAGTTGATGCTCCCATCAACTGGAGAGCCCTCCATGAAGCCTCTGCAATTCAATGACCTGCTCATCAGCTTTACCAGCGAGTTTCTGCCGCTGTGGAACGACAAGGGGTCGGGCGCGCACAAAGCCGTCGGCCTCTGGCGGCCGAGCACCGCCTCCGATGCACTGAGACCGTTTTTTACCTTGGGTGATATTGCGGTCGACCACTATCGCAATATCAACCACGGCAACGTTGTCGCCGTCGTCAGCGACGCGAACAACGTCGACGGCACGGCCCTGCGTGCGCCCGTCGATTATCAATTGGTGTGGCAGGATGAAGGCACCGGAGCGCTGAGCAATGCATCTATCTGGCGCCCGCTGCCGCCAGAGGGCTATGTGGCGATGGGGCTGGTGTACGGCGTGGACTACGACAAACCTTCACGCCATGCCGTGCGGTGCGTGCGAAAAGACCTGGTGATGGCCGCTCAAACGGGCGAATTGATCTGGGACGATAAAGGCAGCGGCGCCACCAACGACTTAAGCCTCTGGTCGGTGACACCTCCCGATGCACCCGCCGGCGAAATATACCTCGCCCCCGGCACCTTCATAGGCCATGGCGACTATGCCAAGCCAAGCCTTGAGGCCTATTCACTGCGCCTGACATTGACAGCGCAACTGCACGACCTGCCGCCACCGCCCACGCTCAGCGGGTACGAAAGCCCGGGCAATGATGAATCCGTCCACACGCCTCAGGTGTGTGAGCTGCCATGGTTCTGTGTCAAAGACCCGGAGTTGGCCGTGATCGAACAGTTTCAGGCATCGCCCACCTACCGCCTGGAGCGCACGGACCGCCACCTGTGTGTCGGCTTTGGGCACAACACCGAAGCTACCAGTCAGCCATTCATGTGGACGGCCGCGAAAGGTGAAGTAAGCGGGACTGCCAAGGCACTGGCGGCCAACACCAGTATCGGTCTGGGCAAAGAGTGGCCGGTGGGCGAACACGTCTTCGAATTGAGTTTTTCGGCGCACCTGGATCGCGACTTCACACACACGCAGCGCTCGGCGAAAGGCTGGGACCAGGCTTCGTCGCTGGAAATCATCACTTATGTTCCGCCGAAAAAAGCCGTTGCGGCGTACCTTGTCCAAAGCGAATACCGCCTGCTGCGACAGGACGGCAGTCAGGTTTCAAGCACCGCCAGCTATACCAATGGTGACCACGTGTACATGAGCGAGTCTCCAAACGCAGAGGTGCTGCCTGATGAGTCACCTCAAGCAGAGCCCGAACTAGAGGTAACGGGCCATGATCTGATCGACACCACCCTCACCCCGTAACTGCTCGAGTGCCGCCTGAAGCTTGGCCACCACCTCATCCGGCACGTCTTTGTTCAGCGCCAGGTACAACTGGGCACTGTTGAAGCGCAGCACGGTTTTCAGTTGGGTCACCCCCACCTGGCGAGCCAGATAACGGCCCGCCGGATCGCCGGTGGCCCACAGGTCGATCTGGCCATCCACCAGCTTTTGCGCATTGTCCTGATCACGTAGCGCAACGATGGGCTTAAGGCCCTGCTTTTCCAGGGTCTCGGCAATGGCATCACCTTTGTAGGCGCCGACCTTGTATCGACGAGCCTGTTCAAGGTCTGTCAGCTCAATCTTGCTGTCGGCCTTGGCCAGCATCACCCAATCATCAGGGCCGATGGGGCCGACCCATTTGAACAGGGCTTCGCGGTCTGGCAGGCGCGCCATCACAAAGACACCGTAGCCGGGCTTTTCCAGGGCGAGTTTGTAGATGCGCTCCCAAGGGAAACGCAGAGTCAGGTTGTAGGAAATGCCCGCACGCTTGAACGTCTCGCGCACGATATCGACGGCGATGCCCTCGATGTTTTCTTCCTTGGCGAAGTTCTTGCCGTTTTTCGCCATGTTGTAAGGCGGGAAGTTTTCCGTCAGCAACACCAGGGAGGCGTCGGACGGTTCCTCGGCGTGAGCCGAGCCCGTCAACAGAATGGACGTACTGGCGAGAGCAAGCAGAAGGGTCTTGAACATGAAGGCTACCGGAATCCATGGCAAGCGCAGAGAGTGCCCCGCGCCTGCCAGGGTGTCCAGCAGCGTTTAGCGAACGACGATACCGCGTGCGGCCATATAGGCTTTTGCCTCCGGCACGGTGTATTCGCCAAAGTGGAAAATGCTCGCCGCCAGCACCGCACTGGCGTGGCCTTCGATCACGCCGTCGGCCAGGTGCTGCAGGTTGCCGACGCCGCCGGAGGCGATCACCGGAATGCCCAGCGCATCGCTGATGGCGCGGGTCACGCCCAGGTCGAAGCCGTTTTTCATGCCGTCCTGGTCCATGCTGGTCAGCAGGATTTCACCGGCGCCCAGGGCTTCCATCTTCATCGCCCATTCCACCGCGTCCAGGCCGGTCGGCTTGCGACCGCCGTGGGTGAAGATCTCCCAGCGCGGGGTTTCGCCCGGGCCGGAGACCTTCTTGGCGTCGATGGCGACCACGATGCATTGCGAGCCGAAGTGCTGCGCGGCTTCGCCGACGAACTCCGGGTTGAACACGGCGGCGGTGTTGATCGAGACCTTGTCCGCACCGGCGTTGAGCAGGTTGCGGATGTCTTGCACGGTACGCACGCCACCGCCCACGGTCAGCGGGATAAACACTTGGCTGGCCATGCGCTCGACGGTATGCAGGGTGGTGTCGCGGCCGTCGACGCTGGCGGTGATGTCGAGAAAGGTAATCTCGTCGGCACCTTGCTCATCGTAGCGACGGGCGATTTCCACCGGGTCACCGGCATCGCGGATGTTCTCGAACTTGACGCCCTTGACCACGCGACCGTTGTCGACGTCCAGGCAAGGGATGATGCGTTTGGCCAGCGCCATGGTCAGTCCTCAGCCGTTGTAGGCGTCGCAGTAAGCCTGGGCTTCGGCGACGTCCAAAGTACCTTCGTAGATCGCGCGACCAGTGATGGCGCCGATGATGCCGGGCGCCTTGGCGTCCAGCAGCGACTTGATATCGCCCAGGTTGTGAATGCCACCGGAGGCGATCACCGGGATCCTGGTTGCAGCGGCCAGCGCAGCGGTGAACGGCACGTTGCAGCCCTGCATCATGCCGTCTTTGGCGATGTCGGTATAAACAATGGCGGACACGCCGTCGGCTTCGAACTGCTTGGCCAGGTCGATGACCTGCACGGTGCTGATTTCAGCCCAGCCGTCGGTGGCGACGAAACCGTCTTTGGCGTCCAGGCCCACGATGACTTTGCCCGGAAACGCGCGGCAGGCTTCGGCCACAAACGCGGGGTCTTTCACCGCTTTGGTGCCGATGATCACGTAGCTCACGCCAGCCTTGACGTAGTGCTCGATGGTTTCCAGGGAGCGAATGCCGCCGCCGATCTGGATCGGCAGGTTCGGGTAGCGCTTGGCGATGGCAGTAACCACTTCGCCATTGACTGGCTGGCCTTCGAAGGCGCCGTTCAAGTCCACCAGATGCAGACGACGGCAGCCCCCTTCTACCCATTTGGCAGCCATGCTCACCGGGTCATCGGAGAACACGGTGGAGTCTTCCATGCGGCCTTGGCGCAGGCGTACACAAGCGCCGTCCTTGAGATCGATAGCGGGGATAATCAGCATCTGGCAAACCTTATTCGATATTCAGCAATGCTTGGGAAATCAGGGTTTCTCAAGCGACCACAGGTCGCTTTCGATGCTTTCGAACCTTTCTTTAAGGAGCGTCTGCGTGTCGAAAATCGCCCTGTTGTAATAGTGCGGCGCCACTTCGGTGGTGAACAGCTCAAGAATCTCGGCGACCTCGAACGAGCCCAACTTGAGTTCGAAGCGGTCCTCCATGAAACGCTTGATCTTGTCGGTCGCCTCACGCTCCTGTTCGGGCGTGAGGTTCAAGATCGGCGGCTTCGGCTTCTTGGCCATTACCAGCGACCATCCCACGCGGCGAAGTTCTGCAGCAATTGCAGGCCATGGGTATGGCTCTTCTCCGGATGGAACTGCACGGCAAAGCGCGAACCGTCGGCCAGCGCTGCGGCGAAGTCGACGCCATAATGCCCGCCACCCACCACTTGGCGCGGGTTGCCAGCATTGATGTAGTAGCTGTGCACAAAGTAGAAACGCGCCAGGTCCGGAATGTCGTGCCACAGCGGGTGATCGACGGTCTGGCTGACTTCGTTCCAGCCCATATGGGGCACTTTCAAGTGCGCGCCGTCTTCGTGCAGGTCTTTGCCAAAGAACTTCACCTGGCCGGGGAACAGGCCGATGCAGTCGACGCCGCCGTTCTCTTCACTGCTGTCGAGCAAGGCTTGCATGCCCACGCAGATGCCGAGGAACGGGCGGTCCTGGCTGACTTCGCGCACCAGGCTGTCAAAGCCCAGGCGGCGGATCTCGGCCATGCAATCGCGAATCGCGCCGACGCCGGGGAACACCACGCGGTCGGCTTCGCGAATCACATTGGCGTCGCTGGTGATCAGCACCTTGCCGGCGCCCACGTGCTCGAGCGCCTTGGCCACCGAGTGCAGGTTACCCATGCCGTAATCGATAACCGCGACCGTCTGCATTACAGAACGCCCTTGGTCGACGGCATTTGCCCGGCCATGCGGTCATCCAGCTCTACGGCCATGCGCAGTGCGCGGCCGAATGCCTTGAACACGGTTTCGATCTGGTGGTGGGTGTTGGTGCCGCGCAGGTTGTCGATGTGCAGGCTGACGAGTGCGTGGTTGACGAAGCCCTGGAAGAATTCCTGGAACAGGTCGACATCGAAGCCGCCCACGGTAGCGCGGGTGTACGGCACATGCATCTGCAGGCCTGGGCGGCCGGAGAAGTCGATGACCACACGCGACAGCGCTTCATCCAGCGGGACATAGGCGTGACCGTAGCGACGGATGCCTTTTTTGTCGCCGATGGCCTTGGCAAACGCCTGGCCGAGGGTGATGCCTACGTCTTCCACCGTGTGGTGGTCGTCGATATGCAGGTCGCCCTTGCTGACGATATCCAGGTCGATCAGCCCATGACGGGCGATCTGGTCCAGCATGTGCTCAAGAAAAGGTACACCGATATCAAATCGGGCCTTTCCGGTGCCATCCAGGTTGATCGAGGCTTTGATCTGGGTTTCCAGAGTGTCGCGCTCGACGGATACCTTACGTTCGGCCATCACCAGCTCCGCAAAATCATTGGGCGAAAAAGGCAGCCATTATAGGGGCGCGGGCGCTAAACAGAAACATCGAAGGGGATAAGACTGATGGAGTGTCGGGGATAGACATGTGCATACAAGCAGGCGCTCCAGGATGGTGCGCCCCGCCGCTGTCTTGAAACGAGTAGAGATCCAGTGTGGGAGCTGGCTTGTGTGGGAGCTGGCTTGCCTGCGATGCAGACACCTCGGTATGTCGGCCACACCGCGGTGATGCTATCGCAGGCAAGCCAGCTCCCACACAAGCGCGGTTCCTGTGGGAGCCGCGCTCGCCCGACTACAGCGGCATCAGTGGAACAACACCGCCGTCTTCTGCAGGGTCACCCACACACCCCACGCCAACGGAATACCTACCACCAGCCAGGCGGCAACAGCCATCGGCACAGTACCAGGGGCCGCTTTCCACTCCAGCGAAGTGCTGGCATCGGCGCCTTTGTCATGGCCCAGCGCCTGCTCGGCAGCCAGTTCAGCGTCGGTCATGAAGTACTTGTCGGCCACCGGGCGCACCAGCAGGTTGCAGAGGAAACCCAGCACCAGCAGGCCTGCAAGGATGTACAAGGTGATGTCGTAAGCCGCAGCGCGCGGAACGCCGATGCTCAGTTGGTATTCGCGAAGGTAGTTCACCAACACCGGGCCCAGCACGCCGGCCGCCGCCCATGCGGTCAACAGGCGACCGTGGATCGCGCCGACCATTTGGGTGCCGAACAGGTCGGCCAGGTACGCAGGCACAGTCGCAAAACCGCCGCCGTACATCGACAGGATGATGCAGAACGCCGCCACAAACAGCGCCACGTTGCCCAGATGCCCCAGGTTCGGGATCAACGCGTACAGGGCAAAGCCCAGGGCGAAGAACACGAAGTAGGTGTTTTTACGGCCCAGGTAGTCGGAGAACGACGCCCAGAAGAACCGGCCACCGATGTTGAACAGGCTCAACAGACCGGTGAAACCTGCAGCGATGGCCGCAATAGAGGCCAACTGGCCCGCGTCCAGTTGACCGAACGGCACATCCACACCCAGCAACTTGCCACCGAACACTTCCTGCAGCAGCGGCGAAGCCATGCCGAGGATGCCGATACCGGCGGACACGTTCAGGCACAGCACCAGCCATACCAGACGGAATTGCGGGGTTTTCCACGCCACGTTCACGTGCACGTGACGGTGGGTGATCATCGCGTTGCTGGCTTTTTTCGCCGGCGCGGTCCAGCCCTCAGGCTTCCAGCCGGTCGGCGGAACGCGGTAGGACAGTGCGCCACCGATCATGAACACGAAATAAATCACGGCCATGACTACAAAGCTCTGCCACACGCCCACGCTGGTTGGCGAGGCGAAGTGGCCCATCAGCGCTGCGGCCAACGGTGCACCCACCATTGCGCCACCGCCGAAGCCCATGATCGCCATGCCAGTGGCCATGCCGCGCTTGTCCGGGAACCACTTGATCAGGGTCGATACGGGCGAGATATAACCCAGCCCCAGGCCAATACCACCGATCACGCCGGAGCCGATCCACATCAGCCAGATCTGGTGGGTATAAATCCCCAGCGCCGAGATCAACAGGCCGCCGCACCAGCACAACGCCGACACAACGCCCGCCTTACGTGGCCCGGCATGTTCCAGCCAGCCGCCCCAGATGGCTGCCGAGCAACCCAGGAAGATGAAGAACAGGGTGTAGATCCAGCCCAGCATGGAGATGGGCCAGTCGCACTGGGACGAGAAGACTTGCGCGATAAAGCTCATGTCCGGCGCGCAGGCGACCGGCGCGGTGATACCCAGAGCCTTGGACAGCGGCAGCCAAAACACCGAGAACCCGTAGGCCATGCCGATGCAGAGGTGGATGGCCAGGGCGGCCGGCGGAACCAGCCAGCGGTTGAAGCCGGGCTTGGCGATAATGCGCTCCTTGGACAGGAACGCGGGCTGCGCGGCAGTACTACCGGCCGCAGTGCTAGTGCTCATTGGTGTTTCCCCCAGTTATTAGTATGTGTCCGTCAGGCGCTCTCTCCCTCGACCTTGCACGCAGAGCGTTGGCCGTTGTTGTTGAGTAAAGCTCCTTTTAAGCGCGACGCTGTGTCGCAGACGACAGACGAACCCGCGAAGATTAGCACCAGTGGATGACAGAAAAACCAAACTGACATCACCTTTTTCACTCAACCTGATCTGCCTGACGGCAAAATCCTATTTTGCCGTCCCTGGATACAATGTAACGATGCGTGAACTGACGCAGGCCTTCGGGCGTTATACTCTGCGGCTAAATTTTGAAATCGACATACAAGGACTCGCCCATGAAAGCGTTCGGCAAAATCCTGGGTCTGGTACTCCTCGGGCTGTTGCTGATCATTGTGGCCCTGGGCTTTGCCCTGACCCACCTCTTCGATCCCAACGACTACAAAGACGAGATTCGCCAGATTGCCCGCGACAAGGCCCACATCGAGCTGACGCTCAATGGCGATATTGGCTGGAGCCTGTTCCCCTGGCTGGGCCTTGAGTTGCACGAAGCCAGCGTGGCAACCCTGACCACCCCGACCCAACCGTTCGCCGACTTGCAAATGCTCGGCCTGTCGGTGCGCGTGCTGCCACTGCTGCGCCGCGAAGTGCAGATGAGCGATGTGCGTGTCGAAGGCCTCAACCTGCGCCTTAACCGTGACAAGCAAGGCCACGGCAACTGGGAAGACATCGGCAAGAATGTGCCCGACGCGGCCGACATCGCCAGCGCCCCTGCCCCAGCACAAGCCCCTGCCGAACCCGAACCGGAGAAGCCACCCAAGCCGATCCGCCTGGACATCGACAGCCTGACCATCAACAACGCCCGCGTTGAATACAACGATGAACAAACCGGCAAACAGTTCAGTGCCGAAAGCATCCAGTTGAGCGCCGGCGCCGTGCACGAAGGCGCGAGTATTCCACTCAAACTCACTGCATTCCTGGGCAGCAACCAGCCGCTGATGCGCGTCAAAACCGAACTGAGCGGCAACCTGCGCATCCAGCGTGCCCTGCAGCGCTACCAGTTCGAAGACATGAAACTCAGCGGCGAAGCCACCGGCGAGCCGCTGCAAGGCAAGACCGTGACCTTCTCCACCCAGGGCCAATTGCTGGTGGACCTGGCGGCCAACATCGCCGAGTGGACCAACCTCAAGCTCTCCGCCAACCAACTGCGCGCCTTGGGCGAACTGAAGGTCAATGACCTGAACAAATCCCCGCAAGTCAGCGGCGCGTTGTCGATTGCCCAGTTTGACCTGGCCAAGTTCCTCGACAGCATCGGCCACCCTCTGCCGCCCATGGCTGACGGCAGCCTGAGCAAGGTCGAGCTGGTCAGCCGCCTCAAGGGCACCCCGACCAGCGTGGCGCTGGAAGACCTGAACCTGAAACTCGACGGCAGCACCTTCACCGGTCGCATCGCCGTGGATGACTTCGCCAAGCAAGCCTTGCGCGTGCAGCTCAAGGGCGACACCTTCAACGCCGACAACTACCTGCCGGCCAAGTCCGAATCGGCCAAAGGTGCAACCGCTGCCCGCCAGGCCGAAGTGCAGAACAGCGAAGCTGGCGCCATGGCCGCCGGTGGCACCACACCACTGCCGGAAGCCCCGACCAAAGGCGCGTGGAGCACCGACAAGCTGCTGCCACTGACCCGCCTGCGCACCCTGGACGTCAACGCCGACCTGGCTTTTGGGCAACTGACCCTGAGCAAGCTGCCGATCCAGAATGCAGCGCTCAAAGCCTCCGGCGCCGATGGCCAGCTCAAGCTCGACACCTTGAGCGGCAGCCTCTACAACGGCACCTTCCAGGCCAACGGCACACTCGATGTGCGCCAGGACATTCCGCTGCTGGCGCTGCAAACCCACATCAAGCAAGTACCGGTTGAACGCATCCTGCAAGCCCAGGGGCAAAACCCGCCGGTCAAAGGCCAGGTTACTCTCGACAGCAACCTCACCGGCCGTGGCAACAGCCAAAAAGCGCTGATCGACAGCCTTAACGGTACCGCCAGCTTTGTGATCAATAACGGCGCGCTGCTCAACGCCAACATTGAACAGCAGCTGTGTACCGGCATTGCCTTACTCAACCGCAAGACCCTGAGCACCACGCCACAGGGCAAGGACACGCCGTTCCAGGAACTGCGCGGCACGCTTAACTTCCGTAACGGGGTGGCGAGCAACCCGGACCTCAAAGTGCGCATCCCGGGCCTGGCGGTCAACGGCAACGGTGACGTCGACCTGCGCGTGCTGGGCATGGACTACCGCGTTGGCATCATCGTCGAAGGCGACCAGCGCGATGTGCCGGACCCGGCCTGCCAGGTCGGCGCCAACTTCCAGAACATCGAAGTGCCGCTGCGCTGCCGTGGCCCGCTGGAGCTGGGCGCCAAGGCCTGCCGCCTGGACAAGGACGGCTTGACTCAGGTCGCCATCAAAGCCGCCGGCAACAAGCTCAGCGACAAAATCGAAGAGAAGCTCGACAAGGTTAATCCGCAGCTTAAAGACGCCCTTAAAGGCCTGTTCAAACGATGAGAAACGAGCAGTTTTCACAGGCGGTGCTGGATTGGTACGACCGCCACGGTCGCCATGACCTGCCCTGGCAACAGGGCATCACGCCTTACCGGGTGTGGGTCTCGGAGATCATGTTGCAACAGACCCAGGTGAGCACCGTGCTCAATTACTTCGACCGGTTCATGGCTTCCTTGCCGACGGTCGAAGCCCTGGCCGCCGCGCCGGAAGATGAAGTGCTGCACCTGTGGACCGGCCTGGGTTACTACACCCGTGCACGTAACCTGCAGAAGACCGCCAAGATTGTCGTTGCTGAATACGGCGGCGAATTTCCCAAGGATGTGGAAAAACTCACTGAGCTGCCTGGCATTGGCCTGTCCACTGCCGGCGCCATCGCCAGTTTGAGCATGGGCCTGCGCGCGCCGATCCTCGACGGCAACGTCAAACGCGTGCTGGCGCGTTTTACTGCGCAAGAGGGCTACCCAGGCGAACCCAAGGTCGCGAAACAGCTCTGGGCCACCGCTGAGCGCTTTACGCCCCACGACCGCGTCAACGCCTACACCCAGGCAATGATGGACATGGGCGCCACGCTCTGCACGCGCAGCAAGCCAAGCTGCCTGCTGTGCCCGCTGGAAAAAGGCTGCGAAGCCCACATGCTCGGCCTGGAGACGCGTTACCCGATCCCCAAGCCGCGCAAGACCATCCCGCAAAAGCGCACGCTGATGCCACTGCTGGCCAACGCCGAGGGCGCGATCCTGCTTTACCGTCGCCCGTCCACGGGCCTGTGGGGCGGCTTGTGGAGCTTGCCGGAACTCGATGACCTGCAAGACCTGGAACACCTCGCCAACCAGCACGCGCTGGCACTGGGCGAGCAACAGGCGCTGCCGGGGCTGATCCACACCTTCAGCCACTTCCAGCTGGCCATCGAGCCCTGGCTGGTGCAGGTCGAGGAATCCGCCCATCACGTGGCCGAGGCCGACTGGCTCTGGTATAACCTCGCCACCCCGCCGCGCCTGGGCCTTGCCGCCCCGGTGAAAAAACTGCTGAAGCGCGCGGCCGACGTATTGAACGCAGGAGTTTCGTCATGACCCGCACCGTAATGTGCCGCAAGTACAAAGAAGAACTGCCAGGCCTGGAACGCCCTCCGTATCCAGGTGCCAAGGGCCAGGACATTTTCGAGCATATCTCTGCCCAAGCCTGGGGTGACTGGCTGAAACACCAGACCCTGCTGATCAACGAAAAACGCCTGAACATGATGAACGGCGAAGATCGCAAATACCTGGCGGGTGAAATGGATAAGTTCTTTTCCGGCGAGGATTACGCCAAGGCCGACGGTTACGTGCCGCCTGCTCAATAATTGATCAAAAACCGGGGTCGGCACGTAAGCGACGGTAATAATTAAATATTTTTTGAAAACTTGCTTGACGACCCCCTGAAAAACCCGTTTAATGCGCCCCGTTGCCCAGATAGCTCAGTCGGTAGAGCAGGGGATTGAAAATCCCCGTGTCGGCGGTTCGATTCCGTCTCTGGGCACCACTAATACCGAAAAACCCCAAGCGAAGATGATTCCTTGGGGTTTTTTATTGCCTGCGATTTAGTGGCCGCGGGCCAATGCCCCGCCCGATTCACACCCGAGGGTTATTTATCCCGCTGCTCGATCGTTTAGCTGTTACTGAATTTTCTGTTGCAAGGTAGTTATTTGATGAACCGGTACTTGATCTGCGCGCTGTTGCTGCTGACGACGTTGCTCAGTGGCTGCGCCACACAAATGGATGTCTCGATCAACGCAACCCCCGATCCGGACTATCACTTTGATCGACAGGCACTGGTGCTGGTGACCACGTCCGTGGGCGGCAGCGCGCAAAACACGCTCAATGCCCGCTATTACCTGCGGGACATGGTCAGCGCCATGAAGGACCAGGGCTTTCGCGAGGTGTACACCGATGCCAGCCTGCCCAAGAACCATGGGCCAATCAAAATGACCATCATCCTGGACGTCGACAGCAAGCAGGTCACTTACCGCTATACCGCCACCGATTACGGCCAGGTGCCCACCAGCACCACCACCGAGTGCAAGAAGAACAAAAAGAAAGCCGACCAGCTGACCTGCACCAGCAAGCCGAACACCACCTACGGCCCGGTGGGCACCTCGGAGCGCACCGGCTACACCACGCTCACTACCTTCACCGCCACCGCGCGTGACGAAGCAAGCCGGCGCGCGGTGTACGTGTTGCGGGTGATGTCCTACAACGAAGACTGCCAGGCCACCAAGATCGAAGCGTTCCTGGTCGAACAGGGCCTGCAGAACCTCAACTTCCAGGACCGCGTGCAGCGCAACTACACCGTGACGATGCCCGAGGGCTACCAGTGCAAGTAGGCGCCTGCCTACTGCAGTAGAAACACCATCAGCGGGTTGTCGTTAAGCCGCCCTTCGAAGTTTGGCGCCTGCTGCTCCATCGGCGTGCCCTTGAGCAGCGCTGCTTCTTTGCGCGGCACCAGCACCCAGGATGGAAGCGGCAGGGTGGCGAGCTTCTCGGGCTCGTTACCGGCGACGAACAGCGGTTGCTCATCGTGCGTCAGGTTCATCATGTAGCGGATAGCCCAGGTGTCGCGGCCAAGGTCGACAAACACCAATGGCCCCGGCTGCGACGCACGCAATGCCTCTACCTGGCTGACAAACTTGCGGGTGTCGTATTGCAGGTCCTTGGCCGGGTCGATCACCACCACCAGCAGCAACCATTGCGCCGCCAAGGCGATCACACTGAGCCACACCAGGCGCAACGGGCGACGCCAGACAACCAGCGCCGCCACTTGCAGCACCACCCACACGCCAATCAACGGCGGCAGCGACACGTCGGGCCAGTAACCGTGCTTCTGCCAGGTGTGCCGGCAGATAAACAACACCACCACGCACAACGCCGGTAGCGCCACGACGAGCCATTCGTAGCAGCGGCGCACGCCGACGAACCAGTTTTGCGCCTGGAGCAGCCCATAGGCGGCGACAGCGGCAAACATCGGCACCATCGGCAGAATGTAGTAAGCACGCTTGAAGTGCGGCACCGACAGCCCGAGCAGGATCATCAGGCCACAGGCCGCCAGCCGCACCACCATTTGCACGTCTTCGTTGACCCAGCGCTCAGACCAGCGATGCCGCAGCGCGATCATCGCCGCCAACGCCAACGGCACCACCGGGAAATAGCGATACAAACTCAGCTTGAAGTAGAAGTAGAACGGCTCGCCGGACTCGTCGAGGCGCCCACTGACCTGCATCCTGAACACATCGTCGGCAAAGGCCTCGCCACCGCTGAAACGCGCCAGCTTCATCAACGCCCACCAGCAGGCCCCGAGCAACGCCAGCCCCACAAAACCATGGATCAACACCTGCTTGACCCGTTCGCCCGGCTTGCCCAGCGCCCAGTAAACGCACACCACGCCGCAGACTTCGATAAGCCCCAAAGGCCCACGAATCGCGAAGGCCAGCACAAACAGCGGGAACACCGCCAACTGTCGAAGCCGTGACCCGAGACGCTCGCCCGTGTGCAGCAGGTAGAAGCTGCCTACGCATAAGAGCGCGACCATCAGGTCCAGGCAGACCGAGCGCGACTTATCGAGCAATTGGGTGGTAAGCAGCGTCAGCAGCACCGTCAGCAATGCCCAAGGCCGACTGAACGGCACCAGCAGGCGATAGATCAGGGCGATCACGCCCGCCGCAGCAAGGGCCGTCGGCAGCACGTTGGCCAGGTGGTTCGGCGCGCCGAACAGGCGAGCAAACACAAAGCTGAAGAAAGTCGCAGTGCCGGGATAGTCCGGGTACGGCTGGCCGTACGTGGTAGGAAAAAGACTCGCGCCATGGCGAAACATTTCCTGCATGAACAACGCCCAGCGCCCGTCAAAGCCTTGGGGTTGCTCGTCCCAGATGCCCAAGGTAAACAGCAATAAAGCGATCAGAAACAGGCCCAGAGACTCCAGGCGATAACGGCTGCGGTGATCCATCGAATGTCCTTTCAGGTGGGGTACGCCGACTCCATGGTGCCGACTCCACCCCTGAATAACGCCTGAACAAATCCGAGTATTTATGGACTTATCGACCGGCGCGCCACACCAGCGCGGGAATCAGCCGGATGTAGAGTAGCTCGCCCACCAGCTCAAGCAGGGTTTGGAGGATCACCGCCGTTGCGGCCAGCCCGCGCACGTCTTCAGGCAGGGCCAACGCCAGTGGCAGCACCACCAATGAGTTGCGCGTCGAAGCACTGAAGGTCACCGCCCGCGCGGTAACAGCAGGCAACGCAAACAACCGCGCAGCCAGCGCGCCTATCAGCGGCGCCAGCAACAGGAAGCCGAGGTACACCGGGATCACCGGCAACAACAACGCAATATCGCGCACCACCGAAGTGATCTGCGAGCCGATCACCACAAACAGCACCAACGCCATCGCCGGCACCGGCAGCCAGGCCCAGGCGTTGTTCCAAACATTGATAGCGCTTGAGCGCCGCGCCAGGCAGGTGGTCAGCACCGCCAGGATCATCGGCAGCACAATCAGCAACAGGAACGCCTCGACAAACGGCCCCACCGCCACCACCACGGCGGACTGGGCGCCCAGCATGAAGCTCAGGTACACCGGCAGCAGCACCAATTGCAGCAACAACAACACCGGCGTCGCCGCCAGCATCAGCCGCGAGTCACCCTTGCCGATATGGGTAAACACCACCACATAGTCGATACACGGCGTGAGCAACACCAGCAGCGCGCCCACCAGCAACGCCGGGCGTTCCACCAGGCCCCGGGTCAACGCCCACACCAGCAAGGGCACCAGAATGAAATTGGCCAGCAGCAATGCGCAGATAAAGCGTTTATTACCCAGGCCCTGGCGCAGGTCCAGAAACGGAATTTGCAGGAACATGGCGTACATCAGCACTGCGATGGCAGGTGTGACCAGCACGCCAAGACCTTGGGCTGACAAAGGGGCGAACACGCCAAATGCGACCGCCAGGAGCACGGCGACGAAGTAGATCGGGATTTGGTTGTGTTCGAGGGTGTCACGGGTCATGGGCTGACTCTGGTTGATCAATTGATCGCAAGCCTAAGCACCGGGAGCGCCGAGGTCGAGCATCGCGACATTTCCTGCGCCCATCACGCGCTAAATTTGTTAGTTTCGGCTTCTTATAAAAGCGCGCGGATCAAGCCCGTACCAAAAAGCGCAAGTATCGAGCCGACTCATGAACCTGCCCACCCGCCCTGCCCCACAAACATTCTGCGAGCCCGCTGCCGACGGCTACCCAATCGGCGGCTTCACCTGGCGCCACCCGCGCACCGACTTCGAACGCCCGGTCGTCATCATCAACGCCGCCACCTCGGTCCGCTGCCGCCACTATTCACGCTTCGCCGACTACCTGTTTGCCAACGGCTTCGACGTGATCACCTACGACTACCGTGGCATCGGCGAATCCCGCAGCGGCGCGTTGCGAGGCTTCAAGGCGTCGTGGTCAGATTGGGGCGTGCTGGATTTCGAGGCGATGCTGCAGCGCGCACAGCGGGAGTTTCCGGGGCAGCCGATTGATGTGGTCGGCCACAGTTTCGGCGGGTGCGCGGCAGGGCTCGGTGCTTGCGGCGCAGTGATTCGGCGCATCGTCACGGTCGGCGCGCAGTTTGCGTACTGGCGCGATTACGCGGCGAGCGGGCGCTGGCGCATGTTTGCCAAGTGGCATGTGGTGATGCCGCTGGTGACGGCCCTGTGCGGCTACTTCCCCGGCAAGCGCATGGGCTGGCTGGAGGACACGCCGGCAGGCGTGGTGCGCGACTGGAGCATGCCGACACCGCGCTATGAAACGCGCCCCAGCGGGCGCGGCCTGGGCGAGCTGCCTTTTTCTCGAGTGAAGGCGCAGTTGCTGGCCATCAGCATCACCGACGATCCGTTTGGCACAGTGGCGGCTATTGAGCGACTGCTGGGTTATTTTGAAAACAGCGCGCGCACTCACCTGCGAATCGCGCCCGGGGATATCGGCGAAAAAACCGTCGGGCATTTCGCCTTCTTTCGCAGTGAATATCAGGACCGGTTGTGGCCGATTGCGCTGGGATGGCTGCAGAAAGGCGAATTGGCGCCCGGCACACCCGGCGTGCGCGTCTAGATTTCCTTGGGATTTCCCCCAACCTGCGCTTCAATACCCCACCCCGATTAAGAACCCAAGGACGTTGAGCCCATGGCCTCGCCGAACAAGCAGCAAAAACGTGCCCACCGGGCCAAGGCCAAGGCCAAGCAAAACCGCACCCAGCGCGCCGTCGCGACCAAGCCGGATGCGTTCGCTGGCGACGACAGCCGCATTGACCTTGAGTCGGTGGATTTGACCGAGTTGTTCGTCGAGATGCGCGCAGCCGGCGAGAGCAGCCAGCAAGCGTTGTGTGCTGCATTCCTGGCGCACCCACTGTTGGCCGTGGTGCTGGAGCAGGAAGGCGAAGAAGACGCGACAGATTTTATCCTGGCGGCGCTGATCGAGTATCGCCAGTGGGCGACGGACACCGAGGATGAAGCAGCGGCGCTGGCGTGGATTGAATCCCCGCAGTTCCAGGCCGATTACGTGGCGGCATCCCAGGCGCTGGCCAACTCCCAGGACTGATACACAACAAAGTGTGGGAGCGGGCTTGCCCGCGATGGCGGTGTGTCAGGCGAGGAATTTATCGACTGCCAGCCCGTCATCGCGGGCAAGCCCGGCTCCCACAGGGTTCAGTGTTTCTAGCTGATACTGCGGACTGACACAAAACAACTGTGGGAGCGGGCTTGCTCGCGAAGGCGGCGTGTCAGCCGAAGAATTTATCGCCTGCCAGCCCGTCATCGCGGGCAAGCCCGGCTCCCACACTTTTTTTGAACTGCGGCGCACTGCGCACCGCAGTTCATCACATCAATTGAGCACCGCAGCGCCTACCTTCTGCGCCTTGCGGCGGCTCGCCACGAACAGCCCAGCCAGCACTACCAACAAGCTCAGAATACCGGTCGCGATGATCTCGACGCGGTGGGCTTCCTGGAACAGCATGATGGTCAACGTGCCGACGATGAACACCATCACCGCGTAGGTCAGGCCCGGGAACAGCCACATCTTGAAGACAATTTTCTCGCCTGCAGCGGTACGCTTCTGACGCATGCGCAGTTGCGATACGGCGATCACCAGGTACACCAGCAGCGCAATGGCGCCGGAGCTGGCCAGCAGGAATTCGAACACTGCAGCCGGCGCCACGTAGTTGGCGAATACGGCCAGGAACGCAGCACCCGTCGACAGCAACACCGCCCAGTAAGGCGTGCCGCTTTTGTTGGTGCGCTTGGCCACGGCCGGTGCATCACCGCGACGGCCCAGGGAGAACAGCATGCGCGAGGCGGTGTACAGCGCCGAGTTGAGGCAGCTGGTCACGGCAACCAATACCACCAGGTCGACGATCAGCTTGGCATTCGGGATGCCCATGCGTTCCAGCACGGTCTGGTAGGAACCTACCGCCGCCAGGGTCGGATCGTTCCATGGCACCAGGGACACCACGATGAAGATCGACAGCAGGTAGAACAAACCAATCCGCCAGATCACCGAGTTGGTGGCCTTGGTGATTTGCTGGCCAGGGTTCTTCGATTCGGCCGCTGCAATGGTGACGATCTCGGTACCCATGAACGAGAACATGGTGGTCAGGATCGCCGCCAATACCGCGCCCATGCCATTAGGCATGAAGCCCTGGGTGTCGAACAGGTGCGAAACACCGCTGACCTGGCTGGTCGGCAGGAAGCCGAAGATCGCCGCGAGGCCAAGGATCACAAAGGCTACGATCGCCACGACTTTGATCAGCGCAAACCAGAACTCGAACTCGCCGTAGTTCTTCACGCTGAACAGGTTAGTGGCCGTGAGCAGCAAGGTGATGATCAGGGTAAACGCCCAGATCGCCACATCGGGGAACCAGGCATGCAGGATGGTCGCGGCGGCGTTGGCTTCCAGTGGAATCACCAGCACCCAGAACCACCAGTACAACCAGCCGATGGTGAAACCGGCCCAGTGACCGATCGCACGGTCGGCATAGGTGGAGAACGAACCGGTGTCCGGGGAGGCCACGGCCATTTCGGCGAGCATGCGCATCACCAACACCACCAGCGTGCCCGCAGCGGCGTAAGCCAGCAGCACGGCGGGGCCGGCGGCAGCAATCGCGTGGCCGGAGCCGACAAACAAACCGGCACCAATAACGCCGGCAATCGACAGCATGGTGACGTGACGCGGTTTGAGCCCCTGTTCGAGGTCATTGGAGCTTTGCGTACTACTCATTGACACACCTTTGCGAGGAATTGCGAAAACGGTCCGCCCGGCCTGCGATCCTTCTCGTGAAAAGAAACCAACGGGGCGTTCTTTATTTTTTACGCAAGATTTGCGCCAAAATATTACAGAGCCACGATTGACGTGGGCTGTAGGACAATTCATTAGCTCACGCAAGTCGTTGAGAACTATGGCATTCCGCTATAGCGTTACCGTGCGACCCAACTGCGACACCAAAATACGCACCAAAAACACACACAAAAAGTACGTGACGCTCCATAAAAGGGCTGATAAGGACCGTTTGCCCGGTTAACCCTTCCAACACCCGGCCAAAGCTGGCACCATCGCGCCCTTTTTTACGCGAAGCCTGTGGATTTATCGGGTTCAGACGTCTGTAGGTTGTTGATAGCGCGACACGCTGCTGTGCCGATGCGACACCTTGCCGCAGACCACCCGTTAACCGTCCGCAGCGCTGTTGGCTGCCATCCGAACGCTATGCTAGCTTGGCGCCTCGCCAGGAAGGCGGCCCAACAGCAAGAATGCACTGAACACAATGAGGACCGCACATGGCTGAGGCCGCGCCCGCGCTTGAAATCCGCAACTTGCATAAACGCTATGGTGAGCTGGAGGTACTCAAAGGTATCTCGCTGACCGCCCGCGACGGCGACGTGATCTCGATCCTGGGTTCCTCCGGTTCCGGCAAGTCCACCTTTTTGCGTTGCATCAACCTGCTGGAAAACCCGCATCAGGGCCAGATCCTGGTGGCCGGTGAAGAGCTCAAGCTAAAAGCCGCGAAAAACGGCGAGCTGATGGCCGCCGACGGCAAACAGATCAACCGCCTGCGCAGCGAAATCGGTTTTGTGTTTCAAAACTTTAACCTGTGGCCGCACATGAGCATCCTCGACAACATCATCGAGGCGCCCCGCCGTGTGCTCGGCCAGAGCAAGGCCGAAGCGATAGAAGTGGCCGAAGCCCTGCTGGCCAAGGTCGGCATCAGCGACAAGCGCCACGCCTACCCTGCGCAACTGTCCGGCGGCCAGCAACAACGCGCGGCCATAGCGCGCACCCTGGCCATGCAGCCCAAGGTCATCCTGTTCGACGAGCCGACATCGGCGCTTGACCCGGAAATGGTCCAGGAAGTACTTAATGTGATCCGCGCGCTGGCCGAAGAAGGCCGCACCATGCTGCTGGTCACTCATGAAATGGGCTTTGCCCGTCAGGTTTCCAGTGAAGTGGTGTTCCTGCACCAGGGCCTGGTCGAAGAGCAAGGATCGCCACTGCAGGTGTTTGAAAACCCGCTTTCGGCGCGCTGCAAACAATTCATGTCCAGCAACCGCTAACGGAGCAACATGCATGCAGAACTATAAAAAATTCCTTCTGGCCGCGGCCGTTTCGATGGCGTTCAGCGCCACGGCCATGGCAGAAACCTTGAAAATGGGGATCGAAGCGGCCTACCCGCCCTTCAACAATAAAGACGCCAGCGGCAACGTCGTGGGCTTTGACAAAGACATCGGCGACGCCCTCTGCGCCAAGATGAAAGTCGAAAAATGCGAAGTGTATGTGTCTGATTGGGACGGCATCATCCCGGCCCTGAACGCGAAGAAGTTCGACTTCCTGGTGTCTTCGCTGTCGATCACCGATGAGCGCAAGCAAGCCGTCGACTTCACCGACCCGTACTACTCCAACAAGCTGCAATTCATCGCACCTAAAGCCACAGCCGACTTCAAGACCGACGCCGGTTACCTGAAAGGCAAGATCATCGGTGCACAGCGCGCAACGCTGGCCGGTACTTACCTGGAAGACAAGCTGCCGGACACCACCGCCAAGCTCTACGACACCCAGGAAAACGCCTACCTCGACCTGACTTCCGGCCGTTTGGACGGGATTCTCGCCGACAAGTACGTGCAGTACGAATGGCTCAAGAGCAAAGACGGTTCGGCCTATGAGTTCAAAGGCGACCCGGTGGTAGAAAGCGACAAGATCGGTATCGCCGTACGCAAGGGCGACCCGCTGCGCGAGCGCCTGAACAAAGCCCTGGCAGAGATCAAGGCAGACGGCACCTACAAGAAGATCAACGACAAGTACTTCCCGTTCAGCATCGAATGATCTGAATGGCCTGACCGGCGCGCTTCTATAAGTAGCGCGCCGGCTTTCAGCAATGCCTGCCGCGATATGAAAACACCATGAATTTCGATCTCTACGGATTCGGCCCGGCGCTTGCCGCTGGCGCGCTGATGACCGTCAAACTGGCGCTCACGGCCCTGTGCCTGGGGCTGGTGTTCGGCCTTGCCGGCGCCTTGGCCAAGACTTCACCGTACAAGCCGTTGCAATGGCTGGGCGGTGCTTACTCGACCATCGTTCGTGGCATTCCCGAGCTGTTGTGGGTGCTGCTGATTTACTTCGGCACCGTCAACCTGATGCGTGCCCTGGGCGAGTTTTTCGGTAACCCCGACCTTTCTCTCAGTGCCTTTGCCGCCGGGGTTATCGCCCTGGGCCTGTGCTTTGGCGCCTACGCCACGGAAGTGTTCCGTGGCGCGATTCTCGCCATTCCCAAAGGCCACCGCGAAGCCGGTGTGGCGCTGGGCCTGTCGAAGGTGCGGATTTTCACCCGCTTGATCATGCCGCAGATGTGGCGCATCGCCCTGCCGGGCCTGGGCAACCTGTTCATGATCCTGATGAAAGACACCGCGCTGGTGTCGGTGATCGGCCTTGAAGAAATCATGCGTCACGCACAAATCGGCGTGACCGTGACCAAGCAGCCGTTCACCTTCTTTATGGTGGCAGCCTTCATGTACCTGGGCCTCACCGTGCTGGCCATGACGGGCATGTACTTCCTGGAAAAACGCGCCGCCCGCGGCTTTGCAAGGAGCACCCAATGAGCGGTGACTACAGCTGGCTGTCGCACTTCGACCTGGGCCTGAACTGGGCCGTGATCATCAAGTGGCTGCCCAAACTGGCCCAAGGCGCAACCCTGACCCTGGAACTGGTGGCCATCGCCGTGATCGCCGGCCTGCTGCTGGCGATTCCGCTGGGTATCGCGCGTTCCTCGCGCCGCTGGTACGTGAGCGCCCTGCCCTACGCCTATATTTTCTTCTTCCGTGGCACGCCGCTGCTGGTGCAGTTGTTCCTGGTTTATTACGGCCTGGCACAGTTCGATGCCGTGCGTGAGAGCTTCATGTGGCCGTACCTGCGCGATCCGTTCTGGTGCGCCACGGCCACCATGACCTTGCACACCGCCGCCTATATCGCCGAGATCCTGCGCGGCGCTATCCAGGCCATCCCGCCGGGTGAGATCGAAGCGGCGCGCGCCCTGGGCATGTCCAAACCCAAGACGCTGTTCTACATCATCCTGCCGCGTGCCTCGCGCATTGGCCTGCCGGCGTACAGCAACGAAGTGATCCTGATGCTCAAGGCCAGCGCCCTGGCCAGCACCGTCACCCTGCTGGAACTGACCGGCATGGCGCGCACCATCATCGCCCGCACCTACCTGCCGGTGGAGATCTTCTTCGCCGCCGGGCTGTTCTACCTGCTGATGGCCTACATCCTGGTGCGGGGCTTCAAACTGCTCGAACGCTGGCTGCGCGTCGATGCTTGCCAGGGACGTTAAGGCTCGCTTTGCGGCGCTGGACGCGTTTCTAATCGAGCACCAAGGGCTGTGGCGACCACGGCCCTTTACGCACTTGCACTTACCCTGGGAACACCAGCACCCCGAGCTGGCCCAATGGCTGCGCCAGCGCTCGCTGGCCGATGCCGAAGCCAGTCACAACCACCCCTATGACCTGCCGGCGCCTGCGCCATTTCCACAGCTGGCTTTTCAGGCAGCGCAGCTCAGCGCTGTGGATAAGTTACCCGCACACACGCTGGAGCCTGCCCGCCATCGCCTGAACGTGGATGTGCCAGGGCGTAAATGGCAGCAAATTGAAGCGTTCGGCGCCGCGCTGAAGTTTGCCGCAACCCCCAAGCATTGGCTGGACTGGTGCGCCGGTAAAGGCCACCTCGGCCGGCGCTTGCTGCAACCTGGCCAACAGCTGACCTGCCTCGAGTACGACCCGGCGCTGATCGCCTCGGGCCAGGCCTTGAGCGACCATCACGGCCTGGCTGTCACCCATCGCCTGCAAGACGTGATGGCCGATGTGGCGATCAGTGCCGAGCACACGCCCGTCGCCTTACACGCCTGCGGCGATCTGCATGTGCGGCTGTTGCACGTGGCCAGCGCGACGGGCTGCAAGCAGCTCGCGCTGGCACCTTGCTGCTATAACCGCATCGGCGCCGAGCGCTATCAGGCCTTGTCGACCGCCGGGCGCGCCTCGTTACTACAGCTTTCGGTCGATGACCTGGGGTTACCGCTGAGCGAAACCGTCACCGCCGGTAATCGCGTGCGCCAGCAACGGGACACCTCCATGGCCCGGCGCCTGGGTTTCGATCAGTTGCAACGCCACCTGCGTGGCTGCGATGAGTACCTCCCCACACCGTCCCTGCCTGCCAGCTGGCTGGACAAACCCTTCGCTGACTACTGCCGAGAACTGGCGCGTCTCAAGGATTTATCCACAGGTGAACAGGATTGGGCGGCGCTGGAGGCGCACGGCTGGCTGCGCTTGGCCGAGGTGCGCAACCTGGAGTTGGTCAGAGGATTGTTTCGGCGGCCGCTGGAACTGTGGCTGGTCTTGGATCGCGCGCTGTTCTTGAAAGATCAGGGCTACAAGGTTGAGATAGGCACCTTCTGCGAACCTACGCTAACGCCGCGCAACTTGATGGTGCTGGCGGAGCGCGATTAAAGGGCGAAACTTCCTACACGCGCCCTGTGGATAACTCTGTTGATGACTTCTTTACAGAGGCCGTAGCTATCAGCGCTACAGGCCAAAACCCACCCTGGTCATTTTTTGTTCACAAAATAAAACGCACACAAAACAGGCAGTTGCAGCGTGTTGAGAACGGCTCCACAAAATGGCTGTTTCGTGACAGGCCCGACCAACCGATTGTGCATAAGCATCTGGCGCTAACTGCATAAAGCGCGATTTATGCGGTTCTTTTCGGTGCTTTCAGCACGCGACAAATCTCGTTGATATCGTCGCCAGCCAGCCGCTTTGTAGCGTTATCCAACGGGTCGGCCGCAAACGCCAACGCTTCGTTGATCGCCATATCGCGGTGCATCTCCAGCGGCGCTTTGCCCAGCCGCTGTTTGAACGCCTCCAGCATGTCCAGGCTAAAGGCGTTGCTCTCATCCACTTGGTTGACCACCACATGCACCACCGGCGGGCGTTCACCCTCAAGGTGCGGCGCGAGCAATCCATCCAAATGATCAAGGGTACCCAGGCAGGCGGCGTCGGCCTGGGTGATAACCAGCACCACATCGGCCACGCTCAGCGCTTGATGGGAGTAAACGTTATTACCGGCGGGCGTATCGATGATCACCGTCTGCCGCTCGCTCAAGCCCAGGGCCGCCAGGCGCTGCGCCAACCAGCTGGGTTCATGTTTGAGCCAGCGCTCGAGGCTTTCCTGCTGCTCAATGTCGATATCGCCAAAGGTTATGACCTGGCAACCGGCAAAGCCAAGCTGCTGCAGCGGGCTCCACTGCCCATGCTCCAGGCTGGTACGGCCGATACCCGGCAATGTCGCACTGAAGCCAAAGTGATGGTGCAAGGCATTCTGCGGGTCCAGGTCCAGCGCCACCACCGATTCGCCATGACGCTGCAAACCGCTGCTCAACGCCGTGGCCAGAGTGCTGCGGCCGACACCACCATTGATCGACACCAACGCCACCACTTTGGGGCGCAGCGCTGCTGAATGAGTCGATTGGGAATGGGTGTTTTCGTTTGCGGGCACACTGCCAAAAACGTGCATGCGTGCATTGATGCCGTCGGCATCATGGCTGACGTTCTTACCGAACAACGTCAACAGCTCTTCGCTAAGGCTCATGGGCAGCTCCTCACGACGCAGCTAAAGACGTGAAGGTCGGCAAGCAGGCACTTACCGCAGGTCTTATTATGGGCGTCTTAGTGAGGCATTCTGTGTCACACGCAGGCAGGTGTCATTATTTTGGTGTTTTAGCTGATCGTTTTTTAGACAAGCGGTAAATAGTCAATTTAATGGCTATTTCCAGGCTGCTGCATCCGAAAGCTCAACGCACGGCATAACGCAGTTACATCCTGGCAGCCGCCGCTATTCAACGCTGGGTCAAACGTGTCGCGCCCATAGGCCTGCGCCGCCCCGCAAGGTACGGCGCGAGCACCTCGTCCATCTTGGCCAAACGGCGAAACGAAGCGGCCAGGCGCTTGGCGAGAAATGCCTGGTCCTGGCCGAGCCAGCGATTAAGGCTTTGCTGCTGCACAGCATCGGTTTCACCAAAGGTGGCCAGCCGGCAAACCCGCGCCTGGGCAACGCCTGCCAGATTTGAAGATGAGCTGCATTACGCCGTTTTTATGGCTGTTCTTTTGCCAGGAGATATACATCTATAAAACAACGCACGACGCGATCACTGTGTGTTTTTTAACCAATACAAGCTCGCCGTTCGTATCAACAAGTACATAGACCCCCACACCATACACAACGAAACAAAACCCGCCCTGGGCGACACAGCCCGGATACCTCCCCGGCATTCAATGGCCTCACCCCACCATTGCTCCTCAGAGGCCATCACCATGAACACCAACAACTGGAAAACCCTAATCGCCGCCAGCCTGCTTGGCCTGACCTTCACCGCCCATGCCGAGGCAAGTCATCAGCCGGATATTCAACGGGTGCTGTCGACCACCGAAGACACCCGCTCGGGATGCGGCGTGGTGAACGCGCGCATGACCTACCTGGACTCTAAAGGCGAGACGCAGGTGTTGGCGTACATGAAATTTACCGACCAGTGTGGCGACGGCAATTGAGTCGGATTTGAGGCTCTCGAGGGTAAGAAAAAGCAGCGAGCGTAAAAAAACCTTGGTATCTGCAAAAATAGTCAGAATTCAGGGGTTTACAGAAGCTTGGCAATCGCTATAATCGTCGCCCTAACACGCCGGTATAGCTCAGTTGGTAGAGCAACTGACTTGTAATCAGTAGGTCCCGGGTTCGACTCCTGGTGCCGGCACCATATCTCAAAGCCCCGCAATGCGGGGCTTTGTGGTTTCTGGGGTTTGGGAAACCGCAAAAAGTCAGATCACTGTTTTGGCCGAAATGCCCAAAAAGTGTCCACACTTAACATCTCGGGCTGCTTGCCTCAGTCCAAATCTCGACTTCTATGATGCCTTGCTCAGCTCAACGTCAGCCCCGGGAGACGTATTCTCCAAACCCACCGGACCACCAAAAGCCACCCTCACCCGCCTCCCAAGCTTTATTCAAAATTATGCCCAGCCAATAATTATGCCGCCCTCATAAAACCAATAATTCCCCCAGCCACCTATCCGTACCACCTGACCCAACCGAAAAAACAACCCATCAATTTTCCCGATTGCTCCGCACCCCTCACCACGCTAACCTCCCCCCGTCGCCACCACCCAGCGACCGGGCCTGAGAACCCGATTTGATGCAGGCGCCACTAGCGCCACGCATTCGTTGTCACAACGAACGTGTTGCTCTCACTCAATATGGGAGTTCCACCAATGACCGCAACAAACCCACCCGCACTCACCACCCTCGGCGTCACCCCTTTCTCCTTTCACTCCGACCAACCTCTGTTCCGCGTCAACAGCGGTGTTTCCCTGCATGAAGCCTTGCACCACGTTTCCGATTTGCTCCACGTCGCCAAGTTGCTCGCAGAGGATGCGGCGATGACGAAGGAGACGGACCGTTATGCCTGGGCGTCGCATTATTTGCAGGAGATGAGCAAGGCGGTGATTGATGATGTGGTGAAGGTGTTGGCGTCGCCCTGTAATGCTGAGCAGTAAGCGGTAAATGGGCTCGCCGGGCGGGCGCTATCGCAGTTCAGCCCGGCTCCCACATAGAAGCGCTTGGTTGTCGGATGTGCGTATCGCTCGGGCGCTACGGGCTATTCATGCAACGCCGGCCCAGCAGGAAGGTCGCATCGGCGAAGTGGGTTTTGCGATTGGCTATGAGTCCGAGGCCGCGTTCAGCCGAGCCTATAAGGCCTTTTTCGGGCGCTCGCCACGGGATGACCACGCCCGGCCGGGTTAGGCCAGGCGCGTCAGCGTGTCAGTGCCCGGCGCTTTGCCCGCCGTCCACATGCAGGATCTCACCGGTGACAAACCCCGCGCTCTCCAGGTAGGTGATCGCCTGGGCGATATCACTCACTTCGCCCATACGCCCTACCGGGTGCAGTTGCCCCAATGCAGCGTGGGAGTCTTCGCCATGCATCGGCGTCTTGATGATGCCTGGGCTTACCGCGTTCACCCGAATGCCGCGTTTGGCGTATTCAATCGCCAGGGATTTGGTCGCGGCGTTCAGCCCGCCTTTGGTGAGGCTGGCGAGTACCGAAGGCACGCCGTCGATGGCGTGATCGACCAGGCTGGTGGTCACATTGACGACGTGGCCGGCGCCGTGTTTTTCCATCTCGGCAATGGCCAGTTGGGTGATGTAGAAAAAGCCGTTGAGGTTCACCGCCAGCACGTTGGCGTAGTCGTCCTGGGTGTAGGCGGTGAAGGGTTTGGCGATGAAGATGCCGGCGTTGTTGATCAGGCTGTCGACGCGCCCGAAGGTGGCCAGGGCTTCGCGGATGACGCGCTGGGCGGTGGCCGGGTCGGCGATGTCGCCGGGCACCGTGAGGATGTTCGGGTCGGTGGATGGCTGGATCGAACGCGAGGTGGCCACCACGCGGTAATCGAGGGCGCGGTAGGCTTGAACCACAGCGGCGCCGATGCCTTGGGAGGCACCGGTGATGATCACGACTTTGCTCATTGTGTTTCTCCGGTAAGGGCTTGGGATTTGCGGTATTCGGTGGTGGTGATGCCGGCGTAGCCCCAGTTATCGGTGTCGATTTCTTCGATGACGATGTGGGTCAGGTCCGGGCGCTTGTTGAGCACGCGTTCGAGGGTTTCGGTGAACTCGGCGATGACCTGGGCTTTTTGCTCAGGGGTCACGCCGTCACGGGTGATGCGCAGGCTGACGAAGGGCATAGTGATGGCTCCAATGGGCGGGCATCGGGGTGATGGGCCGGCAGTGGGGTCAATTTAGGCGTGCGCTGAGTCGAGATAAATGGGGGTTTGAGTACTACATTAGTGATGTGGTGTAACAAGTTCCCGCGGTACTTCTACACGATTGGACGCCTCCCGCTGGCGTCCGCAAAACTGATAAAAAACCACCCTCGATCGTTGACGGGGGGACGCGGAGCGTCCCTAGAGGCGTTCCCACGCAGAGCGTGGGAACGATCACCGTCGCTGATCCAAAGGCATAAAAAAACCCCGAACCAGTCGGGGTTTTTTATCGCCTGGCATCAGGCGCGACGTGCGATCAATTAGAAAACGTTGATCGGGTAGTCGGCGAACAGACGGATTTCGTTACCGCCTACGTTGTAGTTGCTGGCGTTGCTGGAGACGCGCAACCACGACGCACGAGCGCGCAGGCTCAGGTCTTTGGCTGGGCCGCTTTGAACGACATATTTGAACTGGTTGAAGATTTCACGCTCGGTGCCACTGCCACGGTTGGAACCGTCGTCAATGTTGGTGCCGCGCACGTAAGCGATGTTGTAGGTCAGGCCAGGCACGCCGAAGGCGCTGAAGTCCAGGCCGTAGCCTGCTTGCCAGGAGCGCTCGTCCTTGCCGTTGAAGTCGGACCAGTAGGAGTTGGCCAGCAGGATGGTATTGCCGCCGTCGCCGATACCGCCAGCGTTGCGGTAGCCGCCGTACAGGTAGCCGGTGTCACCGGTGCTGCGCTGGTGAGCGAGGGTGAAGCTGTGCGGGCCAACAGCCCAGGTAGCGCCCAGGCTCCAGATTTTGTTGTCGCGGGCGTCCGCATCACCTTGGTTTTCCAGGGCGAAGCTGCGGTCCAGCTTGGTTTTGTAGCCGTTGAAGTCAAAGGTCAACGATTGCTTTTCTGGCAGGGCCAGCACGTAGTTGACGTTGACGTATTGCTTCTTCAGCACGTCCTGCATGTTGGAGGCGTACAACGCGGCCGACAGGCTTTCGGTGAATTTGTAGCTACCACCGATGTAGTCGATGCTTTTCAGCGCGCCACTGTCAGAACCTTCGGCGCTCTTGCGAGCTTCCTTGGTGAAGTGACCGGCGTCCAGTTGCAGGCCGGCGATCTCTTTGGAAACGATCGAAGTACCGGTGTAGGTTTCCGACAACAGACGGGAGTTGTCGTACTGCAGCACAGGCACAGCCGGCATCTGGTCACCGTACTTGAGTACAGTGTTAGAGACACGGAACTTCACGGCAGCGCCGCCCTTGGCCAGGTCGTTGGCGGCTTCGCCGCTGTCGCCTTGCTTGAAGAAGTCGATACCGCCAGCGCCGCTGCGACCTTTACCACCGTCCAGGCGAATGGCGTATTGGCCGATCACGTCCACACCCACACCGACGGTGCCTTGGGTGAAGCCGGATTCGAACTTGCCGATGAAGCCCTGGCCCCATTCGGCTTTGTCTTGCTTGCCGTTTTTGTAGTCACGGCTGATGTAGGCGTTACGTGCTGCGATGTTCAGGTGGCTGTCGTCCACGAAACCCTTGGATTGCTCCTGGTCGTTAGCCATTGCTGTCGATGCGCTCAAAATCCCCAGAGCGATCAGACTCATCCGTTGCTTCAACATTTCTTATATTCCTTATTACTGGTTGAGTACGCGCTGTGACACCAGGCTCCGTGTCGCTTTTCTGGTGTCGACTTCCTCCAGAAAAAACAAGGCCCGCGGACGACTGAACTGCCGCGGGCCTTTTTTTATTGGATGAGTCATGGCGGTGAGCCACAGGCGTTGGGCGCAATCCTATGCGCGCGTTGAACTATGTGTCAATTTCGTGAATCGTCTGTATTTAGGCGAAATAATTCTAAGCGGTGCATTCCAAGGCCCTCGCTCGAGCCTGAAAAATCGTCTGATTCGTCAAGAAAACACATTATGTAACATTTTTAGCGAAGGTATGTTTGGGAATAGATAACTCGCGCAAATGCAAAGCATTACCATTCGCGCACTTTCCTTTTTCCAACACTTTTGGATTTATTCCCCATGCCTGCCTCTCGCCTGACGCCCATCACTTTTGGGCTTTCTGTTTTGCTGTCTGCCGGTTTCGCCTGTGCCGCCACGGTCTTGCCCGAAACGTCGGTGAGCGCCGAAGCCGACGAAGACGACCCGCGTGTCAAGGAGACCAACACCGCCACCCGTACTGCCACCTCGGTGCGTTACGTGCCCCAGGCCATCGACTCGGTTAAAACCGAAAGCCTGCGTTCCTACGGCACCAACGACCTGGGGCAGGCGTTAAGCGGCATTCCCAACGTCAGCAGCGGCGCCGATACGCGCTTCGACAGCCTGCGTATCCGGGGTTTTGACGCGAGCAATGACTTCTACCTGGACGGCATCCGCGACGACAGCCAGTACGTGCGCGACCTGCATAACATCGAGCGCATCGAAGTGCTCAAAGGCCCGGCCGCCGTGCTGTACGGGCGCGGCGGCCAGGGCGGCATCGTCAACCGCGTAAGCAAACTGCCCCAGGCGGGCCACACCTCCAGCATCGAAGCCCAAGGTGGCAGCCAGGATCTGCGCAGCCTGTATGCCGACCTCAGCACCGACCCAACGGATAACATCAGCCTGCGCCTGAACATGGGCAACCAGGACAACAACAGCTTTCGCGACGGTGTGAGCGGCAATCGCCAGTTGTTCGCGCCGTCGATGAGCTGGCAACTGACGCCGGACCTGAACTGGCTGGTGCAATACGAATACAGCCGTTACAACCGCACGCCGGACCGTGGCATTCCCGGGGTCAACGGCCGCCCGGCCGATGTGAGCCGCAGCACGACCTACTTCGATAGTCGCGATTACATCGACGATAAATCCCAGTCTCTGCGCTCCAAGCTGGCTTATGAACTCAACGCCAACTGGCAGCTGCGCCACACCCTCGGCGTGTTCAAGCTCGACAGCGATTTCGACAACACCTACCAGGTCGGCTACGACCCAAAAACCAACAAAGTCTCGCGCCAGCGCTGGCAACAAGACCTGAACACCCGCAACGTGTTCAACAACCTTGAGCTGGAAGGCGGGTTCGACACTTTCGGCCTGGAGCACCGCCTGCTCACCGGCCTGGAGCTGGGCAGCCAGCGCCGTGATCCAAAGTTGTACAGCGCCACCGCCACCAACCGTGGCGGCCAGGCCGTGCCGAGCCTGGACCTCAACCAGCCCGACCGCCACTTGAGCCACACCGGGCGTATGAGTGTTTCCAGCAACAACCACACCGAAGTCGAAAGCCGCGCCCTTTACGTGCAGGACCAATTGCGCCTCAACGATCAATGGCAAGTGCTGGCCGGCCTGCGTTACGACCACTTTGAAGTGGACACCACCAGCAAGCTGCTCAACACCCAGCAGGCGGTCGACAGCCACAGCACCAGCCCGCGCATCGGCCTGGTCTGGACGCCGCTGGAACACCACTCGTTCTATGCCTCATGGAGCAAAACCTTCTCGCCAGCCGGCGGCGGCTTGATCGGCATCACCCCAAATGCTGCAGGCGCCGTCAACGACCTGAGCCCCGAGTTGACCAAGCAAAAGGAAATCGGGGTTAAAAGCGACTGGCTCGACGACCGCCTGAGCACCACCCTGGCCGTGTACGAGCTGGAGCTCTACAACCGCCGCACCAGCGACCCACTGGACCGCACCATCACCCTGCTCACCGGCGAGCAACGCTCACGCGGCGTGGAGCTGACCGCCACCGGCAAAGTCGTCGGCAACTGGTATGTACGCGGCGGCATCGGCCTGCAGGATGCCAAGGTGGTGAAGGACAACAACGGCTTTGAAGGCAAACGCATCAGCGACGTCGCCAAGCGTAACGCCAGCCTGTTTATCACCTGGAAACCGGAGATGGGTTGGTACGCAGAAACCGGCCTGACCCTGGTGGGCGACCGTTACGCCGACAACCTCAACACCGTGGTGCTGCCTGGTTACGGCCGTTGGGATGCACTGGCCGGGTTCCGCCAGAAAGAATGGGACGTGCGTGCGGCGCTGAACAACATCGCGGACAAAAACTACTACGCCTCGGCCACCAGCGCAGCGCAGATCCAACCGGGCGAGCCACGTAGCCTGGTGGTAACCGGCACCTACAATTTCTAAGTTTCACTCGGTCAATGTGGGAGCTGGCTTGCCTGCGAAAGCGGTGTATATGCTGGAAAGTCGCTGGCTGACAGAATGCCTTCGCAGGCAAGCCAGCTCCCACTATTGATCTCAGTGGTCTTCAGTTTTTGCACTAGCTCACCGAGCCTGCGGGCAACAGGCACCTACAACTTCTAAATTTCACTCGGTCAATGTGGGAGCTGGCTTGCCTGCGAAAGCGGTGTATCTGCTGGAAAGTCGCTGGCTGACAGAATGCCTTCGCAGGCAAGCCAGCTCCCACAATTGATCTTGGTGTTCTTCAGGTTTTCAGTAGTTCGCACAACGCCAGCAGCTCATCCTCACTGAACAACCCCGCCGGGTAGCGCTCACTCATCACACTGCGCACATCAGGCTGTTGCTGCCTCACCTGTCGCGAGCCGTTTGCCTTCAACCAAAGCGCCAGCGCATGGATCGCATCACCACTAACCCGCGTCGGGTGGAACGGGCGCGTGTAGATCGGGTTGATATCGGCATTCATTTCAGCGCTCTCTCCTACTGCGTGAGCGGCTAACTTACTCAAGGTTTGTGACAGAACTGTGCAGTCATCACCTTGGGACACTGTGGCAACACCGATACAAGAGCTATGCCAATGTCCCGTATTTATAGGCATTCGGACACAAAAAAGCCCGCAACCTAGCCAGGCTGCGGGCTTGCTGCAAGCGCTATAAACAAGTAGCGCTCGGCGTTCACTCAAACGCTGTTACAACCGCACTCAATTTTTGTGCGGTGCCGGCTGTTGTTGGGTCAGGCAATGGATATTGCCGCCGCCCAGTAACAGTTCACGGCCCGGCACCATCACCACTTCGTGCTGCGGGAACAGGTTCTGCAGGATCTCTTTGGCCTGGCTGTCCAGCGGGTCGTCGAAGCTTGGCGCGATGATACCGCCGTTAACGATCAGGAAGTTCACGTAGGAACCCGCCAGGCGCACAGTCGGATTACGCTCCTGCGAGCCGTCTACCGGATCGACACCGGCGCATTCCTCTTCGGTGGCGTACAACGGGCCTGGGATCGGCATTTTATGCACTGTGAACGGGCGGCCTTTAGCGTCCGTGCTGCTTTGCAGCACGGCCATGGCGGCGTGGCAGCGCGCGTAGTTAGGGTCTTGCGGGTCATCGGTCCAGGCCAGCAACACTTCGCCGGGGCGCACGTAGCAGCAGAAGTTATCCACATGGCCGTCGGTTTCGTCGTTGAACAGGCCGTCCGGCAACCAGATGACTTTATCCACCGCCAAATTGTCACGCAGCACCGCTTCGATCGCCGCACGGTCCAGATGCGGGTTGCGGTTGCGGTTCAACAGGCATTCTTCGGTGGTGATCACGGTGCCTTCGCCGTCGACATGGATCGAACCGCCTTCCAGCACGAAGCCTTCGGTGCGGTAGCGCGGCGCACGTTCGATCTCGAGGATCTTGCCGCCCACCTGCGAATCGCGGCTCCACGGCGCATACAGGCCGCCGTCAAAGCCGCCCCAGGCGTTGAAATCCCAGTTCACGCCGCGCACTTCGCCGCTGTTATTGATCACAAAGGTCGGGCCGGTGTCGCGCACCCAGGCATCGTCGTTGGACATTTCCACCACGCGGATATTGGGCACATCCAGGCGCGCACGGGCGTTCTCGTACTGGCCGGCAGACACTGCGACGGTCACCGGTTCAAAGCGCGCAATGGCCTTGGCCACCGCCACATGGGCCGCCTGCGCCGGCTTGCCGCCCAGGCGCCAGTTGTCCGGGCGCTCGGGCCAGATCATCCAGGTTTGGGTTTGTGGCGCCCATTCGGCAGGCATGTAGAAGCCATCGGCGCGAGGTGTGCTGTGCAGGGTGGTCATGGCGTTCAGGACTCCGAATGGGGTGAAGGTCGACTTTATAACGGATAAAAATCGGCTTTAGAAGTGATAAAAGATCATAGCCGACAAGTATGACAAGCCTTAGTCGATAACAATCGACTACCTATAGTTGCTCATCGAGCACCTTCGACAACATGTCGACAAAGAAATCCACGCTGCGTTATGGAAACTCAACTCGCGCAGGCGATCAAGGCAACCCTTCTTCACCCGAGTATGCTTGCGCCGCCCCGTTGCGCCACTCAAGCTATGCTCTGGCTTAATCTCTGTCTTGGATAAAAGGCTCTCTGAATGCGCATTCTCATCACCGGCGGCGCCGGCTTCATCGGTTCTGCCCTGGTTCGTCACTTGATTCAACACACCGAGCACGAAGTGCTCAACCTGGACAAACTCACCTACGCCGGCAACCTGGAGTCACTCACCAGCATCGCCGCCAACAGCCGCTATGAGTTCGTGCAGGCCGACATCATCGACCAGGCCGCCGTCAGCTCCGTGCTGGCGCGCTTTGAGCCGCAGGCCATCATGCACCTGGCCGCCGAGTCGCACGTCGACCGTTCCATTGATGGCCCCTCGGACTTTATCCAGACCAACATCGTCGGCACCTACAGCCTGCTGGAAGCCACCCGCGCCTATTGGCAGACCCTGGAAGAACCGGCCAAGAGCGCGTTCCGTTTCCACCATATTTCCACCGACGAAGTGTACGGCGACCTCCACGGCGTGGACGACCTGTTCACCGAAACCACGCCTTACGCACCCAGCTCGCCGTATTCGGCCAGTAAAGCCGCCTCTGACCACCTGGTCCGCGCCTGGCAGCGCACCTATGGCTTGCCGGTGCTGCTGACCAACTGCTCAAACAACTACGGGCCGTTCCACTTCCCCGAGAAACTGATCCCGCTGGTCATCCTCAATGCCCTCGCCGGCAAGCCACTGCCGGTCTACGGCGACGGCCTGCAGGTCCGCGACTGGCTGTTCGTCGAAGACCACGCCCGCGCCTTGTTGAAAGTGGTCACCGAAGGTGTGGTCGGCGAGACCTACAACATCGGCGGTCACAACGAGCAAAAGAACATCGACGTGGTACGCGGCATCTGCGGCCTGCTCGAAGAACTGGCGCCACAACGCCCGGCCGGTGTGGAGAAGTTCACCGACCTGATCACCTTCGTCAAAGACCGCCCAGGCCACGACCAGCGCTACGCGATCGACGCGAGCAAGATCGAAAACGAGCTGGGCTGGGTTCCGGAAGAAACCTTTGAAACCGGCCTGCGCAAAACCGTGCAGTGGTACCTCGATAACCTGGACTGGTGCCGCAGGGTCCAGGACGGCAGCTATCAAGGCGAGCGCCTGGGCAATACCGACCCAAAAGACCTGATCGCATAAGGTTTTGATCACACGACCTGTTCACCCGGCGAGTGCAACCGATGAGCGTGATCGCTACGGAGTTGCCCGAAGTATTGATCCTCGACCCCATGGTTTTGCGGTGCTCAGCGACTCTGCCGAGTTCCTCTACAAAACCACCGATTACTACACGCCTTCGGCAGAGCGTTGTATTCGCTGGGACGACACGGAACTCAAGACTGACTGGCAGTTTGAGGGCGCACCGACCTTGTCCGCCAAGGATCAGAACGGCAAGGCATTGGCAGACGCCGATCTGTTTGCATGACCGGCGAGTGCCTTGCACGCCGGCCCTAGGCATAATGCGCCTGTTCCCACAGGCGCATGACTCCCATGACTCCACCCCTCCCGCGTAGACCTCGCTGGCGCAGCCTCGCCTTATTGGCGTTGTGCCTGGCACCGCTGCTGTGGCCGCTGGAGCATCTGGCCGAGCGCTATTACCGCAGCGAACTCGCCGGGCAAAACCGTCAGACCCTCGACCTGTACGTCGCCAACCTCCTCGGCACCCTGCACCGCTATGAAGTGCTGCCGCAGATCCTCGGTGACTTGCCGGCCCTGCGCACCGCGCTGGATGCGCCGCAGGTCAGTGCCAACCTGACCAACGCCAACCTGCTGCTCAAGGACGTTGCCGCCCAGGCCGGGGTGGAAGTGATGTACCTGATGGACACCACCGGCAAGACCCTCGCCGCCTCCAACTGGGACAAGCAGGACAGTTTTGTCGACCGTAACTTCTCGTTCCGGCCCTATTTCAGCGAAGCCATGGCCGGGCGCCTGGGACGGTTTTTCGGCCTGGGCACCACCTCGGCCAAACGCGGCTACTTCTTCGCCGCCGCTGTGCGCGATGGCGCCAAAATAATTGGCGTGCTGGTGGTGAAGGTTGACCTGGACCACACCGAAAGCCTATGGGGCAAAACCCCCGAGCAACTGCTGGTGACCGACCACAACGGCGTGGTCATCCTCACCTCACGCCCGCAATGGCGCTTCCGGGCGACCCGGCCGCTCACGGCGCAAGAGCGCCAGGCAATCATCGCCATCCAGCCCTACCCGACCCGCGACCCGCAACCGCTGGCGTTGAGCACCACGGCGTGGCTGCGCCAATCCACGGCCATCGCCGAGACCGGCTGGACCGTGGAAATTCTTGCACCGCGCTCGCTGATCAATCGCCCGGTGCGCACCGTAGTGGCCGTTGGCGGCGCGACGCTGTTGGTGCTGATGTTGCTGCTGGGTTTGATGATGCAGCGCCGTCGCCACTACCTGGAGCGCATCGCCTTCGAAGCCAAGGCCCGCCGCGAACTGGAAGCGCGTGTGATCGAGCGCACCAGCGACCTCGAAGGCCTTAACCGCCGCCTCAAACAGGAGGTGCTGGAGCGTGAGCACGCCCAGCAGGAACTGGTGCGCGCCCAGGATGACCTGGTGCAGGCCGGCAAGCTGTCGGCGCTGGGCACCATGTCGGCGAGTATCAGCCACGAACTCAACCAGCCGCTGGCGGCGATCCGTAGCTACGCGGAAAACGCCGAGATCCTGCTCGACCACGAACGTACCAACGACGCCCGTGGCAATCTCAAGCTGATCAGCGAACTGACCGGGCGCATGGCCTCGATCATCGCGCACTTGCGCGCCTTCGCCCGCCGCGACCGCCACGCCCCGGAAAGCGTAGCCCTGCAACCGGCACTCGACGATGCCCTGGCGTTGCTGGCCAAACGGCGGCGCTCGATGGAAGTCGAGTTGATCCGCGACTTGCCCGAGGCGACCTTGTGGGTGCAAGCCGGCGAAACCCGCCTGCGCCAGGTGCTCGGCAACCTGCTGGCCAACGCCCTCGACGCCCTCACCGAAAAAGGCCCGCCGCGCAAACTGTGGCTGAGTGCCCAAACCACCGAACAGGGCGTCAACCTGTACATTCGCGACAACGGCCCAGGTTTTTGCATGGAAGCCCTGGGCCGCGCCAGCGAGCCGTTCTACACCACCAAGACCCGCACCCAGGGTTTGGGGTTGGGCCTGGCGATCTGTGACACCTTGATGCGTGCCTTTGGCGGCGAATTGTTGTTCGCCAACCACAAGGAAGGCGGCGCACTGTTAACCCTGAAATTGCGTGCCGGCTCGCCGGGCGTGAGTCTGCAACCGTCCGAGGACCGCAGTGTATGAGTATCGATAACCAGATCCAGGTGGTGTTGATCGACGACGATCCACACTTGCGTCAGGCTCTGTGCCAGACCCTGGACCTGGCCGGGCTGAAAGTCCTGACTCTGGGCGAAGCCACGGGCCTCACGGCGCGCCTGTCCCGCGATTGGCCGGGCGTGGTGGTCAGCGATATCCGCATGCCCGGCATGGACGGCCTGGAGCTGCTGGCTGAACTGCACGGCCAGGACCCGGACTTGCCGGTGCTGCTGATAACCGGCCACGGCGATGTGCCGCTGGCGGTGCAAGCCATGCGCGCCGGGGCCTATGACTTCCTCGAAAAACCGTTCGCCAGTGATGCCCTGCTCGACAGTGTGCGCCGCGCGTTGGCCCTGCGCCGCCTGGTGCTGGATAACCGCAGCCTGCGCCTGGCCCTCAGTGATCGCCAGCAACTGAGCACGCGCCTGGTCGGGCATTCGCCGCAGATGCTGCGCTTGCGCGAGCAGATCGGCGCCCTGGCGGCAACCCGCGCCGATGTGTTGATCCTCGGCGAAACCGGCGCCGGCAAAGAAGTGGTGGCCCGCGCCCTCCATGACCTGTCGAGCCGCCGCAGTGGGCCTTTTGTGGCGATCAACGCCGGCGCCCTGGCAGAATCGGTGGTCGAAAGCGAACTGTTCGGCCATGAGCCGGGCGCCTTTACCGGCGCGCAGAAACGCCGCATCGGCAAGTTCGAGTTCGCCAATGGCGGCACGCTGTTCCTCGATGAAATCGAAAGCATGAGCCTGGATGTGCAGGTCAAATTGCTGCGTTTGTTGCAGGAGCGAGTGGTCGAGCGTCTGGGTGGCAATCAGCTGATCCCGCTGGATATCCGCATCATCGCCGCCACCAAGGAAGACCTGCGCCAGTCCGCCGACCAGGGACGCTTCAGGGCCGACTTGTACTACCGTCTCAACGTCGCGCCGCTGCGCATTCCGCCACTGCGCGAGCGCGGTGAAGACGCACTGATGTTGTTCCAGCATTTTGCCGACGAAGCCAGCAGCCGCCACGGCCTGCCGTTGCACGAGCTGCAACCGGGCCAACGTGCCCTGCTGTTGCGCCACAGCTGGCCGGGCAATGTGCGCGAACTGCAAAATGCAGCCGAGCGCTTTGCCCTTGGGCTCGAACTGGCACTGGACGCCACGGCGGACAACCCCGCCGCGGGCGTGCTGACGTCAACCTCTGGCGGTTTGAGCGATCAGGTCGAGCAGTTCGAAAAAAGCCTGATCGCCGCCGAGCTGACCCGCCCCCACAGCTCGGTGCGCAGCCTCGCCGAAGCCCTGGGCCTCCCGCGCAAAACCCTGCACGACAAACTGCGCAAGCACGGCCTGAACTTCGCCGACAGCGCCAGCCACAGCGCCGACGACGAATGACCCGCCAAGAGACCGCCATGAACCGCGACAGCCGCTACCTGGAATCGATCCTTCACCACGACATCCCCCTCACCCGGGAAATGGGCCTCAAGGTGCTCGGCTGGCAACACAGCCAACTGCAGCTGCACCTGCCCTTACAGGCCAATATCAACCACAAGAGCACCATGTTTGGCGGCAGCCTCTATTGCGGCGCCGTATTGGCGGGTTGGGGTTGGCTGCACCTGAAACTGCGCGAAGAAGGTGTCGAAGACGGGCATATCGTGATTCAGGAAGGGCAGATCAGTTATCCACTGCCGGTGACTCAGGATGCGATCGCTATTTGCGCGGCGCCGGAAGACAAAGTGTGGAAGCGCTTTGTGGCGACGTACAAACGCTATGGCCGGGCGCGGTTGGCGTTGGAGACGTGGATTGTGAATGAGGGCAGTGAGGAGCGGGCTGTAGCCTTCACTGGCCAATACGTCCTGCACCGCTAACCGTCACAACACAAAACCAACTGTGGGAGCTGGCTTGCCTGCGATAGCGGTCTTACAGTCACCTCATTAGTGACTGATCTACCGCTATCGCAGGCAAGCCAGCTCCCACATTTTGACCTGTTGTGGCCTTAAGAACGGGCCAGGGTCAGCAGGCGCTCGCGCCACGCTGCCTTGGCCGGCAACGCCAGAAAGAACGGGTTTAACAACGAAGCCCGCGCCGGATAGCTGAACGGCGCACCACTCAACTCCAACACCTCACCACCCGCCCCTTCCAGCACACCCTGGGCTGCGGCCGTGTCCCACTGCGACGTCGGCGCCAGACGCGGGTAGCAATCGGCACTGCCTTCGGCCAACAGGCAGAACTTCAGCGAGCTGCCGATATTCGCCAATTTCAGCTCACCCAAACCTTCGCTCAAGCCACTGAGCAGGCGTTCCTGTTCCGGGCTGCTATGGCGGCGGCTGGCAACCACGGTAAAGGCCTCACCGGCCGCTGGGGTCTGGCGTACCTGGATCTGCTTGGGCGCCTCACTCACGTCCGAGCGCCACGCGCCCAGGCCCGCGCCACCGAAGTAGCAACGGCCACTGGTGGGCATCGACACCACGCCAAACACCACGCGGCCTTGCTCGATCAACGCAATGTTGACGGTAAATTCTTCGCTGCCGGAAATAAACTCCTTGGTGCCATCCAGCGGGTCCACCAACCACCAGCGCTGCCAGCCGGCACGCACGTTCTGGTCGATATCGGCGTCTTCTTCGGACAGCACCGGGATGCTCGGGTCCAGAGCGGTAAGGCCCGCCAGGATCAGATGGTGAGCCGCCAGGTCGGCCGCCGTCACCGGTGAATCATCCGCCTTGGCGGTGACCGCTACGTCCGCGCGCCAATACGGCAGGATGACTTCACCTGCCTGGCGTGCCAGCTCGATCACAGGGGCAATAAACGGATGGCCTAAAAACAGTTCGCTCATGCGACAAAAGCTCCACGCTGGGTCAACAGGTCTCGTACCAAATACAGGGCCGCCAATGCACGGCCTTCACTGAACTGCTCGTTTTGCGCCAGCATCGACAGCTCGCGCAGGTTGACGCGCTCCACACGCATCGGCTCAGGTTCATCGCCTTCCAGGCGCTCTTCATACAGCTCGGTGGCCAGCACCACCTGGATTTTCTGGCTCATATAGCCAGGCGACAAGGACAGTTCGGTAATGTGCTCCAACTGGCGCGCGCCATAACCGGCCTCCTCCTTGAGCTCGCGGTTGGCCGCCGCCAGTACGTCCTCGCCAGGTTCGATCAGGCCCTTGGGCAACGACAATTCATATTCGTCGGTACCGCCGCAGTACTCTTCCACCAGCAACGCGTGGTCGGCATCGATCATCGCCACGATCATCACCGCGCCGTAACCGGCACCGCGGCCTACCAGGCGCTCGTAGGTCCGTTCAACGCCATTGGAAAAGCGCAATTGCACTTCCTCCACGCGGAACAAACGGCTACTGGCGACTATTTCGCGGGCGAGGACGGTGGGTTTCTGGCGCATAAGCGGCTCCTTGGCGTGATCGGGTTACTATACCGTGGCTTTTCCGATTGTCTGTGTCGGATATCTTTACTTACATGAGAACGCCCCATGCCCTCTTTGCCCTGGCACGCCATCGACACCGTCCTGCTGGACATGGACGGCACCTTGCTCGACCTGCACTTCGACAACCACTTCTGGATGGAGCACCTGCCCCAGCGTTACGCCGATTTGCACGGGGTGAGCCGGGCCATGGCCGACATGGAGTTGCAGCCGCTGTTCGAGCGTAACGCCGGACAGTTGCAATGGTATTGCCTGGATTTCTGGAGTGCCGAGCTGAACATTCCGGTGCGCGAACTCAAACTGGAAACCGCCCACCTGATCGCCCTGCGCCCGGACGCGAACACCTTTCTGGCGGCAATCAAACAGGCCGGCAAGCGTGTGATTTTGATCACCAACGCCCATCGTGATTCGCTGTCATTGAAGTTGGAGCGCATTGAACTGGCGCCGTATTTCGAGCGGTTGATCAGTTCCCACGACTACGGGTTCGCCAAGGAACACCGGCAATTCTGGGATGCGTTGCAAGCCGACATCCAGTTCGACCCGGCCCGCAGCCTGTTTATTGATGACACCTTGCCGATCCTGCGCAGTGCGCGCGAGTTTGGCGTGGGGCATTTGCTGGCGGTCAAAGAGCCGGACAGCAAGAAGGGGCCAAAGGACACAGGGGAGTTTGCGGCAGTCGATGATTACAGAGATCTGATTGCCGGGCTCTAATGTAAATGTGGGAATGTGAATGTGGGAGCTGGCCAGTGTGGGAGCTGGGCTTGCCCGCGATGCAGGCACCTCGGTGTATCAGTGATACCGAGGTGATGCTATCGCAGGCAAGCCAGCTCCCACATATACCTGCTCCCACAGTTATGCCTGTGTATTACTCAGGAATACGCAGTGTCTGGCCTGGGTAAATTTTGTTTACATCTTTAAGCAGCGGCTTGTTGGCCTCGAAGATTTTGTTGTACTGGTTGGCATTGCCGTACACCGCCAGGGAAATCGCGCTGAGGGTGTCGCCTTTCTTCACCACAACAAAACGAGCGGCCGTGACCGCGGGGCCGGACACAGTAATCTGGTCATCCACGCTGGCAACACCGGCGATATTACCCGCCGCCAGAAGGATTTTTTCTTTCTCTTCCTGACTGGCAACTTCACCGGTGATCGTCACCTTGTCACCGTCTACGGTGGCGTGAACGTTCGGGTTACCCAGCCCTACCGCTTCGATATGCTTTTTCAACTCTTCGCCAGCATTGGCATTACCCGGCGTCAACAGGTCAATCAACTTCTCGCCTGCTTCCTTAACAAAGCTAAAAATACTCATGGTGCGCTCTCCTTGGGGTTTAAGTTCCAGATGCCCAAGACTAGACCAGTCCTGCAGTCTTGGGTTCCAGGCACGCCAAAGACCCAAACACGCTAGCCTGCGCGCTGGCAGGAATAAGCCCGCAACACGCGCCTTGATCGACGCCATCTATCAATAGATCAGTACAGCCGATTAGACGCGACCCTTTGTCGCGCCTAGTCTAAACATTGATCATTCCCTCGGTGGTACTGCCCCATGAACGCCAAGCGCCCAGTCTGCGCGGCGCCTGCCCTCGAAACGCCCGCGCCGGCCGCCAGCCAGAGCTACCAGTTTTGCAATCTGGAACACACTGAAATTGCCAGCACTGCATTGGCCGAAGAAGTGGCGTTGGCGATTGCCTACAACGACATCAGCCAGGCGGTGATGCTGGTGACGCCCACCGACTTGGAAGACTTTATCGTCGGCTTCAGCATCGGCAGCGGCATTATCGCCGACGTTAGCGATATTTATGATCTAAAACTCAGCGGCACGGGATCTGCCCAATACGCTCACGTACAGATTTCCAGCCGGGCCTTCTGGAACCTCAAGCAGCAACGCCGCCAGTTGGCCGGCACCAGCGGCTGCGGCCTGTGCGGCGTAGAGGCCGTAGAACAAGCCTTGCCGGACCTGCAAGTGCTGCCCGGTGCGCCCTTGCCGCCCGCCGAATGGCTCGACGGCCTGCGCCAACGCATCAGCGCGTTTCAGCCCTTGGGCCAGTACAGCGGCGCGGTGCATGCGGCGATCTTTATGAATAACCAGGGCGAGTTGCTGATGGGCCGCGAAGACATCGGCCGGCATAACGCCCTGGATAAATTGATCGGCGCGCTGATCCGCCAAAAAATTCCGACCGACGGCGGCCTGGCCATTGTCACCAGCCGCTGCAGCCTCGAATTGATTCAAAAAGTGTTGCGCGCAGGCATCCAGACCCTGGTCAGCCTGTCGTCGCCCACCGGCCTGGCCCTGCAATGGGCGCGCCGGCACAACCTCAATCTCATCCACCTGCCGCAGAAAAGTGCGCCGCGGGTCTACAGCCCTGCGATGGAGAACCAGCCATGAGCCTGCATCACCAAGCCGACCAAACCCCGACTCCGCGCTACAAGCCTTACAAAGGCCCGGCCGGCGGCTGGGGCGCACTGATCAGCGTGGCGCAGGCCTGGCTGACCAGCGACAACGCCATGAAAAACCTGCGCATGATGCTCAAGACCAACCAGAACGGCGGTTTCGACTGCCCTGGCTGCGCCTGGGGCGACTCGCCGGAAAGCGGCATGGTCAAGTTCTGCGAGAACGGCGCCAAGGCGGTCAACTGGGAAGCCACCAAGCGCCGTGTGGACGCGGCCTTCTTCGCCAAGCACAGCGTGACTGCACTGCTGGAGCAGAGTGACTACTGGCTGGAATACCAGGGCCGCCTGACCGAGCCGATGCGCTACGACGCCGAGACCGATCGCTATAAAGCCATCAGCTGGGATGCCGCCTTTGACCTGATCGGCAAGCACCTCAACGCCCTGCCAAGCCCGGACATGGCCGAGTTCTACACCTCGGGCCGGGCCAGCAACGAAGCAGCGTACCTGTACCAGCTGTTTGTGCGCGCCTACGGCACCAACAATTTCCCGGACTGCTCGAACATGTGCCACGAAGCCAGCGGCGTCGCCCTGGCGCAAAGTGTGGGCGTAGGCAAAGGCACCGTGACCTTTGATGACTTCGAACATGCCGATGCGATTTTCGTCTGGGGCCAGAACCCCGGCACCAACCACCCGCGCATGCTTGAGCCGCTGCGCGAAGCGGTAAAACGTGGCGCCCAGGTGGTGTGCATCAACCCGCTCAAAGAGCGTGGCCTGGAACGCTTCCAGCACCCACAACACCCGCTGGAAATGCTCACCAACGGCGACAAACCGACCAACACCGCGTACTTCCGCCCGGCACTGGGTGGCGACATGGCCATCCTGCGCGGCATGGCCAAGTTCCTGCTGCTGTGGGAACGCCAGGCCCAGGCCGAAGGCAAAGCGGCGGTGTTCGACCACGACTTCCTCAATGAACACAGCGTCAACGTGCTGGAGTACCTGGGCCAGATCGACGACACCCCATGGGATGAAATCGTCGCGCAGTCCGGCCTCACCCTGGTCGAGATCGAGCAAGCGGCGCGCATGTACGCCAAAGGCAAAAACGTGATCATGTGCTGGGCGATGGGCATTACCCAGCATCGCCATTCGGTGCCGACCATCCAGGAAATCGCCAACCTGATGCTGCTGCGCGGCAACATCGGCCGCCCAGGCGCTGGGCTGTGCCCGGTGCGCGGCCACAGTAACGTGCAGGGCGACCGCACCATGGGCATCAACGAACGCCCGCCGGTGGCGTTTTTGGATTCGCTGGAGCGCCGCTTCCAGTTCCAGGTGCCGCGTACCAATGGCCACAACGTGGTCGAAGCGATCCACGCCATGCTCGAAGGCCGCTCCAAGGTGTTTATCGGCCTGGGCGGCAACTTCGCCCAAGCCACGCCAGACAGCCCGCGCACCTTTGAAGCCCTGCGCAGTTGCGACCTGACAGTGCAGATCAGCACCAAACTCAACCGCAGCCACCTGATGCACGGCAAAGACGCGCTGATCCTGCCGTGCCTGGGCCGTACCGACATCGATATCCAGGCCGACGGCCCGCAAGCCGTGACAGTGGAAGACTCGTTCAGCATGGTGCACGGCTCCAATGGCCAGTTGCAGCCGCTGTCGAAGCTGATGAAGTCCGAGCCGGCGATTCTGGCCGGGATCGCCGCCGCCACGTTGGGCAGCAAGCCGGTGGACTGGAACTGGCTGGTGGCCGACTACGGGCGCATCCGCGACTTGATCGCCGATACTATCCCAGGCTTCAAGGACTTCAACGAACGCATCAAACACCCAGGCGGTTTCTACCTGGGCAACTCCGCCGGTGCACGCCGCTGGAACACGCCGTCGGGCCGCGCCAATTTCCGTCCGAACGTGCTGCCCAAAGACCTGATCCACGAACGCACCCACGCCACAGGGCGGGTGCCGGACCTGATCATGCAATCGATGCGTTCCCACGATCAGTACAACACCACCATTTATGGCCTGGACGACCGCTACCGTGGGGTCAAAGGCCAGCGTGACGTGCTGTTCGTCAACGAAGCCGACATCATCCGCCTGGGCTTCAAGCCGGGTCAGAAGGCTGACATTGTGTCGCTGTGGGAAGATGGCCGCGAGCGCCGCGTGAAGGGCTTTACCTTGCTGGCGTTTGATATTCCGGCGGGCCAGGCGGCGGCGTACTACCCGGAAGTGAACCCGCTGGTGCCGCTGGAAAGCACCGGGGATGGCAGCCATACGCCGACGTCGAAGTTCGTGGCGATTTGCCTGGAAGCGGCGAGCGACAGTGGCTTGATCATGGCCCGTTCAGCCTAAGCAGAGTCCCTCGTGGCGAGGGAGCTTGCTCCCGCTCGGGTGCGTAGCGCCCGTAATAATGTTGGGGTCGCTGCGCAACCCAGCGCGAGCTTGCTCCCTCGCCACAAGAGAACAATGCCGGCAGTTTTACTCAGGCACAAAAAAAGCCGCTTTTGCATAAAAGCGGCCCTTCCGAAGTAGCTAAAGACTCACAAAATCGACTTAAGTTCCCTATACAAAACAGCAACTTAGCAAATTGTATACAACCTCTACCGCCGGTCGGTTTTCGATTGTCAGCGCCTCGATACAACCTCAGGATCGCGCCGTCATCCTCTTGAGGTCTCTCTATGAAGTTCTCCTCGATTCTCTTGTTGTCCCTTGGCCTGGTCAGTGGCGCAGCCATGGCCGGTGGCACCACCGAAGCCGGTGTGGGCGGCGCATTGGGCGGGGTTCTAGGTTCGGTTGTCGGCCAGCAGTTGGGCGGCAACACAGGTTCCACCATCGGCGCAGCCTTGGGTGGCGCAGGCGGCAGTGCGGTGGGTGCCGATAGACGCAGCCGTGGCGAAGCCGCCATTGGTGGCGCACTGGGCGCAGCCGGCGGCAACGTCGTGGGCCGCAGCATGGGCGGCAGCACCGGCGCACTGGTCGGCTCAGCAGCCGGCGGTGGTGCAGGTGGCGCGCTGGGCAACTACATGGGCAACAAGAGCGATGACGACGACCGCCGCTACCGCGGGCGTGACAACCGTCGTTATGACCGTGATGACCACCGTGGACGCGGGCATGCCTATGGGCATCGCAAGAACAAGCATCACTACCGTCATCGGTAAGTTCTAAAGAACACAGCTGGCCCCCTGTGGGAGCTGGCTTGCCGGGTCGCCGCATCGCTGCGATAGCGGTGGGTCAGGGTTAGATGTGCGTCCTGACCCACCGCTATCGCAGCGATGCGGCGACCCGACAAGCCAGCTCCCACATTTGACTTTCATTGCATGAAAAAGGGCCTCATACCACCAACCGCTCCAACGCCTCGCGCAACTTCCCCGCAATCGCCACCGGCTGGTTCGACGCCCGGTCCACAAACACATGCACAAAGCGCCCCGCCGCACAGGCTTCATCCTCGCCGGCCTTGAACACCGCCAATTCATATTGCACCGAGCTGTTACCCAGTTTGCCCACCCGCAGGCCGATATCCAGCCGATCCGGAAACGCGATCGAAGCAAAATAATCGCACGCCGAACTCACCACAAACCCCACCACCTCACCGTCATGAATATCCAGCCCACCTTCTTCAATCAGGTAGGTATTCACCGCCGTGTCGAAAAAGCTGTAATAAGTGACGTTGTTCACATGGCCATACACATCGTTGTCGTGCCAACGCGTGATGATCGGCTGGAAGTGACGGTAGTCGGCGCGTTGCGGCATTGAGTCAGGCATGGGCGGTTCTCTGGAAAGTGGGTTTACAGGTCATTCAGGTGGGCTTGCGCCCACTCACGCACCTCGGCGTATGGGTAGTCCTCCAGCGCAGCAAAACCCGGTATGCCCCGCGCCTTCAGCTTGGTAAACAGCGGCACGCTGATACCGCCGAGAAACCGCGCCAGCCGTTCCGCTTCTGGCAGGCTCATGGTGTGCTCATGATGCCTGTGGATAAAATCACCGCACAGCCCCATGAAGTTTTTATCCACAAGTGGCGGCAAACTCGGCGGCGGCGGCAAATGTGCGACGTGGCCGTGGCATACCGAACAATGCCCGCAGCGTTGAGGGGCATTTTCATCACCAAAGTACTTGGCCAGACGCTGCCCCAGGCAATGCTCGGTAGCAAAAAGCTCGAGCATGGCGTGGATCCGCGCCACTTCCGTCACTTCATGGTGCTTGAAGCCTGTGTATAACTCGGCGCTCAGCACCCGTGGATCAAAGTCGGTATCGAGCAGGCTGTAGACCTCGGTCATCTGCTTGCTTTCCAGCTCAATCAGGCCCTGTTCCTGGAAGTAGTCCAGCGCCTTCACCACCCGGCTGCGCTCGGCATTGTGCTGTTGGTACAGCGCATCGAAATCCACCGTCGCCCAGGTTTTGGCGCGTTTACATACCTGGATGATCGCCGCGACAAACTGCTGCCGCTCGCCGGAAAACCGCGCCAGCAACGCCTCGGGCTCGATCAGGTATTTGAAGCGGTATTCGGCGTAAAACGCATAACGCGGTGCGATCACACCCTTGAGCTCCAACTGCACCAGCAGCGTCTTGAGCGGCAGCTCGCGGATGTTGCTGTGGTCCGACAGCGACCTCAGCAGGAACTCCCACTGGCCCTCGCTTCGCGCCGCCTGCAACTCCTCCAGTACACGGCGAATGCCCTCCTGCTCCGGCGTATCGCCATACACAAAGTTTTCCAGCACATTGAGGCTGTCGCGGTTGGCCAGCACCAGGCAATCGGACGGCTGTCCATCACGCCCGGCGCGGCCGATTTCCTGGCTGTAGTTCTCGATAGACTTGGGCAGGTCGAAGTGCACCACGTTGCGAATATCACTCTTGTCGATGCCCATGCCGAACGCGATGGTGGCAACAATGCAATTGGAGCGCCCGCCCATGAAACGCTGTTGGATACCTTCGCGTTTATCGTGGGGCAACCCGGCGTGATACGCCTCGGCCTGGATGCCATTGCGGTTCAGGTGTTCGGCAATCTGCTCGGCGGTTTTTTGCAACGTGACGTAAACGATGCTCGGCTGATTGGCCCGCGCGCTCATCCACTCGACCAATCGCCGGCGTTTGTCGTGGCCGCTCACCGGCTCTACCAACAAGTTGAGATTGGGCCGGTAGAAGCCCGTGGTGATCACATCATCCGGCGCAATGGCGAACTTGGCCTGCATGTCGGCAATCACCTTGGGCGTGGCTGTAGCCGTCAGCAGCAGCGCTTGTGGGATATTGAACTGGCGCTGGTAGTCCGGCAGCTTCAGATAGTCCGGGCGGAAGTTGTGGCCCCATTCGGAAATACAGTGCGCCTCATCCACCACCAACAAGGAAATCTGCACGCTTTGCAGGAAGTTACGGAAGCGCTCGTTCTTTAAGCGCTCCACGGAAATCATCAAAATCTTCAACTCACCCGAACGCGCGCGGGCCATCACCTCATTGGCATCTTCACGGCTCTGCGCCGAATCGATACTGCCAGCACAAATGCCATGGCGTTGCAGGAAACCCAACTGGTCCTGCATCAGCGCCAACAGCGGCGACACCACCAGCGTCAGGTGCGGCAACAGCACCGCCGACAGCTGATAACACAAAGACTTGCCGGAACCAGTGGGGAAAATAGCGGCAGCCGAACGACCGGCCAGCACCGCGCTGATCGCGGCCTCCTGGCCCAAACGAAACTGTGGGTAACCAAAGACCTGTTGGAGGGTGTTGTGCATAAGCTGTCACTCCATTGACCGCTGAACGAGTCAAAAACATAGACCAGCGATCAGTAAAAGGTCGGGGATAAACGCTACAAACTGATACAGAGAAAACCAGCAAGACCGCGCAAAAATGCAGACAGTAGCACGCTTGATTACAAGCCCCGACAAGGAGTCGTGAATGTCTCGCATGCCACCGTTTTCTTTGCTCCTCGCAATGCCCTTGCTGCTGATGGGCTGTGCAACGCCGCCGAAACCCACCTCCGAGCAACTGGCCGTGCATGCCTTTGAAACGCCCGAATACTTCTCCGCAAATGCACTGCCTATCGTCAAGGCATCCACCCTCTATGCCCAGTTGATCCCCATGCAGTCTGTCGACGACCGTCCCATGACCCCGTCCTGACTGATCGTTCCTCACGCTCTGCGTGGGAATGCCGCCTGGGACGCTCCGCGTCCCACCACGCGCGCCCGGCTTTAACCTTGGGCATTGGTGACGCAGAGCGTCACGGGAGGCATTCCCACGCAGGAGCGTGGGAACGATCTAAAAAATGACCCCGCAGCAGGTTCGCGAACGCTTGCTCAGCACCGCCAATCGGACGGGCATCTATGCCAACAGCGAAGCCTACGGACGCGGGTTGATGGACCTGGATGCGGCTTCGCGTCTGTAGGATTGGCGATGGCCGTCCCTTGAAGCCGTTCTGACTGATCGTTCCGCACGCTCTGCGTGGGAATGCCGCCCGGGACGCTCCGCGTCCCACCTCCGCGCACGGCTTTAAGCTTGGGCACTGGTGACGCAGAGCGTCACGGGAGGCATTCCCACGCAGGAGCGTGGGAACGATCTAAAAAATGACCCCGCAGCAGGTTCGCGAACGCTTGCTCAGCACCGCCAATCGGACGGGCATCTATGCCAACAGCGAAGCCTACGGACGCGGGTTGATGGACCTGGATGCGGCTTCGCGTCTGTAGGATTGGCGATGGCCGTCCCTTGAAGCCGTTCTGACTGATCGTTCCGCACGCTCTGCGTGGGAATGCCGCCCGGGACGCTCCGCGTCCCACCTCCGCGCACGGCTTTAAGCTTGGGCATTGGTGACGCAGAGCGTCACGGGAGGCGTTCCCACGCAGGAGCGGGGGAACGATCAGGAAACCTGTGGGAGTCGGGCTTGCCCGCGATGGCGGTGTGTCAGGCAGGGAAATATTGCCTGACACACCGCCATCGCGGGCAAGCCCGGCTCCCACATTGGCTGGGTGTTGCCAAAAAAAACACTGTCAAACCGCAAATGCCGGAAAGCTTTGTGGGAAGCAGACAAACACCGTGTAGTCCTCTTCCCAAACTGATCAAAACACCTGCCAAGCCCTCTACATAACCTCCCTTCACATGACCGAAACTAGTGACCTCTCAACTGTCCCGGCAAAAACCGTGAACATCGAAAGGACTCAACGATGGTCGACTACAGCTCTTGGGGCTCGCTCCTCATTCTTATTGCCCTTACTGTCCTGCTCGATAGTAAGTTGAAGCATCCCGAGCTCAGAAAATGGTTCGGACTGGCCCTCATCCTCACCGGACCAATGCTTCTAATCGTCGCCACTTCCTGGCTGAGCGAATTACAATTCGACAGTCTTCCGACATTCGCCTTTATCATTGGCATCCGTCTCTTTTTCACCCGAAACAAATTCCGTCGCCAACGCAATCCTCCCCCCCACCCACTCCTGCGTGCCCCCACCATGAACCTGGCCCCCAACTTCCCCGAAGACCCCGTGATGCAGCAGCTTCTGCAACTGTTGCACGAAGAAATCGGCCTGCCGAAGCACAAGACCCTGCGCCTCGAAACCTCGATCAACCTCGAGCTCGGCTGCGACGGCGCCGAGGCCAAGCAATTGATGGAAGCGATGGAGCAAGAGTTTGCCCTCGACTTGGGCGACTACGATGCTTATCGTTACTTCAAACCGCCGGTGTTCGATGTGTTCCTCAAGCGCCGCGCCAAGGGCCGGGGCGATAAGGTGCCGCTGACCATCGGCATGCTCTACCTGGCGATCAAGACCCATAGTTGGGATACGCAAACCCTGGAAAACTTGAGCTGATCCCAAGACCACCGAATACCGGTGTGGGAGCTGGCTTGCCTGCGATGGCATCACCTCGGTATTACTGACAGACCGAGTCGCCTGAATCGCGGCGGTGCGACGATTCGACAAGCCCGGCTCCCACACTGAAGTTGCTGACACAACAACAAGGACCTTACATGGACGTAATAATGGGCCTGCTGGCCGCCCTGCTCTGGGGCGGCACGGACTTTCTCGTGGGCCTCAACGCCCGAGCCGTGGGCGTTAAACGCGCGGTGTATTTCGGCCAAGCTCTTGGCTTTTTGATCATGACGCTGTTGCTGGTGATCTTCCCGGCTTTCCTGTTCAAATCCCTGAATGCCCCGTTGAGCGTCTGGTTCCTGGGCATCACCGCCGCCCTGCTCACCGTCTCCGGCGCGCTGGCACTGTCCAAGGCCTTCGCCCTGGGCAAAGCCGCCATCGTCGCGCCATTGGTGACCTCTTACGGCGTAGTCACCACCCTGCTGTCCTGGGCCAGCGGCGAACACATCAACCTGATCCAACTCGGCTGCATCGGCCTGTGCGTAATCGGCGTGATCCTGTCCAGCATCCACAAGGACAACGGCACGCCCCACAACAACCCGCGCCAGTCCATCGCCTACGCCATGCTCGCCGCCTTGCTGTACGGCACCAGCTTCTGGTTGCAAGGTCGCTACACGCTGCCGGCGCTGGGGCCGATCACCATGTTGTGGCTGGGTTACCTGGTGGGCCTGTGCGTGCTGGTGGTGATGGTGCTGAAGATCAAGGACGGCCTGAAGATCCCGCCGTTGAAAAACTGCGCAACCTTGACCGGTGCGAGCCTGATGAACCTCGGCGGGTTCTCGGCGTTTTCCTGGGGCGCGATGGCGGGCTCGGTTTCGGTGGTGACGGTGATCAGTACATTGTCCGGCGGGATTGCGGCGATTCTGGGGTATGTGTTTTTCAAGGAGCGGTTGTCGGCGGTGCAGGTGCTGGGCGTTGCATTAGTGCTGGTCGGCGCCGTGGTTTTGCATATCGCCATCTAACCTGTCGCCCACAAAAAAGCCGCCCCGGAGGGCGGCTTTTTCACAACAACCGAACCTTACAACTTAGGCCCGGCCGCCTTGATCGCATCGCTCACTTCAAACTTCTTGAAGTTCTCGATGAACAGACCAGCCAGCGCTTTCGCCGCTTCGTCGTAGGCAGCCTTGTCAGCCCAGGTGTTACGTGGGTTCAACAGGCCGGTATCAACGCCCGGTACGGCCAAAGGCACGTCGAGGTTGATGGTGTCGAGGTGTTCGGTTTGTGCACCGATCAACGCGCCGCTCTGGATCGCTGCGATCACGCCGCGAGTGGTCGGGATGTTGAAGCGCTTGCCGACACCGTAGCCGCCGCCGGTCCAGCCGGTGTTGACCAGGTAGACCTTGGAGCCGAAGCCGCGCACACGCTTGATCAGCAGTTCTGCGTATTCACCGGCTGGGCGTGGGAAGAACGGCGCGCCGAAGCAGGTGGAGAAGGTCGACTTGATGCCGCTGCCCGAACCCATTTCGGTCGAGCCCACCAAAGCGGTGTAGCCGGACAGGAAGTGGTAGGCCGCTTGTTCTTCGCTGAGGATCGAGACGGGCGGCAGTACGCCGGTCAGGTCACAGGTCAGGAAGATCACAGCGTTTGGCTCGCCGCCCAGGTTCTTCTCGGAACGCTTGGCAACGTGCTCCAGCGGGTAGGCGGCGCGGCTGTTCTGGGTCAGGCTGACGTTGGTGTAGTCGGCGTGCTTGGCATCGTCGATCACCACGTTTTCAAGCACGGTGCCGTGCTTGATGGCTTTCCAGATTACCGGCTCGTTCTTCTCGGAGAGGTCGATGCACTTGGCATAGCAACCGCCTTCGATGTTGAACACCACGCCTTCGCCCCAGCCGTGTTCATCGTCACCGATCAGGTAACGGCTTTCGTCAGCCGACAGGGTGGTTTTACCGGTGCCCGACAGACCGAAGAACAGAGTCACGTCGCCGGCTTCGCCGATGTTGGCGGCGCAGTGCATTGGCAGCACGTCGGCGGCCGGCAGCAGGAAGTTCTGCACCGAGAACATGGCTTTTTTCATTTCACCGGCGTAACGCATGCCGGCGATCAGCACTTTTTTCTGTGCGAAATTGAGGATCACGCAACCATCGGAGTTGGTGCCGTCACGCTCTGGCACGCATTCGAAGTTGGCGACGTTAAGCACTTGCCACTCATCACGGCCGGCTGGGTTGTACTGGGCCGGGTTGATGAACAGGCAACGACCGAACAGGTTCTGCCAGGCAGTCTGGGTGGTCATTTTCACGGCCAGGTAGTGGTCTTCTGCAGCCCCTACGTGAACATGGGAAACGAAATGCTCTTGCGCGTTGTTGAATGCCTCGACGCGAGCCCACAGGGCATCGAACTTGTCGGCCGGGAACTTGCGGTTGATCGGGCCCCAGGCAATTGCGTCCTGGGTGGAAGGCTCTTCAACGATGAAACGGTCAACCGGCGAACGACCGGTGCGGTGACCGGTTTCTACGACCAGCGCGCCAGTATCGGCAAGCACGCCTTCACCGCGCTGCAGGGCTTCTTTGACCAGATCGTCAACACTCAGATCGGTGTATACGGCGTTATTGGCTTGCGTCATGAGGTTCCCCGTCGGCCTATGGCCGAGTGCTCCAAACGTTTTGTAGTAGAAAGTTGCGCACTACTACCGCGAAAAAAGTGGGCCGGATTATGCCAGAAAAGCCCAAAAAGAGTAGGGTCCTCCCGTCAGAACTGCGCTAATCCGGCGTTTGTCAGGTGATTTACCTGTGCTTAAACGTTTTAGTGGCGGGTGTCGGAGGGGGTGTCGATGCCTGCGCCGGCGAATAATTGGGCTACATCGGCCGCATCGAACAGGTAGCGCTGGTTGCAGAATTGGCAGTCGATCTCGATATTGCCGCCATGTTCCACCACCAATTGCTGCGCATCTTCCAGGCCCAGGCTAACCAAGGCGTTGGCCGAGCGCTCACGTGAACAACTGCAACGGAAGCGCAGGCCCTGGGCGTCGAACAGGCGCACGGCTTCTTCGTGGTAAAGGCGATGCAGGATGGTTTCGTTATCCAGGCCCAGCAGTTCTTCAGCCGTCAGGGTGCCGGCCAGGGCGGTCAGTTTGCGCCAGCTGTCGGTGCGCTCATCGTCGTCCTTGATGCGATCAGCCGGCAATTGCTGAAGCAGCAGGCCACGGGCGCGCTTGCCGTCAGCGTTGAGCCAGAATTTGGTGCCGACCTGCTGGGACATCACGAAATAGTTGGTGAAACAGTCCGATAGGGTTTCGCCGTCGAGGTCGACGATGCCCTGGTAACGCTGGCCTTCGGTGGGGTCGACGGTGATCGCCAGCACGCCATTGGCCATCAGGTCTGACAAGGTCGCGTCCGGGGCGATCTGGTCGGCTTCGTAACGGGCCAGGCCACGGATTTCGCGCTCGCTGGAGCACTCGATCATCAACATCGGCACCGGGCCTTCGGAACGGGCCTGCAAGATCAGCAAACCATCGAACTTCATGGTGCCTACCAGCAGCGAGGCCGCCGCCATCAGCTCACCGAGCAGCTGCGCAACCGGCTCCGGATAGGGGTGCTTGGCAAGGACTTCGGCATAGCTGCGCTCCAGCGAGACCAGTTCGCCGCGGGCGTCGTTCTCATCGAAGATGAAGCGTTGGGTGAAGTCGGTATCCGGTAGATCAGTCATAGGTCTGGGTATCTGAATTGATGACAAATTGGTTACAAGGTTTATAGAATTAAACGCTTTGGCACCTTTTTGGTGCGTTTTTACAGAGCGAAGAGGGACAGTTTATGAACAATCCGGGTTTGTTCCAAGCCAGGTGGAACCTCCGGGGGTGGGCCTTTTGCAATCTAGTCGCTATCGGGCTGCTGTGTTTTTGGCTGTGGCCCACGGGACAGATGCTGTGTGTGGTTTTCGACGAATGGCTGTTTCATCTGCTTAATGACCCATTGGCAAGCAATTCGACATGGTTGCATGTGTGGGCGGTGGCCAGTTTGCGACCGTTTGATGCCGTGGTTGGGGTGATTTTGCTGGCACTGCTGATTCGCGGCGACTGGGTGTTCAAGGCCATTCAGGTGCGACAGGCATTCTTCGGTTTCCTCAGCATTCTGCTGCTGTTGCTATTTATCCGTATGCTGTTTTCCAAGCTCACGGCGCAAATGGGCTGGCAGCACAACAGCCCGTCGATGGTGATCAGCGGCGCGATTCATATGAGCGATTATTTCCCGGGCCTGGAGAAAACCTGGGAGTTGAAGGATCGTTCCAGCCAGAGCTTCCCGGGCGATCATGCGTCGGTTCTGCTGATCTGGGGCATGTTCATGACGGTGTTTGCCCAGCGTTTCACCCAAGTAGTGGTGATCTGGGGCTTGGCATTGTTGTTCATGATGCCGCGGCTGGTGGCGGGCGCACATTGGGGCCAGGACGACTACATCGGCGGAGTGCTGCTGGCGTTGCTGGCGTTGGGGTGGGGGTATTACACGCCGTTTGCGGCGAAAGTGTCGGGGTTGCTGATACGGGTGACGGCGCCGGTTTTCGGGTTGCTCGGGAAGCTGCCAGTCATCGGGCGGTTGAGTGTCATGCGCATAGCCGCGTAACACCGCAGCCCTAATGTGAGAGCTGGCTTGCCTGCGATAGCGGGGGGTCAGCCACCCTCTCAGTCACTGACCCACCGCTATCGCAGGCAAGCCAGCTCCCACATTGTTGATCTCCTTTTGAAGGGAGATCCGTGTCAATCATCATTGCCGCTGCCGCGAAACTTGAACAGATCACGCCGCTGCTTCTTGCTCGGCTTGCCGTCGGTGGTCATGCCGGTTGCGCCAGCCTTACGCATAGCCGCCGCATTTTCGCGCTTTGCGATGCTGGCTTCGGTTTCGGCATACAACGCCTGCGCCTCAGGCGCGCCACGACGCACGACAGACAGTGCCTGCACCACCACAGTCTTTTCGTCAAAACCTGTACGAATCTGCAGCTCGTCTCCGACGCGCGGTTCCTTGCCCGGCTTGCAGCGCTCGCCGCGATGGTGCACCTTGCCGCTCTCGATGGCCGCCTTGGCCAGGGCACGGGTTTTATAAAAACGCGCCGCCCACAACCACTTGTCCAAACGGACCTTTTCTTCCTCTTCCTGCTTTTGAGCCACTTGAATTCCTCGCTCTGAAAAATGTCGCAACTTTACCGTTGAACCCCTTCAACGCATAAATCCCAAGCCTCACCTAAGATACGCCAGACACCCCCTGTTTTCGCGAGGATACGCTGTGACCGACTTTCCCACCTCACTCACCTCGCCCAACCAGCGTTGCGTAGGTTGCCAGCAAAGCGAAGACTTGGGTTTCGATTTTTCCTTCGCCTACCAGCCTATCGTAGACCTTCGCGACCGGTCGATTTTTGCCCACGAAGCATTGGTGCGCGGTATTCACGGTGAAGGGGCGTTGTCGGTGCTGGACCAGGTCAACGACAGCAACCGTTATCGCTTTGACCAACGCTGCCGTACTCAGGCGATTGCGGGGGCCGCCGCGTTGGGAATGCAAAGCTATCTTTCGATCAACTTCATGCCCAATGCCGTGTACCGGCCGGAGCTGTGCATTCGCAGCACGCTGGAGTCGGCCCGTGCGCATAATTTCCCGCTGGATCGGTTGATTTTCGAAACCCTTGAAAACGAGCATGTAGATAACTATCGCCATTTGACCAATATTCTGCGTGAATACCGCGAATTCGGCTTCAAGACCGCCATCGATGACTTCGGCGCCGGCTATTCGGGGCTGAACCTGCTGGCCGATTTCCAACCCGACTTGATCAAACTCGACATGGCGCTGATTCGCGATGTAGACCAGGATCGTGTCCGGCAGGTTATTGTCCAGGGGATTGTCACAATCTGTGAGCAGTTGGGCGTTACTGTCATTGCCGAAGGTATCGAAAGTGCCGGCGAGCGCGACTTTCTGTCCGACTGCGGAATATTTCTGATGCAGGGCTACTGGTTCGCCAGGCCTGCATTCAAAGCCCTGGCCGAGGTTTCCCCTCAGGCCTGGGCGAACTGACCGGTTACCCATATTGAAGACATTTGACCATTTGACCGTTGTGGGTCTGCGCGAGTGGGTGGCCCTTCCCGACCTGGGAGTGGCTGGCCTGCGCGCGAAGATCGACACCGGTGCCAGCACCTCGAGCCTGCACGCCACCGATATCGAGCCCTTTGAGCGCGACGGTGAGAAGTGGGTGCGCTTCACTGCGCACCTGGGCAGCGTGGTGCAATTGCGCCATCGTCGCTGCGAAGCGCCCCTGGTGACGATGAAAACTATCAAGAGCTCCAACGGCCATGCGCAGGTGCGGTATGTAATCAGCACCACCCTGGCACTGGGTGACCGAGTATGGCGGGTGGAATTCACCCTGGCCTGTCGCAAGGCCATGCGTTACCGCCTGTTGCTGGGCTCCAAGGCGCTGATTGACGGCCAGTTGGTGGTCAACCCCGGCGTCAAGTACGTTCAAGACAAGCCGGTGTTCCCGGTCTCTACTATTTCTGCCCCAGGTGCTGCATGAAGATTGCTGTGCTGTCGCGAAACCCGCGTCTGTATTCCACCCGCCGCCTGGTCGAGGCCGGCACCGAACGTGGCCATGAAATGGTGGTGATCGACACGTTGCGTGCCTATATGAACATTGCCAGCCACAAGCCGCAGATCCACTACCGGGGCAAACCGCTGGAAGGCTTTGATGCGGTGATCCCGCGGATCGGCGCTTCGGTGACGTTCTACGGCTGCGCGGTGTTGCGCCAGTTTGAAATGATGGGCGTGTTCCCGCTCAATGAGTCGGTAGCCATCGCCCGTTCGCGGGACAAGCTGCGCTCCCTGCAATTGCTGTCGCGCCGGGGTATCGGCCTGCCGGTGACCGGCTTTGCCCACTCCCCCGATGACATCCCCGACCTGATCGAGATGGTCAACGGCGCACCGCTGGTGATCAAGGTGCTCGAAGGTACCCAAGGTATCGGCGTGGTGCTGTGTGAGACGGCGACTGCCGCCGAGTCGGTGATCGAGGCGTTCATGGGCCTCAAGCAGAACATCATGGTGCAGGAATACATCAAGGAAGCCGGCGGTGCGGATATCCGCTGCTTCGTGGTCGGCGACAAGGTGATCGCAGCCATGAAGCGCCAGGCCAAGCCAGGGGAGTTCCGCTCCAACCTGCACCGTGGCGGCAGTGCCAGCCTGATCAAGATCACCCCGGAAGAGCGCATGACCGCGCTGCGGGCCGCCAAAGTGATGGGCCTGGCAGTGGCGGGCGTGGATATCCTGCGCTCCAACCACGGCCCGCTGGTGATGGAGGTAAACTCATCACCGGGCCTGGAAGGGATCGAGACCACCACCGGCAAGGATGTGGCGGGGATCATCATTCAGCATTTGGAGAAGAATGGTGGGCCGAATATGACCCGGACCAAGGGCAAGGGCTGATACAACCCGGCCTTCCACCCACCGAAAAAACCTGTGGGAGCTGGCTTGTCGGGTCGCCGCATCGCTGCGATAGCGGTGGGTCAGCAACCCATTTGTTAACTGATACACCGTTATCGCAGGCAAGCCAGCTCCCACATTGGGTTGCTGTTGTTTTTTAGACCGCATCCCTTGGCAGCATCAAGCCCAGCGGCAAGCGCACCCGCGCTTCCAGGCCGCCTTCTTCGCGGTTGCGCAGCTCAACATTGCCGCCATGCATCGAAGCAATTCGCCGCACAATCGCCAGCCCCAGCCCCGTACCCTTGCCGCCCCGCGCACGGTCGCCACGGGTGAATGGGTTGAAAATACCTTCCAGCTCCGCCGGGTCGATGCCCGTACCACGGTCCATCACGCTCAACACCACATAGGGCGCCGTGCTGTCGCCGGACACATAGGCGGCCACTTCCACATCTGAACCCGCGTGATGCAAGGCGTTGCCGATCAGGTTGTTCAACAGGCGCTTCATCGACACCCGACGCAATGCAAACGGCTGGATCGGCTCCAGGCGCATGCGCACCTGTTCGCCATTCTGGTTGTAGGGCGCCACCACCTCACGCACCAGGTCCGTGAGGTCGACTTCCTCCACCACCTCATCACGGCCATCGCGGATAAACGCCAGGAACTGATCGAGAATCGCGTCCATGTCCTCGATGTCGCGCACCATGTCGTCGGTCAGGTCGTTATGGTTGCCCATCAACTCCAGGGACAGCCGCAAACGCGTGAGCGGCGTGCGCAAGTCATGGGACACGCCCGCCAGCATCAGCTCGCGTTCGCGCCCGGCCTGTTCGACATCCTCCGCCATCTGGTTGAAGGCACCGTACACCTCGGTCATCTCACTGGGCGTATCGCTGATCGGCAGGCGCACACTGCGCCCCTGCCCGAGTTGGCGGGCGGCAAACACCAGGCGTTTAAGCGGTTGGTTGAGCTGTCGGACGAAAATCCACGCGGAAGCGGTTGAAAGTAAACCGATGGCCAGGAACCAGCCCAACACGTTCCAGATTTTTTGCCCGCGCAGCGGATGGGGGTAAAGGGGCACCTTGATCCAGGCATCTCCCAGACTCGGAGCCCTGACCCAGAGTGCAGGTGAAACATGCATGCGCAGGCGCACCTCGGTGTCCTCTCCCAGCTCAGCCTGCATCTGACGCTGATAAATCTCGCTGTAAGGCCAATGCTGCTCACCTTCGGGCACACCAGCGCCGTCGACTCGAATCAGCGTCGAAGCCTTTGCTACCTTTTCGCGGTTTTCAGGGTCAACGGCCCAGTAGGCACGCAGTGTCAGGGCGACACCGTGGCTGTACTGCCTGTCTACCAGCACGTCTTCGTTCATCAATAGATAAACCAGCGTGAGCGCCTTGGAAAACAGAACGACGATCAGCACCAGCCAAAGGGTGCGAGAGAAGAAACTTTGCGGGAACCACAACGGGGTTTTCATAGGAGACAGCTAAACACCTTGCAGGAACGAGCGGCGCTCGCAGAATTGCAGACGCCGGGCATCCCGTCGACCCTCATGGAGTCAAACGCCGGGATGCCCGCCCCTGCAAGTCATCGGTCACTTGGTTGCAGTGCCATCCGGCACAAACACATAACCCACGCCCCACACCGTCTGGATGTACCGCGGCTTGGCCGGGTCCGGCTCGATCATCCGGCGCAGACGCGAGATCTGCACGTCGATGGAGCGCTCCAGGGCGTCCCATTCGCGGCCACGGGCCAGGTTCATCAACTTGTCGCGGGTCAACGGCTGGCGAGCATTCATCACCAATGCCTTGAGCACGGCGAACTCGCCGGTGGTCAGCATGTGCACTTCTTCGCCACGCTTGAGTTCGCGGGTCGCCAGTGACAGCTCGTATTCGCCAAAGGTGACGCTCTCGTCTTCGCTGCCTGGCGCGCCCGGTACCGGCGGTGCCTGGCGACGCAATACGGCCTTGACCCGAGCCATCAACTCGTCAGGGTTGAACGGCTTGGCCAGGTAGTCATCAGCGCCCAGTTCCAGGCCCTTGATGCGGCTCAGCTCATCGCCCTTGGCGGTCAGCATGATGATGGGGATCTGGTTGTTCGCACCGCGCAGGCGCTTGCAGGCGGTAAGGCCGTCTTCGCCGGGCAGCATCAGGTCGAGTACGACCAGGTTGAACACTTCGCGCCCCAACAGGCGGTCCATCTGCTCGGTGTTCGGCACCGCGCGGGCACGGTAGCCCTTGGAGTTGAAAAAACGTTCCAGCAGGCTGCTCAGCCCCGGATCGTCGTCAACGATGAGAATTTTTTCGCCTTCAGCAGTTTGTGCAGTGCTGCTCATTAGATGCTCCTCTTATCTCGGCGCGCATTATGGCGTAGCTGCCGTTATACGCACCGTGTGCATTGTTAGCAGATTTTTCCTCCACCGCCAGCGAACCCGCGTCCTACAACCACCGGCGCAGTACCCCCCAAGGGCAGAACGCTGGTTATAATGCGGCGCCTTCACGCAGGGCACTGTCAGACTTTACTGTTTGCAGCCTCAGCCGTTTTTTCAGCGCGGGGCAGCAATTTCCCGATTTCGAGGGTCAATAGGCAGCCTTTTGACCCAGGCAGCGGTGCCGCTGGCGCCGCTCAACCAGCCTCGCAACGCCTTGTTTTCCGGGCCTGCGAGCTGCTTTCAAGAATTTCAGGTGGTTTTATGGACAGCATCAACAGCCGCATTGCCGAGGAACTCGGTGTACGCCCACAACAGGTCGAAGCGGCCGTCGCGCTACTGGATGAAGGCTCCACGGTGCCTTTCATCGCCCGTTACCGTAAAGAAGTGACCGGCAGCCTCGACGACACCCAATTGCGTCACCTGGAAGAGCGCCTGCGCTACCTGCGAGAACTCGACGAACGGCGCATCAGCATCCTCGCCAGCATCGAGGAACAGGGCAAGTTGACCCCGCAACTGGAACGCGACATCAAGCTCGCCGACACCAAGACCCGCCTCGAAGACCTTTACCTGCCGTACAAACAGAAGCGCCGCACCAAGGGCCAGATCGCCCTGGAAGCCGGTTTGGGCGAGCTGGCCGACGGCCTGTTCAACGACCCGTCGCTGGCCCCGGAAGCCGAAGCCGCGCGCTTTATCGATGCCGAAAAAGGCGTCGCCGACGTCAAGGCCGCCCTCGAAGGTGCCAAGTACATCCTCATGGAGCGTTTTGCCGAAAACGCCGGCCTGCTGGAAAAACTGCGCACCTACCTCAAGCAGGAAGCCATTCTCAGTGCTCGCGTTATCGCCGGCAAAGAGGAAGAAGGCGCCAAATTCCGCGATTATTTCGAGCACGACGAGCCGCTCAAGAGCATGCCGTCGCACCGTGCACTGGCGATTTTCCGGGGTCGCAACGAGGGCATTCTCAGCTCGGCGCTGAAAGTCGGCGACGAATTGCCGGGCACCATGCACCCGTGCGAAGGCATGATCGGGCAACAATTCGGCATCCAGAATCAGAACCGTCCTGCGGACAAGTGGCTCGGTGAAGTCGTGCGCTGGACCTGGAAGGTCAAGCTCTACACCCACCTGGAAACCGACCTGCTCGGCGAGTTGCGCGACGGCGCCGAAACCGAGGCGATCAACGTGTTCGCCCACAACCTGCACGACCTGCTGCTGGCCGCACCGGCCGGCCCGCGCGCCACGTTGGGCCTCGACCCGGGCTTGCGTACCGGCTGCAAGGTTGCGGTGGTCGACTCCACCGGCAAGCTGCTGGACCACGCCACCGTGTACCCGCACGTGCCGCACAACAAGTGGGACCAGACCCTCGCCATCCTGGCCGCCCTGTGCGCCAAGCACGCCGTGGACCTGATCGCCATCGGCAACGGCACCGCCAGCCGTGAAACCGATAAGCTGGCCGCCGAGCTGATCAAAAAATACCCCGCCATGAAGATGACCAAGGTCATGGTTTCCGAGGCCGGCGCTTCGGTGTACTCGGCGTCGGAACTGGCTTCCAAGGAATTCCCGGACCTCGACGTGTCGATCCGTGGCGCCGTCTCCATTGCTCGCCGCCTGCAGGACCCGCTGGCAGAGCTGGTGAAGATCGACCCTAAATCCATTGGTGTCGGCCAGTACCAGCACGACGTGTCGCAGCTGAAACTGGCGCGCGGCCTGGATGCGGTGGTGGAAGACTGCGTGAACAAGGTGGGCGTGGATGTAAACACCGCCTCGGTCGCGCTGCTGGCGCGTATTTCCGGGCTTAACACCACCCTGGCGCAGAACATCGTCACCCACCGCGACGAAAACGGTGCGTTCAAAACCCGCGCCGCGCTGAAGAAAGTCGCACGCCTGGGCGAAAAAACCTTTGAACAGGCCGCCGGCTTCCTACGGGTCATGAACGGCGATAACCCGCTGGACTCGTCTGCGGTTCACCCGGAAGCCTACCCGCTGGTGCAGCGTATTGCCGCCGAGACCGACCGCGATATCCGTTCGCTGATCGGTGACGCCGCGTTCCTCAAGCGCCTGGACCCGAAGAAGTACACCGACGAAACCTTCGGTGTGCCGACCATCACCGACATCCTGCAAGAGCTGGAAAAACCTGGCCGCGACCCGCGTCCCGAGTTCAAGACCGCCGAGTTCCAGGACGGTGTTGAAGACCTCAAGGACCTGCAGCCGGGCATGATCCTCGAAGGCGTGGTCACCAACGTGACCAACTTTGGCGCCTTTGTGGATATCGGCGTGCATCAGGACGGTTTGGTGCACATCTCTGCACTTTCGGAGAAGTTCATCAAGGATCCACGCGAAGCGGTAAAAGCCGGTGACGTGGTCAAGGTCAAGGTCATGGAAGTCGATATCCCGCGCAAACGCGTGGGTCTGTCGATGCGCATGAGCGACACCCCAGGCGAGAAAATCGACGGCGCCCGTGGTGCACGCCCAGGCTCGGCCCCGCGCCAATCCCAGGGTAACGCGCCGCGTAAAGAGCCCACCGCCACGGCCGCGCCGAGCAACAACGCGATGGCGTCGCTGTTTGCCAACGCCAAGCAGTTGAAGAAACGCTGATGGAAATCCCGGCCGGTTTGACCCAGAGCGCGTTCAGCGAACTGATCGGCTGCCGCCTGCAACGCCTGGACGAGGGCGTTGCCGAAGTGGCCCTGACCCTGGAGCCGCAACTGCGCAACCGCGCGGGCAAGCTCCATGGCGGGGCGATTTTCAGCCTGGTCGACATCACCATGGGGCTGGCCTGTTCCAGCGCCCATGGATTTGACCAGCAGAGCGCGACCATCGAGTGCAAGATCAACTATATCCGCGCCGTCGAAGACGGTGATGTGCTGTGCACCAGCCGGGTGATTCACGCCGGCAGACGCACGTTGGTGGTGGAAGCCGATGTGTATCAAGGCGAAAGACTTGTCGCAAAAGCACAAGGCACCTTCGCTGTCCTCTAGCTCCCCGCCCTCGATTTGAGTTAATTTCGGCGCTGCGACAACAGCGTCGGAATTTTCTTGCTGCGCTATAGCCCAATTCATGGAGTGAAGTAGGCTTTTTCAATGTGAGCCAAATCGACTCTAAACCAGGCGATAACGCCAGTTTCAACTTCACCCTTGTAGACCGTCCTGCCCACCCCCATATTGGGGCGACTGACGCGTGAAGGAATCCAACTTGAGCGAACTTCTCAACCGCCGCCTGGCCCTGCTCGGCAAGCGCGAACACCTCTCCCTGCTAGAGCAATGCTTGCACGGCATCGAGCGTGAATGCCTACGCGTCACCGGTGAGGGTCGCCTGGCACAAACGCCGCATCCAGAAGCCCTGGGCGCCGCGTTGACCAATGAATTGATCACCACCGACTACTCGGAATCGCTGCTGGAGTTCATCACTCCCGCCCTGCCCAACCCGGCCGACACCCTGAGCAGCCTGGACAAGATCCATCGGTTTGCCTACAGCAAGCTCGGCAGCGAGTACCTGTGGAGCCCTTCGATGCCGTGCCCGTTGCCGGCCGAGGAAGATATTCCGATCGCCTACTACGGCACCTCCAATATCGGCCAGCTCAAGTACGTGTACCGCAAGGGCCTGGCCCTGCGTTACGGCAAGACCATGCAGTGCATCGCCGGCATCCACTACAACTTTTCCCTGCCGGAACAGCTGTGGCCGTTGCTCAAGGAGACTGAAGGCTTCGTCGGCACCGACCGCGACTACCAGTCCACCGCCTACATCGCGCTGATCCGTAACTTCCGCCGCTACAGCTGGCTGCTGATGTACCTGTTTGGTGCTTCACCGGCCCTGGACGCCGGTTTCCTGCGCGGTCGTTCGCACCAACTGGAAGTGCTGGACGCCGACACGCTGTACTTGCCGTACGCCACCAGCCTGCGCATGAGCGACCTGGGTTACCAGAGCAACGCCCAGGCTGGGCTGACGCCGTGCTACAACGACTTGAACAGCTACACCGACAGCCTGCGCGAAGCGGTGGCAACGCCCTACGCGCCTTACGTCGAAATCGGCACCCATAAGGATGGTGAATGGGTGCAGCTCAACACCAACATCCTGCAGATCGAAAACGAGTACTACTCCAACATCCGCCCCAAGCGCGTGACCTACACCGGCGAGCGGCCGATCCAGGCGCTGATGGCCCGTGGCATCCAGTACATCGAAGTGCGCTGCCTGGACATCAACCCGTTCCTGCCGATGGGCATCGACCTGCCGGAGTCGCGTTTCCTTGATGCGTTCCTGCTGTACTGCGCGTTGAACGACAGCCCGCTGTTCGCCAACAACGAGTGTGGCAATGCCACCTCCAACTTCCTCAGTGTGGTCAAGGAAGGCCGTCGCCCAGGCCTGCAATTGCAGCGTGAAGGCCAGGCGGTGGACATGAAGGAATGGGCCACCGAGCTGCTGGAGAAGATCGCCCCGCTGGCGGCCTTGCTGGATGAGAGCCATGGCATCACCGAGCACAGCCAGGCGCTGGACGCTCAGTTGGCGAAGGTCAAGGACTCGTCCCTGACGCCATCGGCCCAGGTGCTGGCGGCAATGGCCGAACGCAAAGAGAGTTTTGCGCAGTTCTCACTGCATCAGAGCGAGGTACACGCCGCGCACTTCCGCCAGGAGCCTTTACCGGCCGATGAGCAAGCACGCTTTGAAGAGTTGGCGCGTCAGTCGCTGGCTCAGCAGGTGGAGCTTGAGCAAAACGAAGTGGGCGACTTTGACGTGTTTGTCGGCTCGTACCAGGCAAGCATTCTGGCGATCAGTAACTAAAGCATCACGCCATCTCCTGTGGGACCTGGTTTGTGTGGGAGCTGGCTTGCCTGCGATGCAAACACCTCGGTGTATCAGTGATACCCAGGTGATGCTATCGCAGGCAAGCCAGCTCCCACATTTGCCTTCATTGGGTTGAAGATTGCGCTCACTCTTCTCCTCATAAGCTAATTCGAAAATGTTATTTATTTTCGAGTTCTTAGATCATTTAGTCTCCTCTCACGCCGATCCTCGGCCGCCTGATTGAGGAGCTTCCCCTTGAAACTGCTTACCCCATTGCGCCTCTTGGCCGCATTGTCCCTGGCCGGTGCCAGCCTGTTTGCCCAGGCGGCAGATGTGACCATTGCTTACCAGACCACCGTAGACCCGGCGAAAGTCGCCCAGGCCGACGGTGCGTATGAAAAAGCTACCAACGCCAGGATCGACTGGCGCAAATTCGACAATGGCGCCGACATCATCGCCGCCATTGCTTCCGGCGACGTCCAGATTGGCTACCTCGGTTCCAGCCCGCTGACCGCTGCGGTAACGCGCAAAGTACCCGTTGAAACCTTCCTGGTCGCCACCCAGATCGGCGGCGCCGAAGCGCTGGTAGCGCGCAATGGTTCGGGGATCAACAGCCCACAGGACCTGGTCGGCAAAAAGATTGCGGTACCTTTCGTTTCCACCGGCCACTACAGCCTGTTGGCCGCGCTGAAACACTGGAACATCGACCCTTCCAAAGTGACCATCCTCAACCTCGCACCGCCGGCAATCATTGCGGCGTGGAAGCGCGGCGATATCGACGCGACTTACGTGTGGGACCCGGCCTTGGGCGTCGCCAAGGAAAACGGCAAAGTGCTGATCACTTCCGGCGAGCTGGCCAAGTTCGGCGCGCCAACCTTCGATGCCTGGATCGTGCGCAAAGACTTCGCCGAGAAGCACCCGGAAATCATCACCGCCTTCGCCAAAGTCACCCTGGACGCCTACGCCGCCTACCGCAAAGACCCACAGGCCTGGCTGGCCGACAAAGGCAACGTCGACAAGCTGGTGAAGCTCTCCGGCGCCAAGGCCAGTGATATCCCACTGCTGCTGCAAGGCAACGTCTACCCACTGGCCGCTGACCAAGTAACCCTGCTGGGCGCACCGACCACCAAGGCTGTGACCGACACCGCCGCGTTCCTCAAGGAACAAGGCAAAGTCGACGCCGTGCTGCCGGACTACGCCCCTTACGTCAGCGCCAAGTTCATCACTAACTGATTCAAGGAGTTCATCGCGATGGCCTTGCTACAACTGGAGCGCATCAGCGCACAGTACCCAGGCGCCACAGAACCGGTACTGTCCGATATTTCACTCGACCTTGGGCCTCAGCAATTGCTGGTGGCCCTCGGCCCGTCCGGCAGTGGCAAGACTTCGCTGTTGAACCTGATTGCCGGCTTCGTCGAACCTTCTGCCGGGCGTATCACCCTCGATGGCGTACCGGTCAAAGGCCCGAGCGCCGAACGCGGCGTGGTATTCCAGGACGACGCTCTGCTGCCCTGGCAGGACGTGCTGGCCAACGTCGGCTTCGGCCTGGAACTGGCCGGTGTGCCCAAGGCACAACGCGAAGTGCGCGCCCGGGAAATGCTCGCACTCGTCGATTTGGCCGGTTTCGACAGCCGCCGTATCTGGCAGCTTTCCGGTGGCCAGAAACAGCGTGTCGGCCTGGCCCGCGCGCTGGCGGCCGACCCTCGCGTGCTGCTGATGGACGAGCCTTTCGGCGCCCTCGATGCCTTCACCCGCGAACAGATGCAGGAGTTGCTCCTGCAAGTCTGGCGGCGCACGGCCAAACCGGTGTTCCTGATTACCCATGACATCGAAGAAGCGGTATTTCTCGCCACCGACCTGATCCTGCTGGCGCCCAACCCAGGCCAGATCGTCGAGCGCCTGCACCTGGACTTCGGTCAACGCTACGCCGCCGGTGAATCGGCGCGGGCGATCAAGTCCGACCCGCGCTTTATCGAAACCCGTGAACACGTGCTGGGCAAAGTGTTCTCGCAACGGCAGGTGCCTGCATGAGCAGCTACGAACTTCCCGTCACGGCCGCCAAGCCGGTAGCGCACAAGGTTATTCCAGTACGTCGCAGCCTGAGTACACGTTGGATCAGCGTACTCACCCTGATCGCCTTGCTGGCAATCTGGTGGGCCGTCACCGCCACTGGCTTGATCGAACCGTTGTTCCTGCCGCCACCTTCCGCCGTGCTGCAAAAAGGCTGGCTGCTGGCAACCACCGGCTATATGGATTCCACCTTGTGGCAGCACCTGGGCGCGAGCCTCACGCGCATCGGCCTGGGCCTGGGCTTTGCGGTACTGACCGCGGTGCCGGTAGGGATTGCCATCGGTGCCAACCGCATTGCCCGTGGCATCCTCGACCCGCTGATCGAGTTCTATCGGCCGATACCGCCCCTGGCTTACCTGCCGCTGATCGTGATCTGGTGCGGCATCGGTGAGCTGTCCAAGGTATTGCTGATTTACCTGGCAATCTTTGCACCTATCGCCATCGCCACCGCGACCGGCGTGCGCACGGTCGACCCGGCCAAACTGCGTGCCGCGCAGTCGTTGGGCGCCACCCGCGCCCAGTTGATTCGCCATGTGATCCTGCCGAGCGCGCTGCCCGACATCCTTACCGGCGTGCGCATCGGCCTGGGTGTGGGTTGGTCGACCCTGGTTGCGGCCGAGCTGATCGCCGCCACCAGCGGCCTGGGCTTTATGGTGCAGTCGGCGGCGCAGTTCCTGGTCACCGACGTGGTGGTGCTGGGGATTCTGGTGATCGCCCTGATTGCCTTCGCCATGGAAATGGGCCTGCGTGCCCTGCAGCGCAAATTAGTGCCTTGGCATGGCCAGGCACATTGAGTGAGAACCGCATGAGCAGCCTGACCGTTACGCCAATAAGCACCGCCCTGGGCGCCCTGATCAGTGGCGTCGATATCACCCAACCGTTGAGCCTCCAAGAACGTGACGCCATTGAGCAGGCGCTGCTCAGCCACTCGGTGCTGTTCTTCCGTGGCCAAGCCGTCACGCCGCAGCAACAGGCGCGGTTTGCGGCAAATTTTGGCGACCTGCATATTCACCCGATCTACCCCAACGTGCCGGAGCAGCCCGAAGTGCTGATCCTCGACACTGCCGTGACTGACGTGCGCGACAACGCCGTATGGCACACCGACGTGACCTTCCTGCCGACGCCGGCGCTCGGCGCGGTGCTCAGCGCCAAGCTGCTGCCGGCCTTTGGTGGCGACACGTTGTGGGCCAGTGGCATTGCGGCGTATGAAGCCCTGTCGGAACCCTTCAAGCGCCTGCTCGACGGCCTCACGGCGACTCATGATTTCACCAAATCCTTCCCGCTGGAGCGCTTTGGCAACACCGCCGAAGACCTGGCGCGCTGGGAAGAGACCCGCAAGAAGAATCCACCCCTGTCACACCCGGTGGTGCGCACGCATCCGGTCAGCGGGCGTAAGTCATTGTTTGTGAGCGATGGGTTCACCACCAAAATCAACGAGCTGGAGCCGACGGAAAGCGAGGCCATACTCAAGCTGCTGTTTGCCCACGCAACACGGCCGGAATTCACCATTCGCTGGCGCTGGCAGGAGAACGACGTGGCGTTCTGGGACAACCGCGTGACCCAGCACTACGCCGTGGATGACTACCGTCCGCAACGGCGCGTGATGCATCGCGCCACAATCCTGGGCGACGTCCCCTTCTAAACCAGGCACAGCCTCTGCATCAATGAAGGTCAAAATGTGGGAGCTGGCTTGCCTGCGATAGCGGTGGACCAGCCACAACTTAATCGACTGACACACCGCCTTCGCGGGCAAGCCCGGCTCCCACATTGACCGCGTACTGACGAATGAATTTGCCACACTGAAGATCAAAATATGGGAGCTGGCTTGCCTGCGATAGCGGCGTACCAGCCCATACATTCATCGACTGACACACCGCCATCGCGGGCAAGCCCGGCTCCCACATTGACCGCGTACTGCCGAATGAATTTGCCACACTGAAGATCAAAATGTGGGAGCTGGCTTGCCTGCGATAGCGGTGGACCAGCCCATACATTCATCGACTGACACACAGCCATCGCGGGCAAGCCCGGCTCCCACATTGACCGCGTACTGCCGAGTGAATTTGCCACACTGAAGATCAAAATGTGGGAGCTGGCTTGCCTGCGATAGCGGTGGACCAGCCACTACTTCATCGACTGGCACACAGCCATCGCGGGCAAGCCCGGCTCCCACATTGACCGCGTACTGCCGAATGAATTTGCCACACTGAAGATCAAAGTGTGGGAGCTGGCTTGCCTGCGATAGCGGCGGACCAGCCCATACATTCATCGACTGACACACAGCCATCGCGGGCAAGCCCGGCTCCCACATTGACCGCGTACTGCCGAGTGAATTTGCCACACTGAAGATCAAAATGTGGGAGCTGGCTTGCCTGCGATAGCGGCGTACCAGCCCATGCATTCATCGACTGACACACCGCCTTCGCGGGCAAGCCCGGCTCCCACATTTTTGACCGGCTTGTACCGGCTTATTCAGCAGTGGATGGTTTTTCCCACAGGTTAATCCCGCCTTCCTGCGCAAACCGATCAATCTCCGCCAGTTCTTCCGCACTGAAGCTCAAGTTCTTCAACGCGCCGACGTTTTCAATGATCTGCTCCGGTCGGCTCGCACCAATCAAGGCACTGGTCACCCGCGGGTCACGCAGGGTCCAGGCCAGGGCCAGTTGCGCGAGGCTCTGGCCACGGCGCTTGGCGATTTCATTCAACCCGCGCACATGGGCAATGTTGGCTTCAGACAAGTGCTTGGCCTGCAACGAGCCGCCACCTGGGCGGTTGACCCGCGCATCGGCCGGCACGCCGTTGAGGTACTTGTCGGTGAGCAAACCCTGGGCCAGTGGTGTGAAAGCAATCACCCCTGCGCCAAGTTCGTCGGTGGTATCCAGCAGGTCTTTTTCAATCCAGCGGTTGAGCAGGTTGTAGGCCGGCTGGTGGATCAGCAACGGCACTTTCCACTCTTTGAGCAGCGCCGCCATTTCGCGGGTTTTCACCCCCGAATAAGACGAGATACCGATGTACAACGCTTTGCCCTGCTGCACGGCAGTGGCAAGGGCGCTGGCGGTTTCTTCCAACGGGGTGTCGGCGTCAAAACGGTGAGAGTAGAAAATATCCACGTAGTCGACGCCCAGGCGTTGCAGGCTCTGGTCCAGGCTCGCCAGTACGTATTTGCGCGAACCGCCACCCTGGCCGTAAGGGCCGGGCCACATGTCCCAGCCGGCTTTGCTGGAAATGATCAGCTCGTCGCGGTAGTGCTTGAAGTCTTCACGCAGCAAACGGCCGAAGTTGATCTCGGCGCTGCCATACGGTGGGCCGTAGTTGTTGGCCAGGTCGAAGTGGTTGATCCCCAGGTCAAACGCAGTGCGCAGCAGGGCGCGCTGGGTGTCAATCGGGGTGCTGTCGCCAAAGTTGTGCCACAGCCCCAGGGACAGTGCCGGCAGCACCAATCCACTGCGACCTACGCGGCGGTACGGGATAGATTCATAGCGGTTTTCGGCAGCAATGTAAGTCATCGAATCCTCTCTTGGACGTAGGCAAATAAGGCCTGGGAATAAGGTTATTCCCAGGCCTTTTAACCAGCTGAATCGCTTAAGCCTGCCGCTCCGTTCTACAGCAATTTCCTACCAGAGTGGAACGACGTAGCTGACATAAAAGCGATTTTCATCTTGAACGGTGGCACCGGTAATATCCGGGCTGGCGTGGGCATTTTTCCAGGTCACGCCCAGGCCCTTGAGGGTGCCGGTCGGTACTTGGTAAGCCACGGCAATGTTGCGTTCCCACTCGCTGGTGGTGCCTTGCACGGTGCGGATGTCATCACCGTGGGCATAGGCCGCCGAGAACGTCAGGCCGGTAAGGCCCAGCTTACCGAAGTCATACTTGTACTGCGCAAGCCAAGTGCGCTCACCGGCGTGTTGAAATTTATTCAACTGCATGTTGGTGAGCGCCGGGGTGTCTGCGCCTGAGCCCGGCCCTTGGCGGTTGTCGCCGCTGTTGAGGCCGGAATCGAGGTACGGGAAGTCGCTGTCACCGCTGTTTTTCTGGATGCCCAAGCCGACGGTGTGACCATCCAGGCTGTAGCTCTCCAGCAAGCTGGCGGTGGTTTGGTTGATGCGGCCCTTGCTGGTGCCGTCGCCATACAGACCGGCGCCGGTAAAGTCTTTATCGCCGTCGGCGTTGGCGCCTACACCAAGGCTGCGGAACACACGCACGTCGGTGTCGATGGCGCCCACGGACAACGCGTCATGACGCTTGGCGCCGAGGAAGAACTGCTGGTAGTAATCCTCAAGGTTGGAGTACCACAGGCTCACGGTGGTGTTCTGGATGCCGGTGTAATCCGCACCGCCGAACAGGAAGCGATCGCTTTCTCGGGTGCCGCCGGCGGTGATCATGCCTTGGTCGCCGGTTTCGTTGCGGATCTTGGTCTTGAAGATATCGCCGCCGGTGAAGGTGAAGTCGCTAAGGTCTTTGGAGACCAGTTGTACGCCGGTATTGGTCTGCTGGTACAGGCGGCCGTCGGTGTTGGCCAGTACCGGGTTGTTGCCATACAGCGTGCCAACCCGCAGTTCATCTTTGGCGAAACGCATCTTGAAGGTCGGGCTGAGTACACCGAACTGGTCGGCGGATTTGCCGTTGTCCAACGGGAACATGCTGCCTGGGTAACGGCCCTGGTGATCCTTGTCGTTGAGGTCGCCGCCGGAGTCGAGTTTCAAGCCGTAAAACGCCTGCAAGTCCAGGCCAAAACCTACCGGGCCTTCGGTGTAGCCGGACTTGAAGTTGAACTCGAAACCCTGGCCCCAATCCCGCACGCTATGCGCCTTGGCGTTGCTGCCCACCACATCACGACCTTGCTGGTTGAGATAGCGGTTGAGCAGGGTCACGTCGGCGTGGCTGTCGTCGATAAAATCGGCATGGGCGGACAGCATAAAGCTCGCCATGGCGGCACCTACCATGGGGCTTATTAACGTCTTCATTGTTACCGGTCTCCGTCACTGTTCTGAAATGAAAGCGTCAAACGCTTCACACAATTACGCAGTGGCCAGATGACAGTTCGGAGTCAAAACACTCGGTTCACGAATGAAATTAAGTTTAAGAAAGCCTTTAATTACGCGGGTTTGCGGGCATTTGATCGTTCCCACGCTCTGCGTGGGAATGCATCCATTGACGCTCTGCGTCATCACTGCGGCGGGACGCGGAGCGTCCCAGGCGGCATTCCCACGCGGAGCGTGGGAACGATCGGTGGGTCAGCGCACCAGGTGCAGGAACTGCAGGTGGCGCTCGTACTGGTCGAGGATGTCGTTGATGATCTGCTCCTTGGTGTAGCCGACCAGATCGTAGTCCTGGCTGCCCTCACTCAAGTGCACTTCCGCGCGGTAATAGCGGCGGTTGTTGATCTCTTTGGAACCCATGCCACCCCGGGCAAACGACGGCGTGAAGTAACCGCGCATCTGCACCTGGTAAACGAATGGATGCTCCTCGCCATGCCCGATTTCCAGGCTGACGCTGTCGTTGGACGGGTCCGGCTGAGTCACCACATTCAGGCCTTTCTCGACAAACACCGCCGTCACTTCTTCGATCGCCGGGCGCACCGTCGATTCGAGGAAACGGTACACCTCATCACGTGACGGGAAGTGCACAGCCTGGCTCAAACGCTGGCGCCAACCGCCTCGGCCTTTGCGCGCCGCCGACACCGGTGCCAGCGAATGCAGCTGGGCAATCTGCTTCTGCGATTCGAGGTAAAAGGCCTTGTGCAGCCCCCACATCATCAGCAGCAAAATCAGCGAGAACGGCAACGAGGTCAGCACCACTGCCGATTTGAGCGAGTCGATACTGCCGGCAAACAGCAGGGCACTGGTGACCAGCGCCGTCATCGCGCCCCAGAACACCCGCAGCCATTTCGGCCCGTCTTCATCGGCGTTGCCGCCTTTGGACGAAAGCGTCGACAGCACTACAGTGCCGGAATCCGCCGAAGTGACGAAGAACACGAAGCTGATAAACACCGTGACGGCGATCACCGTCTTGCTCCACGGGTAGGTTTCCAGCAGCAAGTAGAGGCTCATCGAAGGGTCATCGATGGCCGACTGGCCCAACGCGGTCATGCCGTGGTTGAGTACCTGGTCGATGGCGCTGTTGCCGAAGATCGACATCCACGCCAGGGTGAAGCCCAGCGGAATCAACAGCACGCCGAAGACGAACTCGCGGATGGTCCGACCACGGGAAATACGCGCGATGAACAGGCCCACGAACGGCGACCATGCGATCCACCAGGCCCAGTAGAACACCGTCCAACCGCCCAGCCAGTCGCTGGGTTTGTCGTAGGCGTACACATCGAAGCTCTTGGTCGGCAAGGCGCCGAGGTAGTCACCGATGTTCTGGATCAAGGTGTTGAGCAAGTGCTGGGTGGGGCCTGCGAACAACACAAACAGCAGCAGCGCACAGGCCAGCAGCATGTTGATGTCGGACATCACTCGCACGCCCTTGTCGACGCCGGCGACGGCAACCAGGATCGCAGCGCCCATCATCAAGGTGATCAGGCCAACCTGAATCCACTGCGTATGCGCGATGCCAAACAGGTAGTCGAGACCGGAGTTGAGGTGCAACACGCCAAAACCCATATCGGCGCCCAGGCCGAACACCGTGGCGATGATGCCGAAGCCGTCCACCGCATAACCGATGGGGCCGTTGATGCGTTTGCCGATCAGCGGGTACAGCGCCGAGCGCAGCGCCAGCGGCAGGTTATGCCGGTAGGCGAAGTACGCCAGGGCCATGCCGACAAAGGCAAACACGCCCCAGCCATGCAGACCCCAATGCAGAAACAGGATCTGCATGGCCTGGCGAGCCGCATCGGCATTCATCGGCGCGCCCTGAGGCGGCTGCACCAGGTGCGTCAATGGCTCGGAGACGCAGAAGAAAAACAGCGTGATGCTGATCCCCGCGGCGAACAGCATGCCGGCCCAGGACAGGTAACTGAATTCGGGCTCGTCGTGGTCGGCACCGAGTTTTATCTTGCCGTAGCCCGATAGCGCGGTGACCACCACGAAGACCAGATACAGCGTCATCGCGAGCATGTAGTACCAGCCGACCGTGTTGGCCGCCCAGTTTTGCGCTGCCAGCAGCCAGGCACCGGCCTGTTGCGGAATAGCGATGACAGTGATGCCAAACAGCAGAATGAAGGTTGCGGCAAAGTAGAAAACCGGCGCATTCATGCGCACCAGGCCGCTGGATGGGGTGGACGATGCACTCATGAACGATGCACCCCGAAGGTGTGTGATGTGGCTGTAAATAACGGACTCAGCAAAGGTAAGCCTCCTGTTGTGAGCGGGCAGCGAACCACCGGGTTTAACTTGAACGAGCATTCAAGTTAAACATAGGTAGGCGGTTTGGGACTAATCGCAGGGCTGAGTGGTAGACAATTCCTACACTAGCTCAAGGATTGGTATGACGGGCGGGGATGGCAAATCGTTCAGTGGCTCGGAATTGAAATGCGGACACTACTGTGGGAGCTGGCTTGCCTGCGATAGCGGTCTGTCAGCTACAAATGTGCCAACTGGTCCTCCGCTATCGCAGGCAAGCCAGCTCCCACAGTTGATCGGTGTTTGGCTCAAATACTATTTCTGCGCGCCGTCGTCATGTTGCAAATTCGCCTGCGTGATGTTCGCCCCCGCCGGCACGCTGCGGGTCAGCCACACATTGCCGCCAATGGTCGAGCCCTTGCCGATGGTGATGCGCCCCAGGATCGTCGCCCCGGCATAAATCACCACATCGTCCTCAACGATCGGATGGCGCGGGTGGCCTTTCTGCAACTGCCCGTCCTCATCCGCCGGGAAACGCTTGGCGCCCAACGTCACGGCCTGGTAGATGCGCACGCGCTCGCCGATGATCGCGGTCTCGCCGATCACCACACCTGTCCCGTGGTCGATAAAGAAACTCGGACCGATCTGCGCACCAGGGTGAATATCGATGCCGGTGGCCGAGTGAGCAATCTCTGCACTGATCCGCGCCAGCAACGGCAGCCCGGCGCGGTACAGATGGTGCGCCAGGCGATGGTGAATCACCGCCAGAATCCCCGGATAGCACAGCAGCACTTCATCCACACTGCGCGCAGCCGGGTCGCCGTGGTAGGCGGCGAGCACATCGGTGTCCAACAGGCTGCGCAGTGAAGGCAAGGCCAGCGCGAAATCCTGGATCAGGCGGATGGCCAGGGCATCGACCTCGCTGTCATCCCTTGCACCCTGGCGCGCGGCGTAGCGCAGCTCCAGGCGGGCCTGAGCGAGCAAGGCATTCAGGGCGACGTCGAGGGTATGCCCGACGTAAAAATCTTCACTTTCTTCACGCAGGTCCACCGGGCCCAGGCGCATCGGGAACAGCGCGCCGCACAGCGCTTCAAGAATCTGCGCCACCGCCTCGCGGGACGGCAACTCGCGGCCACCGTGTTCGCCACTCAGGCGGCCATTGCGCGTTCGCCACTGGTCCCGGGCGCTGCGCAGCTGGCTGACGATGGTCTGTAATTGCCAATGACTGGAACGCTCACTCACGGTATTCACTCCTGACGATATGGCCATCACTTTACGGTATGCACCCTGGCCACCCTTAAGAACCAATGGTGTGATGCTAAGAACTATCCGGAATAAGCGATTGGCGGTTGCCGGTTGAAAAGTGCCTGCCTATAGTCGCCCCATCACTTAGCCACTGTATGTCGCCATGATCAAACAACAGCTCGACCGTTTTAACCGCCTGGAACTGCTGGGCGGCGCCACCGCCCTGGAAAAACTCGAGCGGCTGTCGGCCTGGCTGGGCAGGGACATTTACGTCAAGCGCGACGACACCACGCCGCTGGCCATGGGCGGCAACAAGCTGCGCAAGCTTGAATACCTGGCCGCCGATGCCATCGCCCAGGGCGCCGACACCCTGGTGACCGCCGGCGCCATCCAATCCAACCATGTGCGCCAGACCGCCGCGCTGGCCGCCAAGCTTGGCCTGGGCTGCGTGGCGCTGCTGGAAAACCCCACCGGCACCGAAGACCCCAACTACCTCGGCAACGGCAACCGCCTGCTGCTGGAGTTGTTCGACGCCAAAGTCGAATTGGTCGAGAACCTCGATAACGTCGACGACCAACTCAACGCCCTCGCCGACCGCCTGCGCAGCAACGGCAAGAAGCCCTACCTCGTCCCCATCGGCGGCTCCAATGCCTTGGGTGCCTTGGGTTACGTGCGCGCCGGGCTGGAGCTGGCCGGGCAGATCGAAGAAAGCGGCATCGAGTTCGCCGCCGTGGTGCTGGCCTCGGGCAGCGCGGGCACCCATAGCGGCCTCGCCTTGGCGTTGAGTGAAGTGCTGCCGGACCTGCCGGTGGTGGGCATTACCGTGTCGCGCACCGAAGAAGCCCAGTTCCCGAAAGTACAGGGCCTGGCCGAACGCACCGCCGAGTTGCTGGGCGTGGACATTCCCGAAGCCTTCAAAGTGATCCTGTGGGACGAATATTTCGGACCGCGCTACGGCGAACCGAACGCCGGCACCCTGGCGGCGGTCAAGCTATTAGCCAGCCAGGAAGGCTTGCTGCTGGACCCGGTCTACACCGGCAAGGCCATGGCCGGTTTGCTCGATGGCATCGGGCGTCAGCGGTTTGAGGACGGCCCGATCATTTTCCTGCACACCGGCGGGGCGCCGGCGCTGTTTGCGTATGACTCGGTGCTTAACTGAATAAACACCGATCAAAATGTGGGAGCTGGCTTGCCTGCGATAGCGGTTCGTCAGCTACAAATGTGTTGGCTGATACACCGTTATCGCAGGCAAGCCAGCTTCCACATTAGATCAACCTAATATTCCAAAAAGAAATATCAAATTAATTTTATATTATTTTCAAGTCTTAAAAACTCGCTTTATAGTCGCGCCGAAGGCGAAGACGCGCACCGCGCTTTAAGGCAGGATACGACTACTGCGTCACCTGCTTCGCTCAACATAAAAAACACAGGGGCTGTTCATGACTATTTCTGTATTGCGTCGCACGTTGCTGGTTGGCACTTTGGGCTTGGCACTCGGGGCTGGTCTGATGGGCCAAGCCATCGCCGGCGAGCAGCTGAGCACCATCAAGAAGGCGGGCGAGATCAAGATCGGCCTGGAAGGCACCTACCCGCCGTTCAGCTTTGTCGATGAAAGCGGCAAGCTCAGCGGCTTTGAAGTCGAGCTGTCCGAAGCGCTGGCCAAAGAGCTGGGCGTCAAGGTCAAGCTGCAGGCCACGCCATGGGACGGCATCCTCGCCGCCCTGGAATCCAAGCGCCTGGATGCTGTGGTCAACCAAGTGACCATCTCCGAGGAGCGCAAAAAGAAGTATGACTTCTCCAAGCCTTACACCGTCTCCGGTATCCAGGCGCTGGTGCTGAAGAAAAACGTCGAAAGCATCAAGACCGCCGACGACCTGGCCGGCAAGAAAGTCGGTGTGGGCCTGGGCACCAACTACGAACAATGGCTCAAGGACAATCAACCCAAAGCCATCATCAAGACCTATAACGATGACCCGACCAAGTTCCAGGACCTGCGTATCGGCCGTATCGACGCCATCCTGATCGACCGCCTGGCCGCTCTGGAATACGCCAAGAAAGCCCCGGACACCGCCGCCGCCGGTGATGCCTTCTCCCGTCAGGAAGCCGGTATTGCCCTGCGCAAAGGCGAGCCGGAACTGCTCGACGCTGTGAACAAGGCCCTCGACAAGCTGCGCGCCGATGGCACCTTGAAGAAGCTGTCCGAGAAGTACTTCAACGCTGACGTCACTGAATAATGGAAGCAGGTTTCCAACTCGCGCTGGACTCCGCGCCCTTTCTGCTCAAGGGCGCGTACTACACGGTGATTCTTAGCCTCGGCGGGATGTTTTTCGGCTTGTTGCTGGGCTTCGGCCTCGCCTTGATGCGTTTGTCGCGCTTCAAGCTTCTAAGCTGGACCGCCCGAGTCTACGTGTCGTTTTTTCGCGGCACGCCCTTGCTGGTGCAGCTGTTCTTGATCTACTACGGCTTGCCGCAAGTGGGCATCGAGCTGGATCCGATCCCGGCGGCCATGATCGGCTTTTCGCTGAACATGGCCGCTTACGCCTGTGAAATCCTGCGCGCGGCGATCAGCTCCATCGAACGCGGCCAATGGGAAGCGGCCGCCAGTATCGGCATGACACGCGCGCAGACCCTGCGCCGGGCCATTCTGCCGCAGGCCATGCGCACGGCCTTGCCGCCGCTGGGCAACAGCTTTATTTCGCTGGTCAAGGACACGGCACTGGCCGCCACAATCCAGGTGCCGGAGTTGTTCCGCCAGGCACAGCTGGTGTCGGCGCGTACTTTCGAAATCTTCACCATGTACCTGTCCGCCGCCCTGATCTACTGGATCCTGGCAAGCATCCTGGCGCACTTTCAAAATCGCCTGGAAGACCGGGTCAACCGGCATGACCTGGAGTCCTGAGCATGATCGTGGTTGAAAAACTGACCAAACAATTCAAAGGTCAGGTAGTACTCAACGGCATCGACCTGGAGGTCAAGGAAGGAGAAGTGGTCGCCATCATTGGCCCCAGCGGTTCCGGCAAGACCACCTTGCTGCGCTGCCTGAACTTCCTCGAAGAACCCACCAGCGGTCGCATCAAGGTCGGTGATATCGAGATCGACAGCAGCAAACCGCTCAGCCAGCAACAAGGCCTGGTGCGGCGCTTGCGCCAGCATGTGGGTTTTGTGTTCCAGAATTTCAACCTGTTCCCGCACCGCACCGCGCTGGAAAACGTCATCGAAGGCCCGATCGTGGTCAAGAAGATGCCGCGCGAGACGGCGACCGCGCTCGGTCGCAAGCTCTTGGCCAGGGTCGGCCTGGCCGGCAAGGAAGACGCCTACCCACGGCGTTTGTCCGGCGGCCAGCAACAGCGCGTGGCGATTGCCCGTGCCTTGGCCATGGAACCGGAGGTGATTCTGTTTGACGAGCCCACCTCGGCGCTCGACCCGGAGCTGGTCGGCGAAGTGCTGGCGACCATCCGCAGCCTGGCCGAAGAAAACCGCACCATGGTCATCGTCACCCACGAAATGAGCTTCGCCCGCGATGTTGCCAACCGGGTGATCTTCTTCGACAAAGGCGTGATCGTGGAGCAAGGCGAAGCCAAGGCACTGTTCGCCAACCCCAAGGAAGAACGGACCAAGCAGTTTTTGAGCAAGTTTTTGGCCCACTGACTGGCTTGCAGCGTGGCGAGGGAGCTTGCTCCCGCTGGGCTGCGCAGCGGCCCCAAAATCCTGGGAGCGCTTCGCACTCCAGCGGGAGCAAGCTCCCTCGCCACAGTCCTACGCAAAACCCTCGCAACTATGGGTAAAACGCCCCGCCAAACCTGCCTTAAAATCCCCCGCCGCGTCAGCCTTTTCTGAATCTGCTCCAACTCGCCGTTTAGCCTTTTGCCGCCATTGACGCCCGCTGGCCAACCCTCTTATCTAGCGCTCAGAGGATTGGATCCTATCCCGGCTACTCACTGAATCGTTCCTTTCGGCACCCTGCGCGCAATCGCGCCACGGGCGCCGGAACGATTGCTGCTGGCTGCATCAAGGAGATTACTTATGACGCGCACCGCACCCCAGGCCACGCTCACCGCCCCGACCCTGCCCCAGGCGAATCGACACGGCATCAATGCCCTCGCCGCCACCCAATTGCAGGTGGATATCGCGCCTTACCCTGGCATGGACGAGGGCGACCTGATCGAACTGTTCTGGAACAACTGCTTTGCCGACTCACGTCGGATTACCGCGTGCAAGGTCGGCACGCTGACCCGCCTGCGTGTACCCGAAAGTTTTATTCAGGATGGCACCGCACGGGTTCACTACCAGGTCATGCAAGTCGGCCACGGCCCGGCACGTTCAGACCTCACTCAGGTGCCTGTGAAGACCTGCTATCCCGGTGGCCACCCTTCTGCACTGCTGGACGATGAAAACCAGAACCTCGCCCCGGTGTGCCTGCCCGAAACCATCCGCCGCTACGGTGTCAACGGCAGCCAGGTGCGGCGCGGCATTCCGCTGACCATCCAGCCCTACCTGAACATGGCCACGGGCGATTCAATCACCTTGCGCTGGGGCGACGTGCGCCTGGACCTGCCAAGAATCCAGGCCAAAGGCGTCGGCCTGCCGGTGCAGGTGTGGGTGCCGTCCACAATGATTATCGAAGCGGGTGACGACAGCCGCCTGGACGTGACGTACTGCATTCTCGATCGGGTCGGCAATAATTCGCGCTGGGCGCCGGTGCGCACCTTGAATATCGCCACCTGCGCGCCACAGCCGCCAGCCCGGCCAGCCAGCGCCACAACGATCTATCAACCGCGTCAGCCCGGTTCCCCCTGCGAACCTGGGTGACAGCCCTTCTATGCATATTCCTAAAAGTTAGTTTATTTAAAGATTTAACACGCTTAGGGTATATGCACCGGACCACCGGACATCTCTGATTTTTTTGTTTCTATTTCATTGAATGCGAGGTCGGTATGGTCAGAATTACCCCGGTGCATAACGCCAGGGCATTACGTGCAGCCAAGGAGCGGCGCTGATGTCTAACTTGGCTCTAACACCCCCCCAGAGTGATCTGGACGTAGCCCCACTGCTGTTGCCGGCCACGGTGCTGCGCAACGACGCCCAGGCGTTGAGCGCAGCCCATGAGCTGGCTCAGGCCGCGCGCCTGCAAGCGGCCAAACGCGACCAGCAGCGCAAGCTGCCCTGGGCGCAGCTTGAACAGTTCACCCGCAGCGGGCTGGGCAGTATTTCCATTCCCCGTGAATACGGCGGCCCCCAGGTGTCATTCGTGACCCTGGCCGAAGTGTTCGCGATCATCAGCGCAGCGGACCCGGCCCTCGGGCAAATCCCGCAGAACCATTTCGGCATTCTGCACCTGCTGCAAAGCACCGCCACCGCGCGCCAGAAAAAGCAGCTGTTCCAAAGCGTGCTCGACGGTTGGCGCATCGGCAATGGCGGCCCCGAGCGCGGCACCAAAAACACCCTGGAACTCAAGGCGCGCCTCACGGCCAAGGATGACGGCTATGTGATCAGCGGCCAGAAGTTCTACTCCACCGGCGCCTTGTTCGCCCATTGGGTCGCAGTAAAAGCACTCAACGATGACGGCAAGCAAGTCATGGCGTTCGTGCGCCGTGGCACGCCAGGACTGCGCATCGTTGACGATTGGTCGGGCTTTGGCCAACGCACCACCGCCAGCGGCACGGTATTGCTCGATCAGGTGCCGGTGGACGCAGAGTTGGTCGTCGACAACTGGCGCCTCGGCGAAAGCCCGAATATCCAGGGCGCCGTTTCGCAACTGATCCAGGCCGCCATCGATGCCGGCATCGCCCGTGGGGCGCTGGATGACACCATCGCCTTCGTGCGCGAACGTTCGCGCCCGTGGATCGACGCCAAGGTCGAACGCGCCAGCGATGACCTGTACGTGATCGCCGATATCGGCAAACTGAAAATCGAACTGCACGCCGCCGAAGCCCTGCTGCGCAAGGCCGGCAAGGTGCTGGACGAGGTCAGCGCCGCGCCGATCACCGCGCAATCGGCCGCCCGCGCCTCGATTGCCGTGTCCGAGGCCAAGGTGCTGACCACCGAAGTGTCGTTGCTGGTCAGCGAAAAGCTCTTCGAACTGGCCGGCAGCCGCGCCACCCTCGCCGAATTCAACCTCGACCGCCACTGGCGCAACGCCCGCGTGCACACCCTGCACGACCCGGTGCGCTGGAAGTATCACGCCATCGGCGCGTATCGACTGAACGGCACTTTGCCTGCTCGACATTCCTGGATCTGACCGACCAGACATCTGGAGAAACCCATGCCTTTTTCCCCTAACGTCGCGGTCATCACCAGCGACGAACACGCCCTTATTGTCGCCAGCGACCTGGCCGAAGACTTCCGCCGTGACAGCGCCCAGCGCGACCGCGAACGCCGCCTGCCCTTGCCTGAACTGGACGTGTTTTCGCGCTCCGGCCTGTGGGGCATCAGCGTACCCAAGGAGTATGGCGGCGCTGGCGTTTCCAACGTCACCCTGGCCAAGGTCATCGCCCTGATCGCCCAGGCAGACGCCTCGCTGGGCCAGATCCCGCAAAACCACTTTTATGCGCTGGAAGTGCTGCGCGTAAACGGCAGCCCGGCCCAGCAACAACGCCTGTACGCCGAAGTACTCGCCGGGCAACGTTTCGGCAACGCCTTGGCGGAACTCGGCACCAAAACCGCCCATGACCGCGTCACCGCCATCACCCGCGATGGCGATGGTTTTCGCATCACAGGGCGCAAGTTCTACTCCACCGGTGCGATCTACGCCCAGCGCATCCCCACCTCGGTAGTGGATGAACACGGCGTGCAGCAACTGGCGTTTGTGCCCCGCGACAGCGAGGGCTTGAGCGTGATCGACGACTGGAGTGGTTTCGGCCAGCGCACCACTGGCAGCGGCTCGGTGGTGTTCGACAACGTGTGGGTGGCCGCCGAGGACGTGATCCCGTTTCAGAGCGCCTTCGAGCGCCCGACCACCGTCGGCCCGCTGGCGCAGATCCTTCACGCCGCCATCGACACCGGCATCGCCCGTGCCGCCTTTGAGGATGCGCTGCACTTTGTGCGCACCAAAACCCGCCCGTGGATCGACGCCGGCAACGACAAGGCCAGCGAAGACCCGCTGACACTCAAGAGCTTCGGCCACTTGAGTATCCGCCTGCACGCGGCCGAGGCCTTGCTGGAGCGCTCGGGTGAATACCTCGACCGCGCCCAGGCCGACAGCAATGCCCAGACCGTCGCGGCGGCCTCTATTGCTGTCGCCGAAGTGCGCGCCCTGAGCACGGAAATTTCCCTGGCTGCCAGCAGCACCTTATTCGAGTTGGCCGGCAGCCAGGCCACTCTGGCCGAGCATGGCCTCGACCGCCACTGGCGCAACGCCCGCGTGCACACCCTGCACGACCCGGTGCGCTGGAAATACCACGCGGTGGGCAATTACTACCTCAACGATGAAAACCCACCCCTGCGGGGGACCATCTGAATGGCGAAGAAAAAAATCCTGCTCAATGCCTTCAACATGAATTGCATCGGGCATATCAACCACGGCCTGTGGACCCACCCACGGGATACCTCGACGCAGTACAAAACCGTCGAATACTGGACCGACCTGGCGCAAACCCTGGAACGCGGGCTGTTCGACGGTTTGTTCATCGCGGATATCGTCGGCGTGTACGACGTCTACCAGAACGCTATCGACGTGCCGCTCAAAGAGTCGATCCAACTGCCGGTCAATGACCCGCTGCTGTTGGTCTCGGCCATGGCCGCCGTGACCAAAAACCTCGGTTTCGGCCTCACCGCCAACCTCACCTACGAGCCGCCGTACCTGTTCGCCCGACGCATGTCCACGCTCGATCACCTGAGCCGTGGCCGGGTTGGCTGGAACATCGTCACCGGCTACCTCGACAGCGCCGCCAAGGCCATGGGCCTGACCGAGCAGGTTGAGCATGACCGCCGCTATGACCAGGCCGATGAGTACCTGCAGGTGCTGTACAAACTCTGGGAAGGCAGCTGGGAAGACGACGCGGTGCTCAACGACCCCAAGCAGCGGGTCTACGCGCAGCCGGGCAAGGTGCACAAGGTCGAGCATCACGGCGAGTTCTATCAGGTCGAGGGTTATCACCTGTGCGAACCGTCGCCGCAGCGCACGCCGGTATTGTTCCAGGCCGGCAGTTCGGACCGTGGCCTGCTGTTCGCCGGGCAACATGCCGAGTGCGTGTTCATCAGCGGCCAGAACAAGGCCGCGACCAAAACCCAGGTGGACAAGGTGCGCGCCAGTGCCGTCGAGGCCGGGCGCAACCCGGAGGACATCAAGGTGTTCATGGGGCTTAACGTGATCGTTGGCGCCACCGAAGCGCTGGCCTGGGCCAAGCACGCCGAGTACTTGAGCTACGCCAGCCCGGAAGCCGGCGTGGCGCATTTTTCGGCGTCCACGGCGATTGATTTTTCTCAATACGAGATCGACGAACCGATCCAGTACGTGAAGAGCAACGCGATTCAGTCGGCCACCAAGAACCTGCAGAACAACGACTGGACCCGGCGCAAATTGCTGGAGCAGCACGCCTTGGGTGGGCGCTACATCACTTTGGTTGGCTCGCCCGAGCAAGTGGCTGATGAGCTGGAATCCTGGATCAGCGAGACCGGCCTGGACGGCTTCAATTTGACGCGGATTGTGACGCCGGAAAGCTATGTCGACTTTATCGACCTGGTGGTGCCGGAGCTGCAGAAGCGTGGGTCGTACAAGACGGCCTATGAGCAGGGAACACTGCGCGAAAAGGTCTTCCACGCCGGGGCTCGCCTACCCGAGCAACACACCGGTTCCACTTACCGACACTGAACCAAAACTGTGGGAGCTGGCTTGTCGAACCGTCGCACCGCTGCGATAGCGGTCTGTCAGCCACATTTTTTTTGCTGACCCACCGCCATCGCAGGCAAGCCAGCTCCCACATTTAGAACCGCATTGTTCTTATCCATTACCTTATGACTGGAAATCGATTATGAAAAAAACACGGCTCTCCCACCCAGTCAAAGCACTGGCCCTGGCCTTCGGCTTGTTCAGCTCGGCCGTATTTTCCGCTGACGCACCGCTGAAAATCGGTACCACCGCCGCCTTCGCGATTCCCCTCGAAGCCGCCGTGGCCGAAGCCGACAAGCAAGGCCTGAAAGTCGAGCTGGTGGAGTTCACCGACTGGATCGCGCCCAACGTCAGCCTGGCCGCCGGCGATATCGACGTGAACTACTTCCAGCACATTCCGTTCCTGGAAAACGCCAAGGCCGCCGCCGGTTTTGACCTGGTGCCGTATGCGCCGGGCATCATCAATAACGTCGGGCTGTATTCCAAGAAGTACACAACCATCAACGACCTGCCCCAAGGCGCCAGCGTGGCGATTGCCAACGACCCGATCAACAGCGGTCGCGGCCTGCAATTGCTGGCCAAGGCCGGGCTGATCAGCCTCAAGCCGGGCGTGGGCTACAAGGCCACCGAAGAAGACATCATCGCCAACCCGAAAAAGCTCAAGATCCTGCAAGTCGAGGCCGTGCAACTGGTGCGCGCCTATGACGACGCCGATCTGGTGCAGGGCTACCCGGCCTATATCCGCCTGTCCAAGACCTTCGATGCCGAGTCGGCGCTGCTGTTCGACGGCCTCGATCACCCGGAATACGTGATTCAGTTTGTGATCCAGCCCAAGAGCAAAACCGACCCGCGCGTGATCAAGTTCGTCGACATTTACCAGCACTCACCAGTGGTACGTGCGGCGCTGGATAAATCCCTCGGCAAGCTCTACCAGGTCGGCTGGGAAGATAAAAAATGACCGCCGCCAACGCCCAACTGCGCGACCTGGGCACGCCGCCCCGGGACGCCGAGCAGACAGAGCTGCACCCGGACCTGAACCGCGCCCATGTGCGTTTTATCAACCTGGGCAAAACCTATGACGGCGCCGTGCATGCCCTGCAAGGCATTGATCTGGCGATCCAGCACGGTGAAGTGTTCGGCATTATCGGCCGCAGCGGCGCCGGTAAATCCTCGCTGATCCGCACCATCAACCGCCTGGAGCAACCCAGCAGCGGCCGCGTACTGATCGATCAGGTGGACATCGGGGAGTTCGACGAAGACCGCCTGGTGGCGCTGCGGAGGCGCATCGGCATGATCTTCCAGCACTTCAACCTGATGTCGGCCAAGACCGTATGGCAGAACGTCGAACTGCCGCTGAAAGTCGCCGGTGTGCCCAAGCTGCAGCGTGAGCAAAAAGTGCGCGAGTTGCTGGAGTTGGTCGGCCTCAAAGACAAGCACAAAGCCTATCCGGCGCAACTCTCCGGCGGGCAGAAGCAGCGCGTGGGCATCGCCCGCTCGCTGGTGCATGACCCGCAGATTTTGCTGTGCGACGAAGCCACTTCGGCCCTCGACCCGGAAACTACCCAATCGATCCTCGGCCTGTTGCGCGAGATCAACCAGCGCCTGGGCCTGACCATCGTGTTGATCACCCACGAGATGGCGGTGATTCGCGATATCTGCGACCGCGTGGTGGTATTGGAACACGGGCGCATCGTCGAGCAAGGCCCGGTGTGGCAAGTGTTCGGCAACCCGCAGCACGAGGTCAGCCAAACCCTGCTGGCGCCGTTGCAACACGGGCTGCCGGACGAACTGCAAAGTCGCTTGCAGGCTGAACCTGCGTCGACGGCGGCGGTGGTGTTGCGGTTGCAGTTCACCGGCAGCGCCGCGGACGAACCCGACCTGGCCGCGCTGTTCGCTGCCCTCGGAGGGCGCGTGCGCTTATTGCAAGGCGGTGTGGAACGGATTCAGGGGCATGCCCTGGGGCAATTGCTGTTGGCGGTAAATGGCTCGCCCCACAACGCCGAAGAGTTGCGCAGCCGCGCGGGGAATTGGGCGCAACAGGTAGAGGTACTGGGCTATGTGGTTTGATCGTTTATTGCAGGGCGCCATCGACACCTTGTTGATGGTCGGCGTGTCATCACTGATCGCGTTGCTGGCAGGTATTCCGCTGGCGGTGTTCCTGGTCACCAGCGACAAGGGCAGCATCTACCAAGCCCCCACGCTGAACCGCGTGCTGGGGGCGTTCGTCAATCTGTTCCGCTCCATTCCGTTTTTGATCCTGATGGTGGCGCTGATCCCGTTCACCCGGCTGATCGTCGGCACCACCTATGGCGTGTGGGCCGCCGTTGTACCACTGACCATCGCCGCCACGCCGTTCTTCGCGCGGATCGCCGAGGTGAGTTTGCGTGAGGTCGATCACGGCTTGATCGAGGCTGCACAAGCCATGGGCTGCCGGCGCTGGCACATTATCTGGCATGTGCTGCTTCCCGAGGCGCTGCCGGGGATTGTCGGCGGGTTTACGATTACCCTGGTGACGATGATCAACTCATCGGCCATGGCCGGGGCGATTGGGGCTGGAGGCTTGGGGGACATTGCGTATCGGTATGGCTACCAGCGGTTTGATACGCAGATCATGCTGACCGTGATTGTGCTGCTGGTGGCGTTGGTGGCGGTGATTCAGTTGGGTGGGGATCGGTTGGCGCGGGTGCTTAATAAGAGGTAAGGGAGAGGTGAGGTATAGTCGGGCAATCTCAGCGCCCGGTATTACCCGTCATGACCCTAAAGCCCGACGACCTCAACCAGATCACCACCACCACCCTCGACCACTACAACAAAGTCGCCGAAGACTTCCGTGAAGGCACCCGCGATCACGATGTGAGCCAGAACATCGACGCCCTGCTGCGGCATATCCAGGGCACGCCCCCGTTCACCGTGCTGGATTTCGGCTGCGGCCCTGGGCGGGATTTGCAGACGTTTACGCGCATGGGGCATATCGCCGTCGGGCTGGATGGCTCTGAGCGCTTTGCGCAAATGGCGCGTGAAGACAGTGGTTGTGAAGTGTTGCAGCAGGACTTCCTGAAGCTGGATTTACCCGCCGCGCGCTTTGATGGGGTATTTGCCAATGCGGTGCTGTTTCATATTCCCAAACAGGAGCTGCCTCGGGTGCTCAAGCAGCTGCATGGGGCGCTGAAGCCGGGTGGTGTGTTGTTCAGTTCCAACCCTCGGGGTGAGAATCAAGAAGGCTGGAACGGGCCTCGGTACGGGTCTTATCACGACCTGGAGGCGTGGCGGGGTTTGCTGACAGCGGCGGGGTTTGTGGAGTTGGAGCATTACTACCGACCGGCCGGGTTGCCGCGCGAGCAACAGCCTTGGTTGGCGAGTGTGTGGCGCAAGGCATAGAGGTTCGTTGTTTGATCTGACGCTATCGCAGGCAAGCCAGCTCCCACATTCGAAGGTGTTCACACATCAAAATGTGGGAGCTGGCTTGCCTGCGATGGCGATTTAAGCAGCGCCGCTATTTCACCTGATACACCACCGGTTTCTCACCCGCCACCAACGCCGTCACACTGCGCCCCACATACCCCGCTTGCTCCTGCACAGAAAAATTCGCCACCAACCTTGTGCCATCGGTAAAGGTAGTCTGTTGCACCTGTTTGTCCGCTGTCAGCCAACGGAAATCGGTCATCGCCTGAGCCGCCAAACGCTGATGCAACGGCCTGAAAAACCGATCCTGATGCTGAATCACCGGCAGCCGCTGCTTAAGCGTCGCATCCGTGAGGTGATACAAAGGCGGCACGTTGTAGAGCAGTTGGGTCAGCTCGTTCTCGGCCTGCACATTGCTCAGCTTCAGGCTGTCGAACAGCCAATGGTGGGTGGTAATCACCGAGCCGTGGAACACCGCCTGATACAGCGGCAGGCGCATGGTCGGGTCGAAGTACAGCGTGCGAAACGGCTCTTTTAACGGCACAGGCTTGAAGAACACTGCCGGCTGCTCCGGCGGGTACCAGTTGCCGACGTAATAGGGGGATTGCTTGTCCTGGGTCATCTGTCGATCGCCCCAGCCGATCACCGGCGTCTGCATGCCGTGGGCGAACAGAGTGCCTTGGGCGGTGCTGGCATTGCCATCTTCGGAACCCGCCGGCAGCTTGAGTACCGTGTTGATCCAACGGGAGGCGTCGATATTGCCTTCGGCGTTCTGCGCCTGAGTCATGGGCGCACTGTCACGGTAGCTGTCGAACACCATGCCGGTGGCGTAGGCATCCAGGAACCAGGCGTTAAAACCGGCCCTGGCCTGCACCGCCTTCACCCGTGCTTCCAGCAAAGGCCGTATACAGCGCGGGTCGATGTAGTGGCCCGATTGCTGGAAGCCGGTTTTCAGCTTGCCGTCCTTGAGCACAATCGCGCAGTCACGGTAGGCCTTGGCGCCCAGGTGCGCGGTGGTCCAGTCCGGGTTTTCGCTGGCGGACAAGGCGGTTTCATAGGAGTCGTAGGGCGCCATCAGGTAACCGGCTGCGACACCGGCGCGAATTGCTTCGGGATGCCACAGGCCACCTTCCCAGCCTTCGCCCAGGGTCAGCAACAGGCGCGGCAGCCCGGCGTCGCGCAGGGATTGAATCGTCTGGCTGCCCCAGGTCTCGGGGGTGCCGGTCAAGGCCCCGGCAAAGTCCTTGGCCAGCTCGCTGCGCAGTTCACCATAGCGGGCGGCGAGTCGGGTCATGTCCGGGTCTTCGACTTGCCAAGCCTGCCGCGCTTGCTGATTGATCGCCGCATTCAGGCCCCGCAACAAAACGCCTTGCTCATAACGGTTCAAAGCCTTGGCCTGCGCCAGAACCTGAGTCGCCTCTTTGTCCATCAACCCCTTGAGTGCATGGCCGCGCAAGCGTTTGACCAGCAGCGGCCAATCACGCACATCAGCGGGGGCCAGCAGGCTGTTGCCCCACAGGTAGACATGGCTGGCGCCCAGCAGTTTTTTGGCCTCGGGGGTTTGTTGCAGCTTGTCCGCCAGCGGCTCGTAGCGGCCCTGCTCTACCAGCCATTGGCGATAGCGCTTGGCACCGGCCAATGGGTCGGCGTCACCCAGGTGCAAGCGCAAGGTCATCGGCGCCGTGGGGTCAAGACGGGTAAATTCGTGAGCCACCGAAAGTGCCAGGCCCTGGCCGTCGGCCTGCCATTGCAAGTGGTTGTTGTAGGGGTTGGTCAGCAACCAGCTCAACGTGAAGCGGCCGTGATCCATGCCCCATAACGGCAGGCTGAGGTCCTGGGTAGTATTGAGTTCGCCCTGCTCCAGCAAAAACGCTTTCCACACGGCGTTACCGGCCGGTACGTAATGACCTTCGGCCAAGGGCCAGATCAACCCCTTGCCCATGGCCGCAGCGGGTTGGCGCAGCAGCGGCAGTTCACCCGGCTCGCGGGCGCTGAGGGTCAGGGACAGGTCGCGCTGCTCAAGGCGAGCCGTCAGGCGATAGGCGCCGTTGTCCCACTGCCAGGCAGCCTGCTCGGCACCCGCTTGCAAATCACTGACAGCATGGGCAGCCACACCGCTGGACGCCTGCACCGAGGTCTCGCCTGCGGGCGTAACGCGCAGCGCGAGCGTGGCGGGGTCGAGTTCGACACGCCACAGGGCGTTTTCCAACACGGTGCCGGCTAATGCCAGTGGAGATAACAACAGGCTGACAACCAGCAAAAAATGACGCATGGCACGGGCCTTCCAGACAAGATCAGGCCCGGAGGGTAATGCACATAAGCCTCAGCAAGTGTTCGAAAAGTGTTTCAAAGAACCTTCCCACATCCATTCAGGAAGGCTCCGATGGTCAGGCCTGTTCTTTTTTCGGCTCGCGAATCTTGTACCAAGCCACATACAACGCCGGCAAAAACAGCAGCGTCAGCAAGGTCGCAATGATGATCCCGCCAATCATCGCGTAGGCCATCGGCCCCCAGAACACTTCCCGCGCAATCGGGATCATGCCCAGGCTGGCCGCCGCTGCGGTGAGCAGGATCGGCCGGCGCCGGTGCTCGGTGGCTTCAACCACCGCGTCCCACGCTGTGTAGCCGGCCACTTCATATTCGTGGATCTGCGTTACCAGAATCACCGAGTTGCGGATGATGATGCCGATCAGCGCCAGAATGCCGAGGATCGCCACAAAGCCCATGGGCGTGCCGGTGGGGATCAGCGCCAGCACCACGCCAATAAGGCCCAGTGGCGCGACACTGGCCACCAGGAACATCTTCTGCACGCTGTGCAGCTGGATCATCAGGAACGTCGCCATCAGGAACAGCATCAGCGGCACCACCTTGGCAATCGGGCCTTGGGCCTTGCCGCTTTCTTCGACGGTGCCGCCGGTGGCCACCTTGTAACCCACCGGCAGCCCGGCGCTGAATTTCTCGATGGTCGGCGCCAGCTGTTTGACCAGGTCCGTGGGCTGCATCTCATCGCGCACCGAGGCCTTGATGGTGATCGTCGGCTTGCGGTCGCGACGCCATACCAGCGGCTGCTCCAACTCATAACGAACGGTGGCGAAGGCCAGCAGCGGAATCGAGGTGCCGTTGGGTGTGACGATCTGCAGGTTCTGCAAGGTTTCCGGCGTACCGCGCTCGGCATCTTCGGCGCGGCCAACCACGTTGATCAGGTAGATATCGTCGTGTACCTGGGTCACCGAAGCGCCGCTGACCACGCTGTTCATCAACTGCGCCACGTCTTCCGACGACAGCCCGAGTTGGCGCGCCTTGTCCTGGGCAATGTCCACGCGCAGCACTTTGCCGGGCTCGTTCCAGTCGTAGATGATCTCGCCCAGGTGGCTGTTTTTATCCAGCAAGGTCGCCAGTTCGATGGCGTGTTTGCGCACCTGATCAATGTCTTTGCCCGACACCCGATACTGGATCGGCCGCCCCACCGGCGGGCCCATTTCCAGCGGCTGCACATAACTGCCGATGCCGACAAAATCATCGCGCAGGCGCTTTTGCAGGCGTGCAATTAACGCACCGCGCTCTTCCAGGCCTTTGCTCACGATGACCAGCTGCGCGTAGTAAGGGTTTTCCAGTTGCTGGTCCAGGGGCAGGTAGAAACGAATCGCACCCTGGCCAATGTAGGTGCTCCAGCGCGCAATGTCCGGGTCGTCCTTGATGATTGCTTCAAGGCGGTCGACGGCCTTGCGCGTCTCATTGATCGAAGCGTTTTGTGGCAGGTTGAGGTCGACGAGGATTTCCGGGCGGTCCGAGGACGGGAAAAACTGGTTCTGCACAAACTGCATGGAGAACACCGAGGCCACAAACAAGCCCACGGTAATGCCGATGGCCCACCAGCGGTTGCGCATGGCCCAGAGCATGCCGCCATTGAAGGCGCGGCCGATGCGCCCAGGTTCGGCGTCATGCGGTTTCACGTTGGCGCTGAGGATATGCACGCCGATCACCGGCGCAAACAGCACCGCCACCACCCACGACACCAGCATGGCCACGGCAATCACCGCAAACAGGGTGAAGGTGTACTCGCCCGCCGAGCTGGCGTTGAGGCCAATCGGCACAAAGCCGGCGACGGTCACCAGCGTACCGGTGAGCATCGGGAAGGCTGTGGAGGTGTAGGCGTAGGTCGCCGCCTGCTCCTTGGTTTCGCCTTTTTCCAGGCGCGTGATCATCATCTCGACGGTGATCATCGCGTCGTCCACCAACAGGCCGAGGGCGATGATCAACGCGCCCAGCGACACCCGCTGCATGGTGATGCCGCTGTATTCCATGAACACGAACACCAGCGCCAGCACCAGTGGAATCGAGCACGCCACCACCAGGCCGGCACGCATGCCGAGGCTGATAAAGCTCACCACCAACACGATGATCACCGCTTCAAACAGGGCGCTGGTAAAGCCGCCGACGGCTTCTTCCACCACTTCGGCCTGGTCGGAAACCTTATGCACGCCGACGCCCACTGGCAGGTCGGCGGTCAGTTCGTCCATGCGCGTGTGCAGCGCCTTGCCGAAGGATTGGATATTGCCGCCCTTCTGCATGGCGATGGCCAAGCCAATCGCCTGTTTGCCGTTGAAACGGAACATCGGCCGCGCCGGGTCGACGTAGCCACGGCTGATGTCGGCAATGTCGGCCAACCGGTAGAAACGGTCATTGAGCCGCAGGTTGACGTTGGCCAGGTCTTTCTCCGAAGCGAATTGCCCGGACGTGCGCACCGAAATCCGTTCCGGCCCGGCCTCGATCACCCCGGCAGGCGTCACGGCGTTCTGTGATTGCAGGCTTTGCACCACTTGGCGTTGATCAATGCCCAACGCGGCGAGTTTGCGCGTGGAGAAGTTCAGGTAAATCACTTCGTCCTGCTGGCCGATCATCTCGACCTTGCCCAGCCCCGGCACCGAACGAATTTCGGCACGCACCTGCTCCACATAGTCACGCAGTTGGCGCATCGACAGGCCGTCGCCGGTAAAGGCGTAGACCGAGCCGAACACATCACCGAACTCATCGTTGAACGACGGCCCCTGCAAACCCTGGGGGAAGGTGCCGCGAATATCGTCGATCTTCTTGCGCACCTGGTACCAGATCTCCGGGATGGCCTTGGCGCTGGTGGTGTCCTTGAGGAAGACGAATACCGTGGATTCACCCGGCCGCGTGTAGCTCTTCACGTAGTCAAGGGAGTCGAGTTCTTCGAGTTTTTTCTCGATGCGGTCGGTGACCTGCTTGAGGGTTTCTTCCTGGGTCGCGCCCGGCCAGCGGGTCTGGATCACCATGGTCTTGATGGTGAACGACGGGTCTTCCTCGCGGCCCAGGTTCATGTAGGAGAACACGCCCATCAGCAGCGCGACGAACATCAAGTACCAGACGAAGGACTGATGCTTAAGGGCCCAGTCGGATAAGTTGAAGCTCCCTTTCATCGCGGGCTGTCCTCGTCGATTTTGACTTTTTGCCCGGGTTTCAGGCTGTTCACGCCAGCGGTGACGATGCGTTCGCCGGGTTTGACGCCGCCGTTGAGCAAGGCGCTGTTGGCATCACGGCTGATCACCGTGACGTCACGCGGCAGCACGGTCTGGCTCTGGGTGTCGAGCAACCAGATACGGGTTTTGCCGTCGGCTTCCTGCAAGGCGGTCAGCGGTACTTCGATACGCGGTGCAATGGCCGTGCTCAGGGTCACGCTGATGGCGGTGCCGAGGCGGAACGCAGGTGGCGTCTCGGCCAGGGTCAGGCGCGCGCGGCGGGTGCGCGTGGCGCTTTGGGCCAGGGGTTCGATCTCGCGCACGATGGCGGTGGTGTTGACGCTGGGGTCGAGCTGCCCGGCGACCAGGAATACCACGTCCGGCGGCAGGCGCTCGGCAAGCCCGGCGGGCAGGTCGATCACCGCTTCCTTGATGTCCGGGCGCGCCAGGGTCACCACTTGCTGGCCGGCGCTGACCACTTGTCCGGCCTCGGCATTCCAGGCGGTGACGATCCCGGCGTGGTCGGTGCGCAGTTCGGCGTAGTTGAGTTGGTCTTTAGCCTGGTTGACCGAGGCTTTGGCTTGATCAAGGGTCGCCTGGGTGGTTTTCAAGTCGGTCTGCGCCACATCCAGCTGGGCCTGGGCACCGACGCCGCGATTGAACAGTTCCTGCTGGCGCCGGGCGTTGGCCTGGGCATTGATGAACTGCGCCTGCACGCGGGCCAGGTCACCTTGGGCGGCGCGCAACTGGTTTTGCTGGTCGGTGGGGTCGAGCACCGCGAGCAAGGCGCCCTTCTCCACTTCGGCGCCGACATCCACGGCGCGGCGGGCGATACGGCCAGGCACGCGGAAACCCAGGTTGCTTTCGTAGCGGGCCTGGATGGTGCCGGCGAAGCGGCCGAGGTTTTCCTGGTCTTCGGACTTCACTTGCATGGACAGCACCGGGCGCACGGGATCGGGCGGCGTTTCCTCTTTGGAACAAGCGACCAGCAACAGGCTGGCGGCAAGCAATGCCGTCAGGCGCTTCATGGCTGGACTCCTTGCTGGGCGATCTCGACGATCATGCCCGGGTGCAGCAATTGCCCGCCGGCCACCACGACTTTTTCACCGCCTTTAAGGCCGTCGCCAATAATCACTTTGCCGGTCAGATAGCGCGCTACCGTGACTTTGTGCAGTTGCGCCTTGCCGTCGCCGTCAATCAGCCACACGGCGGGTTCGTTGAGGTCTTTGGTCAGCGCCGACCACGGCAACTCCACACTGGCCTTGGCCGGGCCATTGGCCGTGGCGCTGACCACTGAGCCCAGTTGCATGCCTTTAGGCAGCGATTGCAGGGCGATTTTCACTTGCACGGTGCCGGTATTGGCCGCCACGGCGGGCGTGACTTCGCGCACTTTACCCACGGCCTTGATGCTCGGGTCATCCAGCAGGCTCACGGTGATCGGCGCATCGGGCGGCGGCTCCACCAGCAAGGATTCATAGACGTTGAACACCGCATCGCGCTCGCCATCGGTGGCCAGGCTGAAAATCGGCACGGTGGCCTGCACCACCTGGCCGACTTCGGCCTGGCGTGCAGTGATCACGCCAGGTGCATCGGCGACCAGCGCGGTATAGCCGAGTTGTTCGCGGGCATTGGCCAATTGGGCTTGGGCGGCAGCCAGAGCGCTTTGGCTGCTACGCAGCGCGGCTTGGGCAGCGTCGTATTCGCTGCGGCTGGTGTAGCCCTTGGGCAGGAGCTTTTCCTGGCGTACGAAGGCGGCGGCGGTTTGCTTGACCCGCGCCTGCTCGGCCACGACCTGGGCCTGGGCGGAATCGACGTTGGTCTGCAAGTCTTTGGGGTCAAGTTTGGCCAGCACTTGCTTGGCGGTCACGCGGTCGCCCACGTCGACCATGCGCTGGATAATCTTGCCGCCCACGCGAAAGGACAAATCGGTTTGCACGCGGGCCTGGATATCGCCGGTCAGGGTCACGGCGGCGGCAAAATCCGCAGGTTGCACGGCCTGCACAAACACCCGCGAATGTTCCTTGGGTTCGGACTTTTCCTGGCCGCAACCGCTCAGCAGCGTCAGCAGGCCAAATCCGAAAATACAGGTGTAAATACGACCGCCCATGCAGGCTCCTTTTGCGTGACGCGATGTGACAGTGAGTATGCGACTGTGAGCTTAGATCAGGGTTCCTTATCTGCATTGAGCATCCCATACTCCAAGGGTTCCCACGCCGGCTAAATACACATGCTCAAAACCCTCGCGGTGGCCAACTACCGCTCGATCAATAAACTGGTGGTGCCGCTGGCCCGGCTGAACCTGGTCACCGGCCCCAATGGCAGCGGCAAGTCCAACCTGTACCGCGCTTTACGCTTGCTGGCCGAAACCGCCCAAGGCGGGGTGATCAATGCATTGGCGCGTGAAGGCGGGCTGGATTCGACCTTCTGGGCCGGGCCCGAGAACGTCAGCCGACGCATGCGCAATGGCGAGGTGGCGGTTGAGCCGACCGTGCGCCAGGGCGTCAAACGCCTGCGCCTGGGGTTTGCCGCTGAGGACTTCAGCTACGCAATCTCCCTTGGGTTGCCGGAAAAGACCCTGTCCGCGTTCCAACTGGACCCGGAGGTAAAGAAAGAATGCATCTGGGCCGGTCACATCTACCGCCCGGCCAGCCTGCTGGTGCAGCGGTCCGGGCCGATGGTGCGCGCACGCGATGGCCGCGCCTGGGACGTATTGGCCCAGCACACACCCAACTACCACAGCCTGTTTGATCAGGTCGGCAGCCTGCGCGGCTCGCCGGAAGTGTTGCTGCTGCGCGAAAGCATTCGTGGCTGGCGCTTTTATGATCATTTTCGCAGTGATGTGGATGCCCCCGTGCGCCAGCCGCAACTGGGCACGCGCACACCGGTACTGCATCACGATGGGCGCGACTTGGCTGCGGCATTGCAGACCATCCGCGAAATCGGCGACCCCGAGGCGTTGCAGCGCGCAGTCAGTGATGCCTTCCCCGGCGCACGGCTGAATATCGAGCCGTTGCAAGGTGGGCGTTTTGCAATTGAGTTTTATCAGGAAGGTTTGCTGCGGCCATTGTCGGCAGCGGAGTTGTCAGACGGCACCTTGCGCTACCTGCTGCTGATCGCGGCACTGCTGACGCCACGGCCGCCGACCATGATGGTACTGAACGAACCGGAAACCAGCCTGCACCCCGATTTATTGCCGGCGTTGGCGCGTTTGATTATCCAGGCCTCGAAGCAGTGCCAGGTGTGGGTGGTGTCGCATGCCAGCCGCTTGATCGCGGCGTTGCAGCAAGATGAAGAATGCAATTCGATCGTGCTGGAGAAGGTGCTGGGGCAGACCCAGATTGTCGGCCAGGGAATTCTGGATGCACCGGCCTGGCATTGGCCGGAATAAGAGATGACTGGGCCGGCCTCATCGCGGGCAAGCCCGCTCCCACATTTGAAGATATTCACACATCAAAATGTGGGAGCTGGCTTGCCTGCGATAGCTATATCAGCCCTGCCACTTCCCGCCTTCAACAATCACACTCTCAGGCTTGGTGTCATCGCTCAGTTCTTTACGCACATACTGGTCATACAGCTTGAGCAAAAACTTCTCCTCACCCAACTTCGCCAGCTCCGCGTTCACCCAGTCGCGCAGTTCGATATTGCCCTTCTTCACCGCCGGTGCAATCGGCGCTTCATCGCCGAGTTTCTCTTCCAGCACGCGGTAGCCAGGGTTCTGCTTGGCCCAGCTGAACAGCACCAGGTTGTCTTGCGCGTAGGCATCGCCACGCCCGGCCGACAGGGCTTGCAGTGACTCGGAGTTTTTCTCGAACTTGAGCAGTTTCCAGTCCGGGTGGTTCTTGGTCAGCCAGATATCGGCGGTGGTGCCGGTGGTGACGATGATGGTGCGGGTCGCCAGGTCATCCAGGCTTTTCACCGCGCTGTCATTCGGCACCAGCGCCTGCACAGCGACCTTCAAGTTGGGGTTGGTAAAGTCCACCGCTTCCTTGCGCTCCGGCGTCACGGTCATGTTGGCGAGGATCAGGTCGACCTTGTCGCTTTGCAGGAACGGAATACGGCTGGCCGGCTCGACGGCTACGAACTCAACCTTGTTTTCATCGCCCAACAGGTCCTTGGCGAATTGGCGGCCAATGTCGGTATCAAACCCCACATAGCGGCCCGCTTCGTTGACGAAACCAAACGGTGGTTTGTCGGTAAACACGCCGACGATCAGCTTGTCCCGCGCTTTGATCCTGTCGATGTAGCTGGCAGCAGCGACGGGTTTGGCAGGCTCTTCGGCCTTTTTATCGCAGCCGGCCAGTAAGGCGACGGCAAACAGTGGCAGCAGTAGTTTTTTCATATCAGCTCCAATTCCTTGGTCTTTTTGGGCAGTGTTGAAACAAAGGAGAACTTCTCCAGGAACTGCTGCGCGCGTGCGGTTTGCGGGTTCGTAAAGAATGCCTCGGGGGTGTTGTGCTCGAGGATGCGACCGGCCTCCATGAACACCACGCGGTCGGCGACGGCGCGGGCGAAGGCCATTTCATGGGTGACAATCAACAGGGTCATGCCATCGCGGGCCAGGCCTTGAATCACTTCCAGCACTTCCTTGACCATCTCCGGGTCGAGGGCGGCGGTGACTTCATCAAACAGCATGACCTGCGGGTTCATGCACAGCGAACGGACGATGGCGATGCGTTGCTGCTGGCCGCCGGAGAGCTGTCGCGGGAAGGCGTCGCGCTTGTCGGCGAGTCCCACACGCTCCAGCAGGTTCTCTGCTTGCTCACGGGCTTCACGCGGGTCGCGCTTTTGCACCTTCAGCGGGCCGAGCAGGATATTGTCGAGCACGCTCATGTGCGGGAACAGGTGGTAGCTCTGGAACACCATGCCTACGTCCTGACGCACCTGGCGCCAGTCGGTGTGTTTGTCCAATAGCTCCTTGCCGGCAAAACGCAGGCTGCCACTGTGGGCGACCTCCAAGCCGTTAAGGCAACGCAGCAACGTGCTTTTGCCGCAGCCACTGGGGCCGAGGATCACCACCACTTCGCCACTCTGCACGCTCAGGTCGATGCCCTTGAGCACCTGCGCCTCGCCGAAGAATTTGTTGAAACCCTGGAACTTGATCAATGCGCTCATGCCTGGCCCCAGCGCCGTTCCAGCACCTTGGAGGCGGCCGACAACGGGTAGCAGATAAACAAGAAAAACAGGAACAGCACGCCGTAGATCAATACCGACTCGTAGGTGCGCTCGATGATTTGCTGGCCGACCTTGATCACATCCACCACGCCGATCAGCACCGCCAGCGAGCTGGTCTTGATGATGCGCGTATAGACGTTGATGGTCGGCGGCGTCATGCGTTTGAGGGCTTGGGGCAGCAGTACGTAGCCGTACAGTTGCGGGTCGGATAAACCAATCGACAACCCCGCCTCGCGCTGGCCGCGTGGCAGCGAATGCAGCGCGCCACGCACCACTTCGCCCACCTCGCTGGCGCCCCATAGCGACAGCACCAGCACCGCGCACCAGAAGCTTGGAATGCTCAGGCCAAAGAAAATCGGCAGCCCGAAAAACAGCAGGTACAACCACACCAGCACCGGGATCGCGCGAAACAGCTCGAGATAAACCCGCAGCACCGCGTTAATCACCTTGTTATTCAAGGTGCGCAATACGCCATACAACACGCCGCCGACAGTGCTGAAGGCGATGCTCAAAAATGAAATCGACAGGGTTTGCGCCGCGCCCTTGCCCAATTGCGGCAACGACACCCACAACAACTCAAGACCCGAACTGGCCATGCTGGAGCCTCCTTTCCAGGCGGCTGAGCAGCAGCGACAGCGGCAAGAACAGCAACACGCAAATCAGCGTCAGCACGGCGAGCATTTCGTAGGTCTTGTAGTAGAGCGCGATGTAGCTCTTGGTGGTGTAGAGAATCTCCGGCACCGCCACGGCGGACACCACGGTGGTCTCTTTGAGCAAAAAGATGAAATTGGCAAACAGCGCCGGCAGGCTGAGGATACTGGCCTGGGGCAGGATCACATGACGCAGCAATTGCCAGTCCGACAGGCCGATGGACTTGCCCGACTCGATCTGCGCCAGCGGCACCGCTTCCACGCCGGCGCGCAGCACTTCGGTGAGGTAGGCGCCGCCGAGGAAGGTCATGGTGATGATCGCCGCCCAGAACCCGGAGATATTGAAGCCCAGGGCCGGCAGTGCGAAGTACACGAAAAACAGTTGGATCAGCAGCGGTGTATTACGCGCCAGCTCCACATACAGCGCCACCAGGCGCGACAGGTAGGGCGTGCGAAACACCAGCAGTGCGGCGTTGATCAGCGCCACCAGCAGGGAGGTGGCAATGGCGATCAAACCCACTTGCAGCGTGACCCCCACGGCTTTGAGAAACGCCGGCAAGGTGCTGAGGATAAAAGCAAAATCGAAGGTCATCTTGAGTCCATGACGCCGCAGGGGTAATGCGGCGGGCGCTGTCCGTTCCGGCATGGGTAACGCCGGGTAGCGCGAACTTTAAAGGCATAAAAAGTAAAATTTAAATACCCAAATAGCATATTGATATCACCCAAAAAGATAACCCGCGGATTCGCGGGTTTGGCGGGCTGCGGCTATGGTTGATGGGTCTGTGTTTCGAGGGAATGAATAATGAACGAAGCGAAACCGATTGATCCGCAGGAACTGGTGAAGTGGCTGGTGGCGTTGCGTCGGGCGATCAATAGCCGCGATATCTGAAACGCTGATCGTTCCCACGCTCTGCGTGGGAATGCAGCACAGGACGCTCTGCGTCCGCTCGTGACGCGGAGCGTCACAGGAGGCATTCCCACGCGGAGCGTGGGAACGATCAATCGCAGGCAAGCCAGCTCCCACAGGGTTTGATTTTGTTTCAGGCATAAAAAAACGCCGACGCTGCAGTAGCCGTCGGCGTTCAAACCTTGAAGGGGGTTTGGTTTACATCAGAACGCAGGCACTACCGCGCCGTTGTACTTCTTCTCGATGAAGGCTTTGACTTGCGGGCTGGTCAGGGCCTTGGCCAGTTTCTGGATGGCGTCGCTGTCCTTGTTGTCCGGGCGCGCCACCAGGAAGTTCACGTACGGCGACTTGGCGTCTTCGATGATCAGCGCGTCTTTGGCTGGGTTCAGGCCAGCTTCCAGGGCGTAGTTGGTGTTGATCACATCCAGGTCAACCTGGTCCAGCACGCGTGGCAGCAGCGCCGATTCCAGCTCTTTGAATTTCAGGTTTTTCGGGTTGCTGGCGATGTCTTTCGGCGTAGCCAGTGCATTGGTCGGGTCTTTTAGCGTAATCAGACCGTTCTTTTGCAGCAGCAACAGGGCGCGGCCAGCGTTGGAGCCTTCGTTAGGGATGGCCACGGTGGCGCCATCTTTGAGTTCAGAAATGTTCTTGATCTTTTTCGAGTAACCGCCGATGGGCTCAACGTGCACACCAATCACGGTGACCAGGTTGGTGCCCTTGCCCTTGTTGAAGTTTTCCAGGTACGGCAGGGTCTGGAAGTAGTTGGCATCCAGACGCTTCTCGGCAACCTGGGTATTGGGTTGCACATAGTCAGTGAAGACTTTGATTTCCAGGTCCACGCCTTCTTTAGCCAGGGTCGGCTTGACCAGCTCAAGGATCTCCGCGTGCGGGATCGGGGTAGCCGCTACCACCAGTTTCTCGTTGGCCTGGGCGAAGCTTGCAGTCAGGGCAGCCGCCAGTGCGGTAAACAACAGAACCTTTTTCATGCAGTGTCCTTATCGAAATTCCGGGGCGTCTCTGACGACCGTTTTTTATGGTGTGCCAGCGAAGTGCTATCGCGGCGTGGGATGGACAATACCTAGATTTTTTATTCCCGAACAATATCTTTTATTCACGTTGATATTCCATTTTGTTCATGTAGCGGCTGTTCATTTAGAAAGCTGAGCAAGCTTTGCTGTTCGGCGGCGCTGGCACTCGCGAAGATGCGCTGCAGTTGTTCCAACGGCGAACCGGCGGCGGGCAGGTTCAAATGCTCGGGTAAAATCTCATCGCCACTGCTTACCAAGAGCGCAAAGTGAATAACGTTTTCCAGCTCACGGGTATTGCCCGGCCAGCTGTGATGCTCCAGCACACGCTGGGCGGCGTCACTGATCAGTGGCACCGGCAGGTCGAGGCGCTGGCTGTAGATGCCGAGGAAATATTCAGCCAGGGACAAAATGTCGCCCACCCGCTCACGCAGAGCCGGCAGGTCCAACTGGCCTTCGCTCAGGTAATGGAACAGGCGTTCATGAAACTTTCCGGCGGCCACGGCCTGGGCCAGGTCGATACTGGTGGCTGCGACCAGCCGCACATCCACCGGGCTTGGCTGATGAGCGCCGACACGGGTGACTTCGTGGTTTTCCAGGGCAGCGAGCAGTTTCACCTGGATCGGCAGCGGCAAGTCGCCGATCTCGTCCAGGTACAAGGTGCCGCCATTGGCCGAACCAAACCACCCGGCGCGGCTGCTGGCCGCGCCGCTGTGGCTGCCAGCGGCATAGCCGAACAATTCAGCATCGGCATAAGTCGGGCTGATGGCGCCGCAATTGACCGACACAAACAAACCCGTGCGGTCGCTGCCCCGGTGAATATGTCGCGCGAGCAGCTCTTTACCGCTGCCGGTCTCACCGCGAATCAACACCGGCAATGCACGCGGTGCGAGGCTTTCCAGCTCTTCACGCAGCTGGCGGGAACGCGGGTCGACAAACACCAGCGCCTTGGCGCGGATGCTCAGCGGGCTTTTTTCAGCATCGGGAAAGGTCAGCAACGGCTGGCCAAAGGTGTCATGACTCATGGCAGGCTCCCGCCCCAAATCCGCTCAGGGACGGGGCGTTGAAAAAATTTATGCACGGCGCCGGGCGTGATGCTCAAGGCGGTTTTGCAGGCGATAGAGGTAGGCGAAACCCTGTTCCCAGCGTTGGTGGCCGGACTTCACATTGATATGCCCGGCACCGGACAAAATGCCGGCCTCGGCGCCCCAGTTGCGTGCCAGCTCCAAAGCGCGAGTGGCGCTGACGGCGCTATCGTTGTCGGAGCTGACCACTTGGCTGGGAAACGGCAACAGGTGCGTGGGAATCGGTGCAAAGTTACGCAGGGCGGGGGCACAGGCGGGGCGTTCGACATCCGCCGGCGCCACCAGCAAGGCGCCGCGCACCTGGCGTAGAAAATGCACCGGCGCGGTGGCCGCCCAGTGGGCGACCGTGATGCAACCCAGGCTATGGGCAATGAGAATCACCGGCGTGCTGTCGGCGGCGATGGCCTCCGCCAGTGCCGCCACCCAGTCTTCGCGACGCGGGGTAAGCCAATCGGCCTGCTCCACACGCGCACTGTTGGGCAGGCTGTTCTGCCAATGACTTTGCCAATGATCTTCTGGCGATCCTTGCCAGCCCGGCACGATCAGATAACGAATCGACTCGCTGTGCATGGGTGTGCCCTCCTGCAGCGTTTAACGTTGCTGGTCAGTATAGGGACGAGGGTTATATTCGTTAAGGAATAAGAAGCTATTTATTAATAACCAAAATATCAATCACACGGATAATCAAAATGTGGGAGCTGGCTTGCCTGCGATAGCGGTGGGTCAGTCGATACATCTGTAACTGAGAGACCGCTATCGCAGGCAAGCCAGCTCCCACATGGACCGGGTTGCACAGTGGAAATCAGGTAAATACCAGGCAAAAAAAAAGGCCGCACCCTGCCAAGGAGACGGCCAAAAAATTGTCGAGGCTTTTGAAACTTAACGTGCGGTAATCACCGACAGCTTGGTGATACCCGCGCGCTCGATAGACGCCATGGCTCGCGCCACTTCGCCGTAATTCACACCATCATCGGCCTGCAGTTGCACCCGCACTTGCGGGTCCTTGGCCTTGGCCGCCTGCAGGTTGAACTCGAGCAGGTCGGGCTGGATTTCGTCCTTGTTGATAAACAATTTGCCGGCGCCGTCGATGCTGACCACCAGCGGGTCTTTCTGCTCCACCGGGGCTACAGCCTGGGTCTTGGGCAGGTTGATCGGGATCGAGTTGGTCAACAACGGCGCGGTGACGATAAACACCACCAGCAGCACCAGCATCACGTCCACCAGCGGTGTGACGTTGATCTCGCTCAGCACCTCATCACTGTCTTGCGTGGAGAAGGCCATTTCAGGACGCCTCCTTCACTTTTTGCGCGGTGCCTGCCGCGCTTTTGGTCAGCGTAGGGTGCAGCAGCACGCGGAAGGAATTCTTCTGCGCCAGGCTGTAGAAGTCGTGAGCGAAGTCATCCAGGTCCGCCGCCGTGAGCTTCAGGCGACGCAGGAAGTAGTTGTAGACCAGCACCGCCGGCACCGCGACCGCGATACCCACACCGGTAGCGACCAATGCCGCACCAATCGGGCCGGCCACGGTTTCCAGGCTGGCCGAGCCGGCAGCGCTGATGCCTTTGAGGGCTTCCATGATGCCCCAGACGGTGCCGAACAGGCCGATAAACGGCGAGGTGCTGCCAATACTGGCGACCACGGCCAGGCCGGTTTCCAAAGAGCGGCGCTCACGCACGATCTGCTGGCGCAGGGCACGTTCAAGGCGGTCCTGGTGATTGATGGCCTGGCTCAAGTCTGCCGCGTGCTGGGCATCACCGACCTGGATCGCGGCATAACCGGCCTGGGCTACACGGGCTGCGGCGCCGGGCTGGGTCTCGGTCAGCTCAGCGGCGGAATCGAGACTCGACGCCGCCCAGAACTGTTTGTGAAACTTGCGATCCTGCGCCTTGAGGCGCCCGAACTGCACGCCCTTCAATAACGCCAGGCCCCAGGTGGCGACCGAAAAGACCACCAGCAGCCAGATTACCGCGCTTTCGATGGATTCAAGTGGAGATGCTAATGCCATGATGTTTTCCCTCTGTGCAGGTGGCGGCGTGTCCAACACACCGCTGCCGAATCGTTAGTGAATCTTGAAATCGATCGGAACGCTGACCCAGCCGTCCTGGGCCACATCGCCCTGCTTGGCCGGCACGAAGCTCCAACGCTTCACGGCGGTCAATACGGCGTCGTCGAGTTGCTGGCGACCGCTGCTTTTCTGGACCTGGACCTCACCCGGCTTGCCGCTGGCCAACACATGCACGCGCAACAGCACGGTGCCTTCCCAACCACGGCGCTGGGCCAGTGACGGGTACTCCGGCGCCGGGTTCTTCAAGTACGCGGCGTTGGCCGAAGCAGGTGTCACCGGCGCAGGTGAAGGTGCCGGTGGCGCTGCTGGCGCTGGAGGCGCAGGCTTCGGTGGCACAGGCGGTTGCTCGACCGCTTTTGGCACAGGTTTGGGTTCAGGTTTTGGCACCGGCTTCGGCTTGGGTTTTGGAACAGGTTTGGGCGGCGCTGGTTTGGCGGCCAACTCATCGACTACCGGCGGTGGTGGCTCGACCACAGGCGGTGGCGGCGGTACAGGCGCAGGCGGCTCCACCACCGGCGGCGCGGGTTGGGAAAATTCGATCGTCATCGGCGGGATTTCCGGCGGCACAATCGGCAAAACCGGCGTGGGCTTCTGGCTCACCCAATAAATCACCGCACCGTGCAAGGCCAACACCAGCAACCCCAGCAGAATCCCTTCACGACGGCTCGAAAAACGCTTCGGGGTTTTCTGCAAACGCAATTGCCCCAACGGCGCGCGGTGCGGCCGGCCAAGGTCGACCAACTCACCACCCGGTGCCTGGCGCCACTGCGCCTCGGGGACACTGGCGGCGGTCTGGACATTGCCCATTGATTCACTCCCCTGCGGTCTTAAGCAAAAAAACCGACGGGCCTGCCTTGGCGGCCGTCGAGGGTTGAATCATCGGGGGCAGACGCTTATCTCTTAAAGTAATCTTTAAAGTTATACATAGATCTAAATTGAATAAACGAAACACCCTGAAACGCCAAAGCCACGTTGGCCGTGGCCTGTGGCGAAGGGGTTGTTTTTGAATGCTTTAAAGGCATAAAAAATATTCAGTAAACGCATGGATTGTGGCGAGCGGGCTCGCCACAAAAAAACATTCGTCGAACGCTTCAAGATGGATTGTTGGCGCATAAATCGAGCAATTGCCGCTGCAACGTTTGCCCCGCTGCCCCCAGGCCACTGCGGCCATACAGCGCCAGGCGCACGCCCTGCACCATCGGCAAACCACTGTCATCGCCGAGCACAACATGCCCAGGCTGCACCACCCGTCGCGGCAACAGGCTGATGCCCAACCCCGCCGCCACCGCCGAACACACGCTGGCCAAACTGGCGCTGGAATAGCCGATACGCCAACGCCAGCCGCCAACTTCCAGGTGGTGAAGCATTTCATTGCGGTACAAGCCGCCCACCGGAAACGCCACCAAGGGCAGCGGGTCGCGCCCAATCGACGGCATGCTGCGGCTGTCTACCCAACACAGCGGTTCCGGCCACGAGGCCACGCAGTCATCGCTGTCGCCCATCTGCTTGACCAGCAACACGTCGAACTCACCGGCGCGGTATTGCCGCTGCAGTTCCGGACCGAGACCGCTGGTGACTTCCAGCCGCACTCGCGGATAGGCCACCACGAAGGCCGACAGCAACGGCATCAGGCGCTCGGCGGCAAAGTCCTCCGGCACGCCAAGGCGCAACACGCCGTCGCTTTGCTGGTTGATCAACACATCGGCGGCCTCCTCATGCAGCGCGAGGATGCGCCGCGCGTAGGCCAGCAAACGCTCGCCCTCGGCGGTGGGCACCACGTGGCGTTGATCGCGGTCGAGCAACTGGCATGCCACGGCGTCTTCCAGGCGACGAATCTGCTGGCTCACGGTGGATTGGGTCAGGTGCAAGCGCTCGGCAGCGCGAGTGAAATTGCCGCAATCCACCACGGCGATAAAACTGCGCAGCAACACGGGATCGAACATGTTTTTCACCATTGCGTTTGCCACTGGTTGGCATGGTTATATTTAATTTCAGAATACTCTGGCGGCTCGCCATACTTCACGCCTCTTTTGCGCAGACGATAGGCCGTGCATGACGCTCAACCATTCATTCGCAGGAAAATTGGCCGGCTGGGGCCTTTTGGTTGTACTGGGCCTGAACCTGCGCCCCATTCTCAGCTCCATCAGCCCCTTGCTCGGCGAGATTCGTCAGGCCACCGGGCTGAGCTTCCAAAGCAGCGCCCTGCTCACCAGCCTGCCGGTGGTGTGCATGGGCCTGGTGGCGCTGGTCGGCGTGCGCGTGGAAGCGCGTCTGGGCGAGCGGCGCGGCATTGCCCTTGGCTTGATGATGATTCTGCTGGCGTGCCTGGCGCGCTGGTTGATGGGCCAGGCGTCGGCGCTGCTGGTTACCGCGTTGCTGGGCGGTGCCGGTGTGGCGCTGATCCAGGCATTGGTGCCGGCAATGATCAAGCGCGAATTTCATCACCGCGTGCCGGTGGCGATGGGTGTGTACTCAGCCTCGTTGATGGCTGGCGGCGGGCTGGCAGCGTTGCTCAGCCCGCTGGTGGCCACGCATTTTCAGCAATGGCAGGCAGGGCTCGGCGTGTGGCTGTTACCCGCGCTGGGGGCGTTACTGTTGTGGGCCTGGCTGCCGTTGGGCGCGGCGAGAAACCTGCAAATCGCGCCTGCATTCAAGGGGCTGCGCAATCGTCGAGCCTGGCTGTTGGCGTTGTATTTCGGGCTGGTGAATTGCGGCTACATGAGCATGGTGGCGTGGCTGCCGGCCTACTACCAGCAACTGGGTTGGGGCGTGTTGCCGAGCGGTTCGTTGCTGGCGTTCATGACTATCTTCCAGGTGACCGCTGCGCTGTTGATGCCGGTGCTGGCCCAGCGCGGTATCGACCGTCGCCCACTGCTCGGCATCAGCCTGTTGGCACAGACAGTCGGCTACCTCGGCCTGATCCTCGCACCGCTGGAGTACCCGCACCTGTGGGTCGCCTTGTGCGGGTTTGGCCTGGGCGCGTGTTTCGCCCTGAGCCTGCTGCTGACCCTGGACCACCACCGCGACCCGCGCCAAGCCGGGCAACTGGCGGCTTTCGTGCAAGGCGTAGGTTTTTTGATCAACGCGGTTTCGCCCTGGCTGACCGGCTGGCTGCGTGAACTCACCGGCAACTTCGTCAGCGCCTGGGTGGTGCTGACGGTCACGGTGCTGGCGATGCTGGTGGTGACGCGGGTGTTCAGCCCGGCCACCTACCGCATTGGCTCAGAAGTCGTAGCGCCCAGTCACGCCTAGGGTGCGCGGCGTGCCCAGCAAGCCTTCGTAGCCGCCATTGCCGCCCGTCCACAGGGTGGTGTAGTAGGTTTTGTCGAAGGCGTTTTTCAGCCACAACGACACATCCCACTGCCCTTGCTGGTAGTTGCCGCGCAGGCCGGTAGAGAGGTTGACCACCGCGTAGGCCGGAATCTGCCCATAGTCGGAATCCTCCACCGTGCCCACCGCTTTGGAGCGGAATGCGTAGCTGGCGGTCACGTAAGGTTCGAAGCCGTTATCCAGGTTCCACTTGTACTCGCCGTTGGCGTTGGCGATCCACTTGGACGCGCCCACCACTTGGTGGCCGCTCAGGTCGCAGGAGGCCGGCGCACCCGGACGCAAGCTGACCTCCGGTGGGCACGGCGCATCTTTGTAAGACAGGTAACTCACATCGTTGAACGAGCCATTAATGTTCAACGTCAGGCCTTGGATCGGCACCAGCGTGCTTTCCACTTCCACGCCGCGTGAGCGCACCGAACCTGCGTTGGTCAGGTATTGCACGCGGTTTTCCTGGTCGTAGGCGTTGGTCTGGTAGCCGTTGACCTGGGTCCAGAACAGGTTGGCATTAAGTTGCAGGCGGCGGTCCCACAGCGTGCTTTTAAAACCCAGCTCGGCGTTATTGGCGCGCTCGGTGCCGACCAGCAGCGAATCTGCCCCAGCCGTCGGCGCAGAGCCCACCACCAAATTCACCCCGCCGGACTTCTCGCCATGGGACAACGTGGCATAGCCCAACAAATTATCGTTGAAGTGATAACTCAGGTTGAGCAGCCCCGACGGCGTAGCGCTGTACTGGTTGAGATCGCCGGAGTCATACGCGCCGGTGCGCCCGCGCCGCGCCGTGGCAGCGGCGCCGGTGACCGCAGCGCCACCCACGGGTGCATTGCGGCTGACCCAGGCGCTTTTTTCTTCGTAGGTGCCGCGCACACCGGCGGTGAAATCCAGGCGTTCCGTGAGGTGCCAGGTGCCTTGGGCGAACAGGGCAAAGCTGTCGGTGCGAATATGCCCGTTGCCGACAGTGCTCACATCATTCAGCGCGCCGGTCGGCGTGCCATTCCAGATATCCGCCTTGGGCCCGTAATAGGCGAAGGATTTGTTATCCAGCGAGTTGCCGAAGTAATAGGCGCCCAGCACATAGTCGAAGAAACCGCCGGTGGGCGAGGCCAGGCGGAATTCCTGGGACCACTGCTTATCCTCTACCGACACGCCAGCGTTATACGACGCCGGAACGTTGAGGCCGTCGTCATTGCGCGGGGTGAAATTCCACCAGCGATAGGAGCTGACCGAGGTCAGGGTGAAGTCACTCGGCAACGTCCAGTTGGCTTCCAATGAAGTGCCGCCCTGGAACACGGTGACATGCTGGTCGTTGTCCAGGTTGACCTTGCGATGGGTGCCATCCACCAGGGTCGCGCCCGCCGCTGCGGCCCGAGATTGATAGAGGTTGGTGCCATTGATGGTCGGCCCCGTGCTGTACAGCACGCGGGTGCCGGCGCTGGAATCTTCTTCGTTGTAATCGCCGATCCAGCGCAGGTTGAAGGTGTCGCTGGGCTTGTACAGCAACTGCCCGCGAAAGCCCTGGCGTGAGCCGCCGTTAAGATCATGGCCGTCGTATTCGTTCTTGATGTCGCCATCGCTGCGTGTGCGATAGGCCGAAAAACGCCCCGCCAACTCGTCGGTGAGCGGGCCGGAAATCGTGCCCTTGGTCTGGAAATAACCGTCCTCGCCCAACGAGGTTTCGATGCTGCGCTCCGGGGTGAAACTCGGCGCGCGCGTGCTGATATTGATCACGCCCGCCGTGGTGTTCTTGCCGAACAAGGTGCCTTGCGGGCCGCGCAAGACTTCGAGCTGCTCGATGTCCATCAAGTCGAACACCGCCATGCCCGGCCGCCCAAGATAAACGTTGTCGATATACAGCCCCACGCTGCCTTCCAGACCGTCGCTGGCCGGGTTGTTGCCCAACCCGCGAATCGACACGCTGGACTGACGCGCATGCATATAAGCGACGTTGACGCTGGGCACCAGTTGCTGCAAATCCTGAATGCGGTAGACCCGCTGGCTCTCCAGCGCCTGGCCGCCGATGACGCTCATGGGCGTCGGCACTTCCTGCGCGCTTTCGGTACGCCGCCGTGCGGTCACAGTGACGGTCTCAAGCTGGCCGCTGGCGTTTTCGCCCTTGCCGGCAGGCACAGGTGTTTCGGCGGCCTGGGTCGGCGACCAACTGGTGCTGCCGGCCACCAACATGGCCAGGGGCAAGGACTTCAACAGACTCATAAGCGGCTCCGAAACCTGGAAATATTGTTCATCCAATATTCCAATAGGTTATTTATTTATGTTTTTACGAACATTTACTGCATAAGAGATAGCCTTTATAAGGAGTCGACCTAATGCATAGCCAATGCATTTCCCGGATATTTTTGATGTGAAAAATGCATATCGACTTGCGCCAACTTCGCCACTTCATTGCCCTTGCCGAACAACGCAGTTTTGTCGCGGCGGCGTTGGCCGTGAACCTGTCGCAGTCGGCGTTCAGTCGCAGCATCCAGGCGCTGGAACACAGTGCCGGTTGCCAGTTGGTGGACCGTGGCCGCAAGGACCTGGCGCCGACCAAACAAGGCCAGGTGCTGCTCGAACATGCACGGCGCCTGGTCAGCGGCGCGCAACAACTGGCCAACGAGATCAGCCAGTTCAATGGCCTGGAAGCCGGTGAACTGCGCTTCGGCTGCGGCCCGGCACCCGCTGCCGGGTTGATCCCGCGTGCCATCGGCAGTTTTATCGGGCGCTACCCCAAGGCCCGCGTGCAGTTCCAGGTGGATGACTGGCAAAGTTTGAGCAAGCGCCTGCTCAGCGAAGAGTTCGAATTTTTCGTCGCCGACACCCGCCACTTCGAAGCCAACCCGGACTACCACACCCACCGCCTGCGTGCGCGGCGCTGGTACTTCTGCTGTCGCGCCGGGCACCCGCTGGCCAAGCGCGAAAGCGTCAGCGCCGGCGAGCTGATGAGCTACCCGCTGGCGGTGACGATTCGCCCGCCGAACCTGCGCAAGGTCATCGTCGACCTCAGCGGCCGGCCGGATTACCTGCCCAATGTGGAATGCGAAAACGGCTACAGCCTGATGGGCGTGGTGCTGCGCTCGGATGCGATCGGCATCGTCAGCGCCAACAGCGATGTGCTGCACATGGCGCGGGGTGAGTTGGTGTGTTTGAAGATTGATGGGCTGGCGGAGGACTTGGAGGAGCGCTATACGCGCTACGGGATTGTCAGTCGGGCGGGGTATCGGTTGTCGCCGTTGGCAGAGGCGATGATTGAGCAGATCAAGCAAATCGATGAGTTGGATGAGGATGTGTGCGCCTTGGAAAATCTCGCTGTTTGAGCGGGCGCTATCGCAGTCAAGCCAGCTCCCACAGGGGTACGCATTTCAAGTGTGGGAGCTGGCTTGCCTGCGATAGCGCCAGTAGCAACACCCATGCATTCCCTGCATAAAACCCAGTCCTCAAATGCACTTGCCAGCCCACCACCCGAACAGCGAAAACCTTCACCTGTCCTCAGTCCGGTGAAGCCTCATGTCCAACTCCCAACCCGTGCGCAACGTGCTCTACATCATGTGCGATCAACTGCGCCGCGATTACCTGTCGTGCTACGGCCACGCGCATTTGCACACGCCGAATATCGACCGCCTCGCCGCCGCCGGCGTGCGTTTCAGCCGCGCTTACACCCAGGGCACCATTTGCGGGCCGTCGCGGATGTCGGCGTACACCGGGCGCTATGTCAGCAGCCATCAGGTGGCGTGGAACGCGGTGCCGCTGCCCTTGGAAGAGCTGACCATCGGCGACTACCTGCGCCCCCATGGCATCCGCACCGCGCTGGTGGGCAAGACCCACGCCACGCCAAACCTGGAGGCCTTGCAGCGCCTGAATATCGACCCTGAAAGCCCGCAGGCCGAGCCCTTCAATGAGGTGGGTTTCGACGCTTATTTGCGCCATGACGGCATCTACCCCGACAGCCCGCTGTTCGCGGAAAAACGCGAGTCCGCGCCCTACACCCAGTACCTGCGCGAGCACGGCTACGACGGCACAAACCCGTGGCATGAATGGGCCAACGCTGCAGCCGGTGAAAACGGCGAAGTGCTCAGCGGCTGGCATATGCGCAACGCGGGGCTACCCGCACGCGTCGCCGAGGAGCATTCGGAAACCGTCTACACCACCGACCGCGCCATCGACTTTATCGCTGAACAAGGCGAGCAGCCGTGGTGTTTGCACCTGTCTTACATCAAGCCGCACTGGCCCTACATCGCTCCGGCGCCGTACCACGCGCTGTATGGCGCCGAGCATATCCAGGCGCCGATTCAGCCTGCGCAAACCAGTGATCATCCGGTCTACCAGGCTTTCCGTCAGCATCAGGAAAGCGTGAATTTTTCCCGTGATGAAGTGCGGCTCACAGTGGTTCCGACCTACATGGGCCTGATCAAACAAGTCGATGATCAACTCGGGCGTCTGTTCGATTTTCTGCAAAGCAACGGCCGCTGGGATGACACATTGATCGTGTTCACCAGTGACCATGGCGACTTCCTCGGCGACCACTTCCTCGGCGAAAAAGAGTTTCTGCTGGAGCCTGCGGTGGGTATTCCACTGATCGTGCGCGACCCGCGTGCCAGTGCCGATATCAGCCGTGGCGCGGTGGATGAGCGCCTGGTGGAAACCATCGACGCCCTGCCAACGTTCCTCGATGCCCTGGGCTTGCCGGCCGCAGACCATCGCCTTGAAGGCCGCTCGCTGATCCCGCTGCTGCACGGCGAACCCATCACCTGGCGCAACTACGCCATCGCTGAATACGACTATGCCTTCCAGGCCCCAGCCCGTGAGCGTTTGGCGCAGCCCATCGACCGCTGCCGCATGACCATGGTGCGCAGTGAACGTTGGAAGTACCTGGCCTATGACGGCTTTCGTCCACAGCTGTTTGACCTGGAAAATGACCCGCAGGAAGTGCAGGATTTGGGCGACGATCCAGCGTATGCGGCCGTGCGCGAGACGCACTTGGGGTATTTGTTCGAATGGCTGCGTGGGTTGAAGCGGCGTACGACCATCAGCCATGCGGAGGTTGATTCGCGTGGCCAGTGGTTCCGGTACGGTGAGCCTGAGGCGGAAAAGGTAGTGAAAATCGGCGTCTGGTAAACACACAAAAAACTAATGTGGGAGCTGGCTTGTCGAATCGTCGCACCGCTGCGATAGCATCGCCTCGGTGTGACTCATACACCGAGGTGCCTGCATCGCAGGCAAGCCAGCTCCCACATTGTTTAATCTCCAACCTGGCTTAGAGGCCTTTGGTGGTCTGGCTGCGCTGCCCTTGCACACTCACCGGCACATCGCCCTTGAGCGTCACTCGACGCACGATGCGTTCCTGGGTGCCGTAGTCGTCCACCGCGTAATGCTGAGTGGCGCGGTTGTCCCAGATCGCCACGTCGCCGGTGTTCCAGCGCCAGCGCACGGTGTTTTCCAGGCGGGTGACGTGGCCCTGCAGCAGGTTGAACAGCTGCGCCGATTCGGTCTGGGAATAGCCTTTGAGCCGTTTGACGAAGTGCCCCAGCAGCAAGGTTTTTTCACCGCTGACCGGATGTACACGCACCACTGGGTGCTCGGTTTCATACACGGTGGAAGTAAAGATTTTGCGGTACTCCTCAAGCTTTTCCAGCGACACATCCGGCTTGCGCCCGGCGTAGTCGTACTCGTTGCTGTGCACGGCCCACAGGTTGTCGGCGAGTGCGCGCAGGTCGGCGCTGAGGTCGTTGTAGGCGGCGGCCGTGTTGGCCCACACCGTGTCGCCACCGGATTTTGGCGCCAGTACCGACCGCAGGATCGATGCCTTCGGGTAGGCGTCGACGAAGGTCACGTCGGTGTGCCAGGAATTGGCGCGCTGGCCACGGGCACCGTCCAGCTCCAACAGGAAGCGCGTGCCGTCGCGCACCGGCACTGTCGGGTGTGCGATCGGCTCGCCGAGCAGGTGCGCGAAGGCTTCCTGGCTCTGGTCATCGAGGTGGGTTTGCTCGCGGAAAAAGATCACTTTGTACTGCACCAGTGCGTGCTGGATGGCCTCGACGGTGGCGGCATCCAGGTCACCGGAGAGTTTGATGCCACGGATCTCGGCGCCGATGCGGCCAGCCACCGGGTGGATGTCGAGCGCCTGGGCGACGGGTTGAACAGCTAATGCGGCGTTGCTCATTGTGATGACCCTCATGTGCCTGCTGATGGTGGGATGCTTTCCTGCAACGCTCTATTCATATGCAATTTAGATCTAGCAGATGAATAAATGCTTCGTTGACGGAATAAGAGCTTGCATTTAAAACCTCAGCTCCCACGGTCGCAAATGCCTTCGACCTATTTTTCAAATGCCGGGAAAGCATATGGATCTTCGCCAACTTCGGTACTTCATCGCCCTCAACGAACACCGCAGTTTCGTGCGCGCAGCCGACGCCATGGGCATCACCCAACCGGCGTTCAGCCGCAGCATCCAAGGGCTGGAGCAGGAGTTCGGCTGCGTGCTGGTCGACCGTGGCCACAAGGACTTGCGCCCCACGCCAGAGGGCCAGGTGGTGCTGCAACATGCCTTGACCCTGGTACACGGCGCTGCGCTGCTGAGCAGTGAAGTTACGCGCATGACCAAGCTCGACGCCGGCGACCTGCGCTTTGGTTGCGGCCCGGCGCCAGCAGTAAAACTGGTGCCGGACGCGGTGGCGCGTTTTATCGGCGCGCACCCGAAAATCCGCACCAGCTTCCAAGTGGATAACTGGGAAAAACTCAGCCGCGCCTTGAGCCGCGAAGAGATCGAATTCTTTATCGCCGATATCCGCCAGTTCGAGGCCGACCCGAACTTCCAGACCCGCGCATTGACGCCCAAACGCGGCGTGTTTTTCTGCCGCCCAGGCCACCCGTTGCTGGCCAAGGACAGCCTGTCGACCAACGACATGTTCGACTACCCGCTGGCCTCGCCGCTGATCTCCCAGGGCATTCGTAAACTGCTGGCAAACCTGAGCGGGCGCATGGATTTTTCACCCAGCATTCAGACTGAACACTTCCCGGCGCTGGTAAAAATCGTGCTGCAATCGAACGCCATCGGCGTGGGCACCGAGGAAGCTTTTGCCGAGGACATCGCACAGGGTTCGCTGGTGCTGCTGCACTGGCGCAACCTGCCGCAGAACATGGAGACCATGAGCGCGCGTTGTGGGATTGTCAGCCGCACGGGATCGAGGTTGTCGCCGGCGGCCAAGGCGATGATCGAGACATTGGTGGAGGTCGACAGGCAGGAGGTGAGTGTGGCGGTTTGACGGGCCTCATCGCAGGCAAGCCAGCTCCCACAGTTGGAATGCATTCCCCTGTGGGAGCTGGCTTGCCTGCGATAGCAATATCCCAGCCACCAAAAACCTCAGAGCCCCGCCGCCGCCAGGTTCGGCGCCACCCAGTCACTCACCTGAAACGACTTGCGAATCAAGCGCTCCTTGGACGCCAAGTCCACCGCGCCCTGCAACTTGCCGAGGAACACCGGGTCCAGCGTCGCCGGGAAAATCTCGCTGAGCTGCTGGTCTTTCAAGTCGTTGGTCAGGATCACCGGTGGGTAACTGGCTCGCCCCGACACCAACTCGATGTAGGCCTGCTTGTTGCTGTCGGTGGTCAACCACTGCACCGCTTGCTGCTGGGCCTTGAGCAGCTTGGCCACCGCATCAGGGTGTTCGTCGACAAACTGTTTGCTGCCCACCAGCACCGCCTGGACGCTGCCGGCGCCGCCGAGGTCCTTGGTGGTGAGCGGTATTTCCGCCAGCCCTTTGGCCTGCAACGCCGTCAGGTTCGAACCGCCCCAAGTCGCATCAATCTGTTTGGCGGCCAATGCCGCGCCCGCCGCGTTGAAATCCAGGTTGATGACTTTCAAGTCCTTTTCATTCAAGCCCTGGCTGGCCAATGCACTGTCGAACGACAACTGGCTGGCCGTGCCACGGAACACCGCCACACGTTTGCCCTTGAGGTCTTGCAGGGTCTTGATCCCCGAGCCAGGCACCACGCCCAGGTACTGCTTGATGTCACGTGCCGTGGCGCTGAGCAAACGCGTGTCCAGCCCATTGGAGCGACCGATGATCGCCGCCAGATCGCCCAGGTAGGCCAGGTCCACCTGGCCATTGGCGAAGGCTTCATTGATCACGGGACCTGCGCCCTTGAAGTAATTCCACTGAATCTTGATGCCTTGGTCGGCAAAGGCTTTTTCGAAGATCTGCTGCTCGCGCAACACATCCGTTATACCGCCGCCGCTGTGCTGGCTGCCGGCACTCAGGTCGGGCACGGCGATGCGGATTTCCTTGAGGTCGGCAGCGTGTACCAACCCGGCCAGCGCGGTGCCCGCGAACAGGCTGATCAGACGTTTGAAGGGCAGTTTCATAAGCGCAGCTCCTGGTGGGCGACGGTCGCCTGGGGAGCAGAAAGTAGGCACAGCCCGAGCAAAACTTTAAATACTATAAATTCACAATTTAATAGCTTTTTAGACTATGCGAGCAGAAACGCTGGCTCCAGCGGCGTATGCATAAACAGCATCAAAAATATTCTTCGAATGCATTGGATGCGTGCCGGGCAGAGGCTTTAAATGATTTTTCTTATCTCACAATCATCTTGATTCCATTTTTATAAGATCGAAATCACATAACGCCGAGGGAGGTCCGCTATGGCCCGCACTTCACAGTTGAGCCTGCCTCTTTCAGCCCCCGCGCCGCGCTGGCCCTTGCTCGGTGAGCGTCTGCTGCCCTGGCTGTTGCCGCTGGCACTGTTTGCGCTGTGGTGGTTGGCCAGCCGTAATCAGTGGATGAGCGAACAAATTTTGCCCGCGCCGTCGCTGGTGTGGAGCAGCGCCGTAGAGCTGGCCGGCGGCGAGCTATGGAGCAACCTGGCGATCAGCTTGCAGCGCTTGTTCTGGGGGCTGTTGGCCGGTATCGGCGCGGGAGCCGTATTGGGTGCGCTATTAGGTTTCAGCGCGCGCGCCGAACGCCTGGTGTTCCCCACCTTCAGCGCGCTGTCGCAAGTGCCGACCCTGGCCTGGATCCCATTGTTCATGGTGTTTTTCGGCATCGGCGAGACCTTGAAACTGGTGGTGCTGGTGAAGGCGATTGTGGTGCCCGTCACCCTGCACACGCTGGTTGGTGTGCGTGACGCGCAACCCAACCTGCGTGAAGCCGCCCGCGTGCTGCGCCTGCCCACGCACCTGCTGATTCGTCGGCTGATCCTGCCCGCTGCGTTGCCAGCCTTCATGGCCGGTGTGCGCCTGGCGCTGGCGGCGGGCTGGACCTCGTTGCTGGCCGTGGAATTGCTGGCCTCCAGCGAAGGCATCGGCTACCTGATGGTCTGGGCGCGCCAACTGTTCATGCTCGATATTGTCTTCGTGTGCATCGTGGTCATCGGTGTGCTGGGCGTGGTGATGGATCGCGGCATCGGCTGGCTGGACCGCAAATGGGCGCACTGGCCGCACCCGGCCACTGCGCAGATTCGCCGCGGCCCGCGTTATGAGGGGTGGCAACGCCTGCAACCGTGGTTGTTGCCGCTGCTCTTGCTGGCGTTGTGGCAGGTGGCGACGGATCTCGCTTGGGTGGACCCGAATATTCTGGTCAGCCCATGGGCCGTGCTGCAAACCACCGGCGCGGGTGTGCTGGATGGCAGCCTGTCCGGCGCCTTGGGCAAAAGCCTCGGCCGCACGCTGGGAGGCTTGTTGCTCGGCGCCAGCCTGGGGTTTGCCATGGGTTTGTGGCTGGGTTTGTCGCGACGCAGCGAGCGAGTGCTCGGGCCGACGCTGGCCGCGCTGCGCCAGATCGCGATTTTCGCCTGGGTGCCATTACTCACCGCCTGGTTCGGCCTGGGTGAATTGGCCAAGTCGGTGTTTATCGCCCTGGCGGCGTTTTTTCCGCTGTTTATCGCCACCCAACGCAGCGTGTTGAACCTGTCTCCACAGCTGCGCGAAGCCGCGCAAGTGCTACGCCTGAACCTGTTCCAGCGCCTGCGCCGTCTGGTGCTGCCGGGCGCGGCGGCGGGGATCTTCGCCGGCCTGCGCCTGAGCCTGATCTATGCCTGGCTGGGCACCATCGGCGCGGAATATTTCATGCCATCCAACGGCGGCATCGGCAGCCTGATGATCGGCGCCCAACAGCTGCTGCGAATGGATTTGATCATGAGCGGCATGCTGCTGGTGGGCCTCACCGGCGCCACGCTCAACCTTATCGGCCAACGCATCGAAACCCGCGCCACGCGCTGGAGACACGCATGAACGCACCTATCGTCAGCTTCAACCATGTGGGCAAGACCTTTGACGTCGACGGCTTTGAGCTGGAGGCGATTCGCGAATTCAACCTGGACATTGCCGAAGGCGAGTTCGTGGCGATTGTGGGTTCCAGTGGCTGCGGCAAATCTACGCTACTGCGCCTGCTGGTGGGGCTGGATACGCAGTTTCGTGGCGAGATCCGGGTGGACGGCCATGCCGTAAAGGGCATCGGCGGCGAACGCGGCATCGTGTTCCAGGAGCACCGGTTATTCCCCTGGCTGACCGTCGCGGAAAACATCGGCCTGGGCCTGGTCAACGAGCCGTTGAGCGAGGCCGAGCGCAACCGGCGCATCGGTGACTTTATCGAATTGGTGGGCCTTACCGACTTTACCCGCGCTTATCCGCATCAGCTGTCCGGCGGCATGGCGCAACGTGTGGCAATCGCCCGTGGCCTGGTGGCCAGCCCGCGCATTCTATTGCTCGACGAGCCGTTCGGCGCCCTCGATGCGTTGACCCGCCAGCAGATGCAGGACGAGCTGTTGGCAATTCGCGCCCGCGCCAAAATCACCACGGTGCTGGTGACCCACGATGTGGAAGAAGCGATTTTCCTCGCCGACCGCGTGGTGGTGATGGAGCCGCGGCCAGGGCGCATCAAACAGGTGGTGGACATCGCCCTGCCCCACCCACGCCAACGCAGCAGCTTCGAGTTCCACCAACTGCGCGAAGAGCTGCTGCATGAACTGATCAGCGACGGCCACTATCAGCCGCCGCTGCGCGAACAGATTCGCGACCTGCCGCTGGCGTTTATTGCTTGCTGAATGCCAGCTCAGCGTCCGGCCGTTCCTGGCGCTCAAGCCGATTGGCGCGGGTAAACGTGCCGATATCATTGAAGCGCACGCCCATCTCGCGCATCACCTTGTGGGCCACCTTGGCGGTCATCTGACGGATGTAGAACGGCTCCTTCACCACAAAATGGTGGATGCCGTGAGTGCTGCCGAAGTTGAAGCAAAACGCCTGCAACGGCCACATCCACCACGGGTTGAGCACCTGGGTTTGCTGGATCACGTTGCCCAGTTCCACATCGCCGTAATAGTGCATGTTGGAGCTGACAAAGTGCAGGCAAAAGGTGCGCAGCACGTTAGGACCGATGATCACCACGGCTGCGATATCAATCACCTGCATCATCTGCAAGGTACCGGCGGACCACTGGATTGGCGCGCCCATCAGGCTGGCGATGCCATTGGCGGCATGAAAGCCCAGGAACACATACCACGCGCCCCAATGCAGCAGCGCCAGCGGTGCGTACACCAGCAGCGAGCGTTTGAGGATCTTGAGTTTGTGACTCCAGGTCTTGGCCCGCAGCATGCGGATAAACGCCGACATCACGTTATCGCCCACCATCAGCAACCGCGCGAACCCCCACGGCTCGCCATTGGTAATGGCGCGCTCTTCCATATCGGTTTCGGTGCCGGACACCTTGTGGTGGTTAAGGTGCAAATGCCGGCGTATCCACGGGTTGATGGTGCTCGGCCGCGCCAGCCACACCAGGCCCATCATCAGGTTGTGTGGCACACGTTGCTTGCGAAAGTACATGCTGTGGATCAGGTCGTGTTCCAGCTCGTGGGTCAGCGAAGCGAGGAAAGCGTTGAGCAGCAAACATGCCCACCAGGCCATATGACCGGTGATATAGAGCGCCGCCGAACCGAGCATGCCGAGCAAGGCAAAGGCCAGGATGCCCGCGCCCAACGCGTCCTGATGCAGCAGCCAGGGGTGCTGTTGGCGCAACCGCACGCCCTCGGCGAGCACCACTTCGCGGATTTTTGCCGAGCGCTGTTGCGCATTCATCTGTTGGGGACTTGCAGAAGTACCGTCCATGCTCCCATCCTCTTGTTAAGTGATACGTCCATCCTGCCCCAAGCGATCGGGCGGGACGCTAGCCCCGGACGCCAACCTGTTGACCGCAAGCGCCAATCACCATGACTGAACCCACGTCTCTCGCCAGTTGGACCCGCGCCCTGCGCAAGCAGCTCGACGCCCTCAACCTGGACAGCGCCGCGCTGTGCATCGAGGCCGGGCTCGACCCGCAGCAGATGGACGACCCCAACGCACGCTACCCGCTGTCGGCCACCACACGCCTGTGGGCGCTGGCAGTGCAGGCCAGTGGCGACCCGGCGATCGGCTTGCGCGTGTCGCGGTTTGTGAGCCCGACCACCTTTCATGCGCTGGGTTATGCGCTGGTGGCCAGCGGCAGCTTGCGTGAGGTGTTCGAGCGCATCGTGCGGTATCACCAAGTGGTCAGCGATGCCCTGACGCTGGAGCTTAGCCGAGAGGGTGAGCGTTACCGCTTTCGTCTGCTGCAACCTGCGGACAGTCCGGCACCGGCGCCGGAAGCGATTGATGCGTTTGCAGCGATCTATGTGCGCACCTGCCGTAATCGCCTGGGCCGTGACTACGCGCCGTTGGCGGTGTACCTGCGGCGGCCGGAACCGGTGGATCCAAAACCCTGGCACACGGTGTTTCGCGCACCGGTGTTCTTCGATGCCGAGGAAGACCGACTTGAATTTTCCGCCCAGGACTTCGACAGCCACCTGGACGACGCCAACCCCGAGTTGGCCGAGCACAATGAAACCGTGCTCAAGCGCACCCTGGCCCAGCTGCAACCGCTGACCTGGGAACGCAAGGTGCGCAGGGCGATCGAGGAACAATTGCCGGAGGGCGAGCCGAGTGCCGAGCGCATCGCCCAGGCGTTGCACCTGAGCTTGCGCAGCTTGCAGCGGCATTTGGCGGATGAAGGCTGTCGGTTTGATGCGTTGCTCAATGAGTGCCGCGAGAACCTGGCGCTGCTGCACCTGCGCGATCCGCACTGCTCATTGGCCGAGATCAGTTATTTGCTTGGGTTTGCCGATACCAGCAGTTTCAGCCGAGCGTTCAAGCGCTGGACGGGGATGACGCCGGGGCAGTTTCGCGATGGGTTGCGTTAGGTAGGGCCTCATCGCGGGCAAGCCCGGCTCCCACAGGGCAATGCATTCCAACTGTGGGAGCTGGCTTGCCTGCGATAGCGGTGGCTCAGCGACCACGCCGCAAGAGTTTTTTCACCCGCGCCACCAGCACCTTGGCATCAAACGGCTTGAGCAAATAATCATCCTCATGCAGTTCCAACCCACGCAAGCGGTCTTCAATGCCACCGGGCGTGGTCAGGAACAGCACGGGTGTCTCACCCTTTAACCGAATCGCCTGCTGCAACTTCCAGGCATTCAGGCCCGGCAGCATCACATCCAGGATCACCAGGTCGTACTCGGTGCTTTCCACGAAACGCAACGCCGCCATGCCATTGGCCGCGACTTCGACGCTGTAACTGGCCTCGTTCAAGCCCTGGGCCATCCGCTGTGCCTCTTCGGATTCATGTTCCACTAACAGCACGCGCATAACACACCTCGATTAATCAGGCTTGCAGGCTAACACCCTCAGGTGTGCGCCGCCTCACGCAGTCGCCGGGCGTCGAGGATTTCGATCTCGCCGTAGCCCAGGCGCACGATGCCTTGGGCCTGCAGGTCCTTGAGCAAGGCGTTGGTGGTCTGGCGTGACAGGCTCAACATAGCGGCCAGGTCTTCCTGGGGCAGTTGCAGCACGCTTTTTGAAGACTCGGCCTCGCCGTAACCCTCGACGATCATCAACAGACGATGGGCCAGGCGCACCGACGCCGGCATCAGGCTCAGTTGCTCGATATTGATAAAACTCAGGCGCAGCTTCTGGCTCATCAACAACGCCAGGTCGCGCCAGTACTGCGGGCTTTCATTGAGGATACTGAGCAACGCCTGCTGTGGCACCTGCAGCAGCGTGCACGGCCCGACGGCGCAGGCGTCGTGGGTGCGTGGCAGGCCGTCGAACAGGCAAATCTCACCCAACCAGAAGGGTGATTCCACCAGGCTCAACAGTGCTTCCTTGCCGTGTTCATTCACCGCGCTGATGCGCAAGGCACCGTCGAGCACCGCGTACAGGCCACAGGGTGGGTCGCCACGCTTGAACAGGTACTGCCCCGCCGCCAGTTGCCGCTGCCGGGCGTGGGCCAGCAGGCTATGCTGAAAAGGCTCAGGCAGGTGGCTGAACCAGTGGCCAGAGGCCAAGCGAGTACGCCATTTCTCTGTGTCCATGAGCACTCCGAAGATTGTCGCCCAGCTGACAGTCAGTCACAGGCGGACAGGGCATGATCAAGCATCCTACAGGAGGAACAACAATGAAAAGCCTCGTCGACCACCTCAGCCAATACGCCGCCTACCACCGCGACCCGCGCAATATCGCCAGCCACTTTATCGGCATCCCGTTGATTGTGGTCGCCGTGGCGGTGCTGCTGTCGCGCCCTGAGTGGGCAATCGGCAGCCTGTGGATATCTCCGGCAGTGCTACTCGCGCTGTTTTCGGCATGGTTCTACTTGCGCCTGGAACTGGCGCTGGGCCTGCTGATGACGCTGTTGATGGGCTTGTCGGTATGGGCCGGGCATGCGCTGGCGGCACAGAGCACGCTGGTATGGCTGAGCAGCGGCATCGGTATGTTTGTGGTGGGCTGGGTGATTCAGTTTGTCGGGCACTATTACGAAGGCAGGAAGCCGGCGTTTGTGGATGATGTGTCGGGATTGATTGTGGGGCCATTGTTTGTGGTGGCGGAGCTGGCGTTTTTGCTGGGGTTGCGGCAGGAACTTAAAGAGCAGATTGAGGCGCGGTCCGGCCCGGTAGAACGCCGCGATCTGAAGCCAAGCAAGGTCTGAATATGGGAGCTGGCTTGCCTGCGATACAGGCACCTCGGTGTATCAGTCACACCGTAGTGATGCTATCGCAGGCAAGCCAGCTCCCACATGATCGTTCCCACGCAGAGTGAACGATCTGAGGGTCAGGCTTTTTGCCAGACCTTGGGCTTGAAGAACAAGGTCTCGCCACGCGCCAATCCGGTCAGGCTGTCGTGGTCTTTGACCACTTCGGCCTCGATCAGCTCGCTTTGGCCTTCGACCTTGAGCGTCACCCGTGTGGTGGCGCCGAGCGGGCGAATATCGCGCACTTGCGCCGCGTGGTGATCTTCCAGCTCATGGCGCGACAGCGACACTTCATGCGGGCGGAACAGCACGTGCTTGTCTTCGCCCAAGTGCAGACGGTTGGAATCACCGAGGAAGTGATACACAAAATCGCTGGCCGGGTTTTCGTAGACTTCGCCCGGTGAGCCGATCTGCTCGATCACGCCCTTGTTCATCACCACGATACGGTCGGCGACTTCCATGGCCTCTTCCTGGTCGTGGGTCACGAACACCGAGGTGAGGTTGATATCTTCGTGCAGGCGCGCCAGCCAGCGGCGCAGCTCTTTACGCACCTTGGCGTCGAGGGCACCGAAGGGTTCATCCAGCAGCAGCACCTTGGGTTCTACCGCCAGGGCGCGCGCCAGGGCGATACGCTGACGCTGGCCACCGGAGAGTTGTTCCGGGTAGCGATCCGACAGCCAATCAAGCTGCACCATATTCAGCAGTTCATGCACTTTGACCGCAATCTGGCTTTCGCTCGGGCGCTGGTTTTTCGGCTTCATGCGCAGGCCGAAGGCAACGTTGTCGAACACGGTCATGTGGCGGAACAGCGCGTAGTGCTGGAACACAAAGCCGACGTTGCGATCACGCACGTCGTGGCCGGACACGTCTTCGCCATGGAACACGATGCTGCCGGCGTCCGGGGTTTCCAGGCCTGCAATGATGCGCAGCAAGGTGGTCTTGCCGCAGCCGGACGGGCCCAGCAACGCCACCAGCTCGCCACTCTGGATGTCCAGATTGATGCTGTTAAGGGCCTTGAAGGCGTTGAAGTTCTTGCTGACATTACGGACTTCGATCGACATGACTTATTCCTCACCGGCGCTGTTGCGCAGGCGGTTGATACGGTTCTCGCTCCACTGCTTGAGCAGCAGGATGAAGAGCGCCAGGATCAGCAACAGGCTCGCGACGGCAAACGCGGCGACATGGTTGTATTCGTTGTAGAGGATCTCGACGTGCAGCGGCAAGGTGTTGGTCACGCCGCGAATGTGGCCGGACACCACCGACACCGCGCCGAATTCACCCATCGCCCGCGCGGTACACAGCACTACGCCGTAGATCAGGCCCCACTTGATGTTCGGCACGGTCACATGCCAGAACATCTGCCAGCCATTGGCGCCCAACAGGCGTGCGGCTTCTTCTTCCTGGGTGCCCTGCTCCTGCATCAACGGGATCAGTTCACGGGCCACGAACGGCACCGTCACGAAGATGGTCGCCAGCACAATGCCCGGCAAGGCGAACACGATCTGGATGTCATGGTCTTGCAGCCACGGGCCGAAGAAGCCCTGGGCACCGAACATCAGCACGTAGACCAGGCCCGCGATCACCGGCGACACCGAGAACGGCAGGTCGATCAGCGTGACCAGAATGCTCTTGCCACGGAACGAGTACTTGCTCACACACCACGCGGCGCTGACGCCGAACACCAGGTTGAGCGGCACCGAAATCACCACGGCGATCACCGTGAGCTTGAGCGCCGACAGCGCGTCCGGCTCAAGGATCGCCGTGAAGAACGCGCCGAGGCCATTCTTCAAACCCTGGGACACCACGATAAACAGCGGCAGCAGCAGAAACAGCGCGAACACCAGCCAGCCAAGTGTGATCAGGATGCGACGCGACACCGCGCTGCCACGACGGGCAGCGTTGGCCGAGGACGCGGCGGAAATAGACGATTGGGACATGTTCCGCGCCTCCTTATGGGGTTTCGATGCGCCGCTGCAGCAAGTTGATCAGCAGCAGCAGGACGAAGGAAACCACCAGCATCATCACGCCGATGGCGGTGGCGCCGGTGTAGTCGTATTGGTCGAGTTTGACCATGATCAGCAACGGCAGAATCTCGGTTTTCATCGGCATGTTGCCGGCGATGAAGATCACCGAACCGTACTCACCCACGCCACGGGCGAAGGCCAGCGCGAAGCCGGTCAGCCAGGCGGGCAGCAATGCGGGTACGAGGATGTAGCGGAACACCTGCAAGGGCTTGGCGCCCAGGCAGGCGGCGGCTTCTTCGATTTCACGCGGGATATCGGCCAGCACCGGCTGCACCGTGCGCACCACGAAGGGCAAGGTGACGAAGGTCAAAGCAAGGGTGATGCCGACTGGGGTGTAGGCGATTTTAAAGCCCAGGTCGGTTGCGAATTGCCCGACCAGGCCTGCCGGTGCGTACAGCGCAGTGAGGGCAATACCGGCCACTGCGGTGGGCAGGGCAAACGGCAAGTCGATCATCGCATCGATGACCTTGCGGCCAGGGAAGGTGTAACGCACCAGCACCCAGGCCAGCAGTGTGCCGATCACGCCGTTGATGATCGCCGCGACGAACGCGGTGCCGAAGCTCAGTTTTAACGCCGCCAGCACACGCGGTGCGGTAATGATGGCCCAGAACTGATCCCAAGTGAGTTGAGCGGCATGTACAAACATCGCCGCCAGGGGGATGAGTACGATCAGGCTGAGGTACACCACGGTGTAGCCCAGCGTCAGCCCGAAGCCGGGTATGACGGGGGAAATACGACGCGACATAAGAGTCCTTGGTTAAAGGGTAAACACCACTGTAGGAGCGCACTCTCTGCGGGACCTGATTTTACTGTGGGAGCCGGGCTTGCCCGCGATGCAGGCACCTCGGTGTGTCAGACACACCGCGGTGATGCTATCGCAGGCAAGCCAGCTCCCACAGAAGCCCAGCGCCTACAGAAAATCAGGCTCTTACAGTTTAATTTGGCTTACTGCGCCGTGTAGATCTGGTCGAACACGCCACCGTCGTTAAAGAATTTCGGTTGGGCAGTTTTCCAGCCACCGAAGTCTTTGTCGATAGTCACCAGGTCCAGTTTCGGGAACTGCTGGGCGTATTTGGCGGCCACTTTTGCATCGCGTGGGCGGTAGAAGTTCTTCGCCGCAATCTCCTGGCCAGCCGGGCTGTACAGGTGCTTGAGGTATTCGGTGGCGATCTCGGTATTGCCCTTTTTCTCGGCGTTTTTGTCGACCACGGCCACTGGCGGCTCCGCGAGGATCGACAGGGACGGCACGACGATATCGAACTTGTCGGCGCCGCCGTCTTCCTTGAGTGCCAGGAACGCCTCGTTTTCCCACGCCAGCAACACGTCACCCTGACCGTTGTTGACGAAGGTGATGGTCGAACCGCGAGCGCCGGTGTCGAGGATCGGCACGTGCTTGAACAGCTCTTTTACGTATTCCTGGGCCTTGGCTTCGCTGCCGCCGGATTTAAGGCCGTAGGCCCACGCGGCGAGGAAGTTCCAGCGCGCACCGCCGGAGGTTTTCGGGTTAGGCGTGATAACGGAAACGTCTTTCTTGATCAGGTCGCCCCAGTCCTTGATGCCTTTAGGGTTGCCCTTGCGCACCAGGAACACGATGGTCGAGGTGTACGGAGTGCTCGCATCCGGCAGGCGGGTTTGCCAGTTTTCCGGCAGGGTCTTGCCCAGTTTGGCGATTTCATCGATGTCGCCAGCCAGGGCCAGGGTCACTACGTCGGCGCGCAAGCCGTCGATCACCGCACGGCCTTGCTTGCCCGAGCCACCGTGGGATTGCTGGATCTTCACGTTGTCGCCAGGGTGGGACTGTTTCCAGTAGCTGGTGAATTCAGCGTTGTAGTCCTGGTACAGCTCACGGGTCGGGTCATACGAGACGTTGAGCAACTCGTAGTCCTTGGCAACGGCGGAACCGGCAAACACGGCGCTGGCCAGTGCGGCCAGGGCGTAACGGCGAATCGACGACATAGAAGCTCCTGATAATTCTTGGGTGTTGGCTTTTTCTTATAGTTGCGGGTCTAGCATGCGAATCGCCGTTGTTGCTTAGCTCGGTTTGTTACCGGGGTTCTGCAAACGGAATTTTTCCTTGCGTTCGATCTGTACCACTTGGGCGTTGTGCACAGTGATTTCCACCGCGCCAAACCGCAGGTCGCGCAAGGCGCTCTGGATCTCACGCAAAATGGCTGCTTCGTCCTGGCCGTCGACGCTACGTAGAGATGCGCTCATGGTCTCGCTCCTGAAATGAATAGTGCCTGGCAGTGGCGGCACTGCTTGCGGCGTGAGGGCGATAGTAGATAAGCGCGGATATTCTTAAAAATACTATTTAAGAATGTTTATATAACCAGAAAGAATTTTCTGACAGGACGTGGGGTTGCGAAGGTTTTGGCCTGGAAAATACTGCTACCCAAGCACCGCTAAACCCTGTGGGAGCCGGGCTTGCCCGCGATGGCGGTGTGTCAGGCACTGATGTTTCGACTGATACTGCCTCATCGCGGGCAAGCCCGGCTCCCACATTGGCCTGCATTTCACATGCGGATAGAGGGTGCCCTGGCCCAATCCATTTCTTGCGCTGGCACCGGCCGGCCAAACCAGTACCCTTGGCCCAGATCACATTCCTGCGCCAACAAGAACCTTGCCTGCTCCACCTGCTCAATGCCTTCAGCATGCACCTGCATGCCCATGCTTTTTGCCAACGCGATCACCACGCGCACAATCGCCGCGTCGTCTTCATCCCACGGCAAGCCGGCGACAAAACCCTGGTCGATCTTGAGCTTCTGCACCGGCAAGCGCTTGAGGCGCAGCAATGACGAATAACCGGTACCAAAGTCGTCGATCGCCAGGCGCAGGCCCAGCTCGCGCAGGCGGTGCAATTGCTCAAGGGCGACTTCGGGGTCTTCCATCACAGCGCTTTCGGTGACCTCAAGCTCCAGATAAGCCGGGTCAAGGCCGGTGGTGTGCAGCACCTGGGCGACTTGCTCATACAGTTCACGCCGGGCAAACAAACGGCTGGAGACATTCACCGCAATAAAGCTCAACGGCGCGCCATCGGCCAGCCATTGGCCCATCTGGCGGCAGGCCTGGTCCATCACCCAGGCATCGATATCGGCAATCAGCCCGGTGCGCTCGGCAATCGGGATAAATTCACCCGGCGGCACCAGGCCGCGCTCAGGGTGTTGCCAGCGCACCAGGGCTTCGACGCCGACCAGGCGGCTGTCTTGCAGGTCGTGCACGGGCTGGTAGTACACACGCAGCTCTTGCTGATCGAGGGCGCGGCGCAGTTCGCTGGCGATTTCCACGCGGTGCTGGGCGTGGGCCGTCAGTTCTTCGGTGTACAGCGCATAACCTTCGCGGCCGGCGCTCTTGGCTTTGAACAGCGCGGAGTCGGCATTGCGCAGCAGTTGTTCGGCGCTCAGGGCATCACTGGGAAACAGACTGATGCCGATGCTGGCGCTGATAAACAACTGGTTGCCGTCGAACACAAACGGCTCTTTCATCGCATCGAGCATGCGTTGTGCCAGCGCGGCAGCCTGCACCACCTGTGGACAACTTTCGGCCAGCACGGCGAACTCATCGCCACCGAGGCGCGCCAGGGTCACGCCGGGGCCGAACAGGCCCTTTAACCGCTCGCCAACGGCCTTGAGCAGCTGGTCACCGACATTATGGCCGAGGCTGTCGTTGATGATCTTGAAGTGGTCCAGGTCCATCAACAGCAACGCGCAGCCGCGTTTGTGCACTTGCGCCGAGGCCAGCGCCTGCTCGGCGCGGTCAGTAAAGAGCAGGCGGTTGGGCAAGTCGGTGAGCGGGTCGTGGTGGGCCAGGTGCGCCAGTTCGTGCTCGGAGTCCTTGATGGCGCTGATGTCGGAAAACACCGCGACGTAATGGCTGACCTGGCCCTGGTCATTGTGGATAACTCGGATGGTTTGCCACTGTGGATAAATCTCACCGCTTTTACGCCGGTTCCAGATTTCGCCGCTCCACTCGCCGGTGCGTTCGAGGGTCTGGAACATCTGTTGATAAAAATTCGACGAATGGCGTCCGGACTTGAACAGGCTCGGCCGTTCGCCCATCACGTCCTCTCGGCTGTAGCCGGTGATCTCCATAAAGGCCCGGTTCACATGCACGATCAGCCCCTGGGCGTCGGTGACCAGCACGCCTTCACGGGTGCAATCGAACACGGCGGCGGCCTGTTGCAGGCGTTCATGGTTTTCTTTCAAGGGTTGCTGCAATCGATGGGTGCGGGCAAAACGGGCACAGATCAGGTAAATGGCCAACGCGCTGAGGGCCACCCACACATAACCGCGCGCCTGCAACCAACGTCCTAACTGCCTCGGGTCATCGAGAAAGTTGATCAATAGGTGGTTGCTGAGCTGGAGCCACACAACGGAAACCAGCAGGTATACCAGCCCCACCCGCAGGGCACCTCGGTACGAAAACAGCATATGGTCAGTAATCCTTACCCAAAAAACAAAATCGCCCTACAAACGCTGCGGATTATAGAATAAGAAACATCCAGTCACTCCTATCTGAAAGGGCGGCTGGTTTTCTCTGTAGGCTTAGTGATAATGCGTGAGCTGTTTTTTTCTTTATCTGAGGGCCATACAGCCTATGTGGTACAACGGTTTTCTTGACCTGTCAGCCTGGCAACTGGTGGCAGTCACGCTGTTGATGACCCACGTGACCATTGTTGGGGTCACGGTCTATCTGCACCGTTATTCAGCCCATCGCTCCCTGGAGCTCAATGCCGGCCTGAAACACTTCTTCCGCTTCTGGCTGTGGCTGACCACGGCGCAGAACACCCGCGAGTGGACCGCCATCCACCGCAAGCACCACGCCAAGTGCGAAACCGTCGACGACCCGCACAGCCCGGTCATCAAGGGTTTGTCCACCGTACTGCGCAAAGGCGCCGAGCTGTACCGCGCCGAGGCCGAGAACCCCGAGACCCTGCGCATCTACGGCAAAAACTGCCCGGACGACTGGATCGAACGCAAAATCTATACGCCTTACCCGCTGCTGGGCGTGGCGATCATGGGGGTCATCGACCTGCTGCTGTTCGGCACCATTGGCATCACCATCTGGGCGATCCAGATGATGTGGATCCCGTTCTGGGCCGCCGGCGTCATCAACGGCCTTGGCCATGCGGTCGGTTATCGCAACTTTGAGTGCCGTGACGCCGCCACCAACCTGGTGCCGTGGGGCATCATTGTTGGCGGCGAAGAGCTGCACAACAACCACCACACTTACCCGAACTCGGCCAAGCTGTCGGTGAAGAAGTGGGAGTTCGACCTGGGTTGGGCGTGGATCAAAGTGTTCAGCTTCCTGCGCCTGGCCAAGGTGCAGCGCGTCGCGCCGATCGCCCATCGCGTGGAAGGCAAAGGCCACCTGGACATGGACACCGCCATGGCGATCCTCAACAACCGCTTCCAGATCATGGCCCAGTACCGCAAGTTGGTGATTGGCCCACTGGTCAAGCAGGAGCTGGAAAAGGTCGATCATTCGGTACGCCACCAGTTCCACCGCGCCAAGCGCCTGTTGTCACGTGAAACCAGCCTGCTGGATGACCGCCACCACGTGCGCATCCAGAGCATGCTCGAACACAGCCACGCGCTGACCGTGATCTACGAGAAGCGCCTGGCGCTGCAGCAGATCTGGCTGAAGACCAGCACCAATGGCCACGACATGCTGGCCGCGATCAAGGAATGGGTGCACGAGGCTGAGGCCAGCGGTATTCAGTCCCTGCGCGATTTTGCCCACCAACTGAAGACCTACTCGCTGCGCCCTGCAGCGGTCTGACACGGTCTCGTGGTGAGCGGGCTTGCTGTGGCGAGCAGGCTTGCCCTGCGTTGGGCTGCGAAGCAGCCCTGAAACCAAACACCGCGCCCTGCCTGGCAGAACGCGGTGTTTTTATTGGGGCCGCTGCGCGCCCCAACGCGGGGCAAGCCTGCTCGCCACAGTAAGCCCGCGCTCTGCATACTGGTTTCTGACGCCATTTCTTAGTCAGCCCGTTCACGGAACTTCACCGCAAATCCCCTCTCTCAAGGAACACTTCGCCATCATGGTGGCCCTTGCACTGACCGCTGCTCCATCCTGCGGCGAGCCCAGAGAGAGTTGTGCCGATGGTTCCCGAAAAGCCTTATTCAACCGATGCGCCCGTCGCTGAGCACCCACGCCCGGCTGCGGCGGCCACCCTGCTGGCGCTGATGCATGCCCAAGGTGAAGTCGAACGGCTGAGTGAGCGTGAACAACTGCTCAGTTCGCTGTTGGTCAGCGTGAATGCCGTGCTGTGGGCCATCGATTGGGAAACCCGGCGTGTGTTGTACGTGAGCCCGGCCTACGATCGGGTGTTTGGCCGATCCGCCGGTTTACTGCTCGCCGACTACCGCGAATGGCGTAACAGCATTCACCCCGAAGACCTCGACTACGCCGAACACAGCCTGGCCCGCGTGATGGAAGACGGCGCCGTGGAGGACCGCGAGTACCGCATTATCACCGCCGACGGTCAGATTCGCTGGTTGAGCGACAAGTGCTACATCAACCAACAGGTCGAACCCGGCAAGCCGGTGATTGTGGTCGGCATGGCCGAAGACATCACCGAAAAAAAGCACATGGAGTTGGAGCTGCACCGACTCGCCACCACTGATGTGCTGACCCAAAGCAGCAACCGCAGGCACTTTTTCGAGTGCGCCAACCAGGCGTTCGACAGCGCCTGCGCCCAAAGCGCCCCGCTGGCGTTCCTGCTGCTGGACATCGATGACTTCAAAGACGTCAACGACAGCTACGGCCACCTGGAAGGCGACCAGGTGCTGCGGCGTATCGCCGAGAGCGGTCGCGGCGTGCTGCGCCGTGGCGACCTGTTCGGGCGCATTGGCGGCGAAGAGTTCGCTGCGGTACTGCCTGGCTGTGCGCCGCACATGGCGTTGCAGGTAGCCGAACGGCTCGGCAAGGAAATCCAGGCCCTGAGTTTCAGCTATGAAGGCCGGGAGTTTACCGTGACCGTCAGCCAAGGCCTGGCCAACCTGCGTGAAGACGACTCAACCCTGGACAGCCTGTTCGCACGGGCCGATGCCGCCATGTACGAGGCCAAGCGCCAAGGCAAAAACCGCGTCATAGAGGGCTAGAACTCGATCAAGCAATGGGAACCGGCCTGGTTGGGAGCTGGCTTGTGTGGGAGCTGGCTTGCCTGCGATGCCGGCACCTCGGTCTATCAGGGGTACCGCGTTGATGCTATCGCGGGCAAGCCCGGCTCCCACACAAGCCCGCTCCCAGACCTGAACTTCGTTGCCCGCTAGGTTTTGCGCACCCGCGTCAGCTCCGACAAGCCCACCTTGAGTAACCTGGCCGTCTTGCTCTTGGCCAGCGCTTCCAACCCTTCATGCTCGGTCAGACGCGCCATTTGCGCCGCCAGGTTCACCACCAGCGCGTCGCGCGAATACACCCCGCCCTCGAGTGAATAGGTCGCCGCAATCAACTGCCGCAACTCCAGCGGCAAGCGCCAGCGCGTGCGCAACGCCGAGCCATAGGCGGCGCCAAAGGTGTCGAGGGACTCACCGATTGCCTCGTCATCCAGCGCCCCGCCACCCAGGCGCCAGTCTTCCAGGCAGCGTAACAAGGCCAAGTCACCCAGCCGATGCAGAATGCCCGCGCAGTAGCAACGTTCGTGGTCCAGTTCCAGCATGCGCGCCAGGCGGCGGCCGTAGTCGGCGGTGTCCTGGGACAACTGCCAGTGGCGCTCGGCGTAGGCCACCAACGCCGGGTCACCCAGCACCACGTTGTGCTTGAGCGCCAGGCCCAGGATCAGGTTCATGCTCTGCCCGGCGGCGAGCTTTTGCAGTGCAGCGGCCAGGGTCTGCACCGGCGTGCCGTGATGGCCGGCGCTGTTGGCGGCGGCGATCAGCACAGCGGTGATTTGCGGGTCGGTTTTTACCTGATCTTCCAGTTGCTTGAGGTCCAGGCCGTCCGGCGCCAGGCTGTGTTGCACGGCGGCTTTCACATCGACCCGCAGCGGCGCGCCATCACAGACGTCGCGGCGGCGTTCCAGGAACACTGGCAAGGCCATACCGGGCGCCAGCGGCGGTATCTCGCAATACACACTTTCGCCTTCATCGAGCAGCAGGTCTTGCAGGCGCTGGGTCAGGCCTTCCATGTTCAGGGGTTTGGTCAGATACGCCGTGGGCGCCAGGGGCAAGGCTTCGCGCACGCTGGCGCTGTCATTGCGACTGCTCAGCAGAATAAACGGCAGCGAACGGCGCTTCTGGCGCACGCTGCGCAGCAGGCTCAGGCCATCGACGCCCGGCAGTTCCCAATCCGCCAGGATCAGGTCGTAGGTTTTGTCTCGCAACAGCGTGGCCGCTTCCTGGCCATCGGCACACACATCCAGTCGCGCGTCGCAGCGCACATTCAACAACACTTGCTTGAGCAGGTCCCGCGACCAAGGGTCCGCCTCGGCAATTAACACGCGGGGTACAGCGGGTAAATCAACAGCAGTCATCCAGCACGCTCCATCGGCAATACTTGCACCTTAGACAATCACGCCGCCTGCGTACAATGAACATGGCCTGAATGTGCTGCAGCGGGCACAAAAAAACCCGCCGAGGCGGGTTTTTTCTGTCGATCAAGTCAGCCTCCGCTTACAGCTCGGAGAAGCACTCTTCGATGATCGCCAAGCCTTTGTCCAACTGCTCGTCCGGCGAGGTCAGCGGGACCAGTACGCGCAACACGTTGCCGTAAGTGCCGCAAGACAGCAGGATCAGGCCCTTGTCACGCGCCTTGGCCACCACGGAAGCTACGGCAGCGGCGTTTGGCTTGTGGCTGTCGCCATCTTCGAACAGCTCAACCGCGATCATCGCGCCCAGGGCACGCACTTCGCCGATCACCGGGTACTTGGCTTGAATGGCTTTGAGGCCCGTCACCAAGCGCTCGCCAACCGCCTTGCAGCGGTCCAGCAGGTGCTCTTCTTCGAACACTTCCATCACCGCCAGCGCAGCAGCGCAAGCAATCGGGCTACCGGCATAAGTGCCGCCCAGGCCGCCTGGCGCAATGGCGTCCATGTATTCAGCCTTGCCGCACACACCGGCCAGCGGGAAGCCGCCAGCGATGGATTTGGCGAAGGTGGTCAGGTCGGCAGCCACGCCCATCTGTTCCATGGCGAAGAACGTACCGGTACGCCCGGCACCGGTTTGCACTTCGTCGGCGATCAGCAGGATGCCGTGCTTGTCGCACAGTTCGCGCAGGCGCTTCATGAAGGATTTAGGCGCGACGTAGAAACCGCCTTCGCCCTGCACCGGCTCGATGATGATCGCAGCGATGTCACGCGGCTCGGCATCGTTTTTGAAGATGCGTTCGATGCTGGCGATGGCATCGTCATCGCTCACGCCGTGCAGTTCGTTCGGGAACAGTGCGCGGAACACCCCGCCTGGCATCAGGCCCATGCCGGCCGAGTACGGCACGACTTTACCAGTGAGGCCCAAGGTCATCATGGTGCGGCCGTGGTAAGCGCCAGTGAAGGCAATTACGCCAGCACGGCCAGTGGCGGCGCGGGCGATTTTCACGGCGTTTTCGACCGCTTCGGAACCGGTGGTGACCAGCAGGGTTTTCTTGGCGAAATCACCTGGCACCTTGGCGTTGATCTTTTCGCACAGCTCCACGTAAGGCTCGTAAGCCAGCACCTGGAAGCAGGTGTGAGTCAGCTTGTTCAGTTGCTCGGTCACGGCGGCGATGATTTTCGGGTGCACGTGGCCGGTGTTCAGCACGGCGATACCGCCGGCGAAGTCGATGAACTCGCGACCTTCAACGTCGGTCACGGTGGCGTTCTTCGCGGATTCGGCGAAGATCGGGTGAATCTGGCCAACACCGCGCGGTACAGCGGCTTCGCGGCGTTTCATCAGGGATGCGTTGGTCTTGCTCATAAAGTCCTCATTCGCCACTCATCGGGTGGCGTGGTCCAAGGAATACGTGGCGGGGAGGCAACTACGGCAGCATGCGATGATCGACTGCCACAGCTTTCCCGGCCACTACGAATAACGTCTTCAAACACGCAAAGGGTCAGCGCTCTCGTGCCCTCTGCGTTTGCTGCAATCCCGTGCCGAGCTTAGATGCCCAGGCAGAGGTATTTGATTTCCAGGTAATCCTCGATCCCGTACTTGGAGCCTTCACGGCCCAGGCCCGAAGCCTTGATGCCGCCGAACGGCGCCACTTCGTTGGAGATCAACCCGGTGTTGACGCCAACCATGCCGTATTCCAGGGCTTCGGCCACACGGAACACACGGCCCAGATCGCGGGCGTAGAAGTAGGAAGCCAGGCCGAACTCGGTGTCATTGGACATCGCGATCACTTCGGCTTCGTCTTTGAAACGGAACAGCGGCGCCAGTGGGCCGAAGGTTTCTTCCTTGGCAACAGCAGCGTCTTTGGGCACGTTGACCAGAATGGTCGGCTCAAAGAAGTTGCCTTCCATCACCTTGCCACCGGCCAACAGCTTGGCGCCTTTGCTCAGGGCATCAGCGATGTGCTCCTGAACCTTGGCCACGGCTTTTTCGTCGATCAGCGGGCCAGTGGTGGTGCCTTCTTCCAGACCGTTACCGATCTTGAGTTTGGCCACGGCCACTTTGAGTTTTTCGGCGAACGCGTCGTACACCGAATCCTGAATGTACAGGCGGTTGGCACACACGCAGGTCTGGCCGTTGTTGCGGTACTTGGAGATGATCGCGCCTTCGACGGCCTTATCGAGGTCGGCGTCGTCGAACACGATAAACGGCGCGTTGCCGCCCAGCTCCAGCGAGACTTTCTTGATGTCCTTGGCGCATTCGGCCATCAGCTGGCGACCGATTTCGGTGGAGCCGGTGAAGGACAACTTACGCACGATCGGGTTGCTGGTCAGCTCGCTGCCGATATCACCGGCGCTGCCGGAAACCACGCTGAACACGCCTTTTGGAATGCCCGCGCGCTGGGCCAGTTCAGCCAGGGCGAACGCCGAGTACGGGGTTTGCGAAGCCGGCTTGAGCACCATGGTGCAACCGGCGGCCAGCGCTGGGCCGGCTTTACGGGTGATCATCGCGGCCGGGAAGTTCCACGGCGTGATGGCCGCGGTAACGCCGATCGGTTGTTTGATCACGATCAGGCGCTTGTCCGGCTGGTGGCCAGGAATCACATCACCGTAGATGCGCTTGGCCTCTTCGGCAAACCACTCGATAAACGAAGCGGCGTAGACGATTTCGCCTTTGGCTTCGGCCAGCGGCTTGCCCTGCTCCAGGGTCATCAGGCGCGCCAGGTCGTCCTGGTTCTCGATGATCAGCTCAAACCAGCGACGCAGCTTGTTGGCGCGGTCCTTGGCGGTGAGTGCACGCCAGGCCGGCAGGGCCTTGTCGGCGGCTTCGATGGCGCGGCGGGTTTCAGCCGCGCCCATCTTCGGCACGGTGCCGAGAATTTCGCCCGTGGCCGGGTTGTTGACCTTGATGGTTTGACCGTTGTCCGCATCGACCCAAGCGCCATCGATAAAGGCTTGTTGGCGGAACAACTGGGTATCTTTGAGCTGCATGTCGGCTTTCCTTAACAGCACCGCGCGCACGCGGAGCGAATTAGAGTTGTTGAAAGGCGCCTTGTGGGCTGCCGTCAGGGAAATCAGCCCCAGCACGCGAGATAAGTGAAATAGCGCACGGGAGACAGAGCGTTTGAAATCTCAAACGAATCCTAGGATCAATGGGGGTACAGGGCAATAGTCTGTTCGAAAAAAAGAACGAAAACGGCGCATTTGATGCATCTTTCAGATCAAGCGCACAAACGACAACAGCCCCGGTGCCTTGTGGGCGCCGGGGCTGTTGGGCCTTGCAACTTACGGTTGGAACGACTTGAGCACGGCCAACAGGCTGGTCAAGTTGTCGGCCACGCCACCTTGGGCGACTTTTTCGGTGGCCGCAGCGCCAGCGGTGGTGTCGACGCTGTAGATCTGCATCACGCCTTGGTTGGTGGCGGCCTGGGCCAGGGTGTTTTGTTGCTGTTGGGCCGAGACCGAGTTCTGGAACAGGATCGCCGTGGCCTGGCCCATGGATTGATAGATCGTGCTCATGGCCATCGCTGGCGATTCGGCAACGACCTTGACGTTGGTCTGGGTGACGGCATCGGTGATTTGCGGGCTGACTGTGCTCATGGTTGAAACTCCTGGTGTGAGAAAGAACAACATCCGTTATCGCTGAGTGCTTAAGGCTGGAAGGACTTGAGCACAGTCAACAGGCTGGTGAGGTTATCCGAGACGCCGCCTTGGGCGACTTTTTCGGTGGCCGCCGCACCGGCGGTGGTATCGACGCTGTAGATCTGCATGACGCCCTGGTTGGTGGCCGCCTGGGCCAGGGTGTTTTGCTGCTGTTGGGCCGACACAGCGTTCTGGAACAGAATCGCCGTGGCCTGCGCCATGGATTGATAGATAGTGCTCATCGCCATCGCCGGCGATTCGGCCACCACTTTGACGTTGGTCTGGGTGACCGCGTCGGTAATTTGCTCGTTAACAAATGCCATGATCAATTTCCTTATAGGGGTACACGGTGCATTCCGTGTTCATGAATGAACGTTGCCAAACAGGCGCTGTGAAACGCGCGAGCTCAAGGTTTCGCAGTTGGGCCCAGCGCCGCTTCAATCTGCGTAATCAAACCCTGGATCAGGGCCTGCACTTCCTTGCGTTGCGCGTCCTTGTCCGGGGCCGCGCCGTCCAACACTTGGCGTAGCGCCGCCTCACGCTGCTCGGCGGCAGCCTTGAGCGCTTGCTCATTGGCCTTGGACTGCTCAAGCACCTGGCTGGCGCGCTTGAGGGTTTCGTCGACGATGGCCTGGGGCGTTCCGGCGAAGATCTGCGGGTTGCGCAGCATCGCTTCCAGGCGCAGGCGATCATCGCTGGACAGCACTGAGGGTGTGGCTGGGTGAGCCATGACGGCCTCCTTGGGCACTACGTTGCTGGCTGAAGGGCCGCTAAAGTCGCACCTCGACGTTGTCCTGCCAGAAGCCCGAGAAGTAGAAATACGCCGAGGCATCACAGAACGTCGCCAACTCCGCAGGGGTAATGGCACTGGGTTGGTTGCCGAAAATCGCCGGCGGCGGCGGCAGCAGGTTGGCCGAGTTATAGAGGTTGCCCACTTCATAGCAGTTGGCTGCGAACTGGGAACAGAACGAGCTGCTGCCAATCGCCACCGACTCGTTGATTCGCTCGACCAGGCTGGTGTTGGAGGTCCAGCGCCGGAATGCAGAAATCATCGCGTTCCACACGCTGTAACGGCCACGGATATCGCCGCTGATCTTGTCGAAATAGAACTGCTTGGCCGCCACGACTGCCGCTTCGCCCAACTCACTGCTCATGCAAGAGAAGACCATCGCCGAACGCGGAGGCTTTTCAAGGCTGAGGTCAGTCAGAGACAGCCCCTCACCCACGCTTTCAATCACCTGGGTGTCGCTCACCGCAATCGCCGGATGAACCACATTCAGGAACGTCGTGTCCTGGGAAAACACTTTGGCCTTGACCAACTGGCCCGCACGAATGAACGCGCGCGTCGCGCTGTCATCTTCTTGCTTCACCGAAAAAATAATATCTCCAGGCTGCATGATGTCGCTCCTCACTTAAGAAAAGTTGCTTTCAAGTTGCTGTTGCACCGTTCCAGAAGAACCCTGGAACGTTGTGCTCGGTTCAGGCCGCTGGCGCAGCCCGGTTGGCCAAGGTGTCGGCGTACTTGGCGATGCTCTGGTCGATCTTGTCGATGGCCACGCTGGCGGCTTCGGCTTCCATGGCACCCGCGGCGGCGGCCACGGCGGCAGCGGCGCCCACCAGCAAGTCGGTGGCCAAGGCGCCCAAGGCGTCTTCGGCAGCGGCCGGCAGGTTGTCCTTGACGATGTTCTCGGTCATTTGCTGGAGCAGCACGGCCTGGGCCGCCAGGGCGATCTTGCTGACCCCGTCGAAATACCCCGCCGCCGCCTGCGCCACCAGGCCGGCCGCCTGGCTGATCATCATGTCGGCCGGCACCGCAATCTGCGCCGGCGCATAGGCAAAGTTCTGCGAGTTGGTGAACTGCACCGCCTGCACGATCTGGCTGTTGAGGGCCGCGGTGCTGTCGGGCGACGGCGTGCTCGCCTGGTTGAGCAGGTGCTCGTTCATGCGCGCCATGATCGAGCGCGAGGCCGGTGCGGCGGGCGCCGGCGCAGGTGGGTCGGCGGCGGGCGTTGCTTGCGGGGCGGCGGGTTTCTTTCTACTGAACCACGACATAATCGATCTCCCGAGGGCTTAGCCCTTCTCGCCAATCTGCATGATCAGCGCCACGGCCTTGGAGATCACCGCATTCGAAATCTGGTTCATCGCCTGTTGGCTGTTGACCGCGTTCTGTAACGACAGGCCCGCCGCACTGCTCGCCACCTGATACAGCGACGCGATGGCCTGGGCCGGCGCTTCTGCCACCACTTTGACGTTGGTTTGGGTGACCGCGTCGGTGATCTGGCTGTTGACCTCTGTCATACATCTCTCCTTGATGGCATTCACCCAGGGTTGGGCGTGGGTAGTGGCGGCAGGACGCGCTCATACAACTAGAACGCCCCGCGCCGGCGTGTGTGAATCAAATTCAGCGCAAGGCGTTGCGCAGCAGTTGCACACGCTTGCGCACAAGTGGCAGCGTGACCTGCAACGCGGCAGCGATCTGCGGATACGGCAGGTCATCCACAAAGCGCATCTCAAACAAGCGCTGCTGCAACACCGGCAACCGCGCCACCTGCGCCTCGATCAGCTCGAGGCGCTCGTAACACTCCACCCGTTCCAGCACCGAAGCGCAGGGCGCGGCGAGTGCGGCCAGGTGATCGTGCTCGAGGTCCACCGAATCATCGAGCAACCGCTCCTCGCGCTTGCTGCGTCGCAAGCTGTCGAGAAACACATGGTCGAGTACCAGAAACAGAAACCCCTGAGGGTCGCGAATGCGCTCCGGCGAGCGCCGAAAGAACAGCAGGGCCTTGATCGCCGTGGCCGACAACCATTCCTGGCCCTGATCCAGATTGCCCTTGGCCCGCCGCAACGCGCGCCGCTTGAGTTCGCCCTGCACGGCGCGCCAACTCGCTTCGAACAAACGGTCATCGGCGGCCCATTGATCCTTGAACTGAACAGTCATCCCCATCGCCAGCACTCCTGTGCATCCTTGATGAAGGGCCAGTCTGCAAGCGCGGGACAGGGGTGCGCTGTTACCTGCGGAACACTGCAACGACTAATTCAAGGCAAAGGCCTTGCGCCGCAAATGCTCGAGATCGTTGATCACCATGCGCTCCAGATTGCCGCTGATCAGCCCACTGCGGCGCCACAATTGCAGCTGCACATTGAGTTTGGGACGGCTGGTGTTAAGCATCGACGCCAACACCCCCTGGCTGGCGGGCAAAGAGACACTCGGCATGGCCAGCGCCAGGTCGATATCGCCCAGGTTGGCCAACAGAAACCGCGCCAACCGCGACTCCAACCGATGCAGGCACACCAACTCCAGCAACTCGATGGCATGCAGCAAGCGCAGCATCATCAGCATCAACAAGCGCCGCAAAAACACCGGCTCCTCAAACAGCACACCAAAATGCCGGCTACCCAGTTGCAACAGCCGCGTGGGGCCACTGGCAAAGGTGGAAGACTCGCGCCCATGATCCTTGATCAACGCCGTCTCCCCCACCACCTGCCCGGCCCCGGTACTGCCGATAATCTGCTCCCGGCCGTCCGGCCCATGCACCACCGAATAAATCCGGCCCTCAACCACCAAAGCAATAAATTCGAGGCTGTCGTCCTTGAAATACAGCAGTTCACGATCATCCAGCAGGCGCTCCACCATATGGGTGGCAACGTAGCGCAAGAGGTGCTCCGGCATACCTCGAAACAAATCGGAGCGGGCCAACAGGGTTTGTCTCAACGGGAGATCGAGCATCACGGTTCCTTTGGAATGCATGCGTTCACCTGGGGAATTGCGGCTTGGAAGCGGTTTAAAGCCACAAGAGCAAAGCAAACAAAGGGACGTGCGGCGCGGGGAGTTGTGAATGAGAGTGGCGATTAGCCATTTTTGGTGGGAAACGGCCGACAGTTACCGCCGAAAACGCTGGAATGGACGCATCAGGGCGACATGGGTATGATGTCGCCCGCACAAGCATCCGTAGCTCAGCTGGATAGAGTACTGCCCTCCGAAGGCAGGGGTCGTGGGTTCGAATCCCGCCGGGTGCACCAGATACAGATGAAAAAGCCCCAGGTTGAAAGACCTGGGGCTTTTTTGTGGGCGAAATTTTTAAGGCTATGGTTTTAGTTATCCGGGGGGTTCGGATGGTTGCGTCTGGCTGGGGGTCTTGGGTTCTAGAGCGACGGGGGGCTCTAGTGGCAGCCAGAAATACTGGTGAAGGGTGGTAGTCAGGCAATGAGTTGGGTTCTGGTGTGAATGTAAATAAATCTGTCCCCATTTTTCCACTACACTTTAGAGCTTGCACTACCACACTTTATTGAAACGCATTTAAGCCATTTGGGACCTAGCCTCTATAAACCATAACTTCTGGAAGGCTGTCCAGCTTTGTGCCGAATCCTAATTTGGATGTTTCCTAATACATATCGGCACGATGAGTAGAAAAGAAGAATCTTAACACTCGCTAGTTTTCACCGGCATCCTCCACTCAAGATTACTAGGCCCGCTTTATATTCCAGTGAAAACATAGAAAACAAAATACCGTAAAGCTCTTTCCGCCCACCCAGAAAATCATTACTTTAAGAGTCGTGAAACGAAGCCTTTAATTTTATTAAAAAATATTGCCAGCCTTCCATCGGGCACTGTCACGTCCACAATTCCAATATCAGACTTGACTGGCGATGGATTTTGTATACTCTGCTTTTCCAAGCCCAATATATCTACCATATCATGCATAATAATTCTTGGTTTTCTTACCTCTCCAAACTCGAACTGGGGACCACTATATGAATATACATTCAAAACAAGTTTATTAAATAAATTTATGCAGCTCGCGACCCTATGATGCTCTTTAATCTGCCGTTCAGTTGTACTAGGTGTGAATTTTGGATGCGCGGCAGAGTGGCGTAATTTTTCCCAAGCTTTTTTTTCAGCAGTAGATATAAGGTTTTTTTCTACCAGCATCCCTAACGCTTTGGCTGCGTAAAGATTCCCCCATCCAGCTACATGCTTAATTATTGTGTTTAGTTTTGCTGGAGCAATATCCAAACCTTTTAGTTTTTCTATGATATCGAGCTTCTCTTTTTCATACGCCTCATCTCTAGCCTCTTCCGCAAGCTTAGGCATGAAGATATCTATCAAGACACCTTCAACAGACGTGGATATCGTAAGATTAGATAGTGCGCTTTCCGTGTTGAACGCAGCAAATACTCGCTTCCATTGTGCATAAATGCTTTCAAAGTAAACATGATGATTGTTCAGGACATACCAGATATTAAAAAACAGCTCATAGTTATTTCTAAAATCTAGCGCACCGTCAATAATTACGTTTTCTGGTATCGGATGCGGAATGGTCTGATGCTTGACAGAGTTTCGTATACTTCTAATGTAGTGCGTTAATACTGTGCCGGACCTTTTAGTCATTGCATACGCTTGTGGTGACGTTCCAGATGTGAAGCCTATATAAAATGTCAGTGCTAAAAATAGACTATCCACATCAAAATCACCATTAGCATAAACTTCAACATATCCTTTGTGATCAACTATCGACAATCCGAATTCTTCACCCTTGAGCACTGTCTGATTCAGGCTCCAAGATTCAGTACCTAACGTCGACGTAGTGGTGTTACCTTTATTCTTTGGAACTCTGGATGGCTCATTGATTTCAAAATACAAATAACTGTTTTGCTGGTTTGGATGATTGAAATGCGCGTGTTTGTATATTTCGGAGAAAAAGACTAAAAATCTAAATGGGCGATGCGTATCAAACTCTTTTATACTTAAAGAGAATCCATTGGCTTCTATTTTTTCTCCATCCAAAGACACGCATTCAAAAAACAGCTCCTGCTTTGGATCAAATAGATCTTTGGGGAAGTCAGAGCCACCAAAATGAAAAGGGATGTTTTCGGACTTTAAACAAACGAACTCCATATAGAGGGAGCCGACACTATTTATTCTAATAACCCCATGTCCATCCATTCGTAAGCCGCTGTCATTTTTTTGATAAATGCGCGCCTCAATGCATTGAATGATTATTTCACCTGAACGTGCAATTGCAAAACTTTTATCCAGCAACATACGACCTCCCTATTAAGTTTTTAAGCAATCCAAGCGGACCCGAAAAGTCCGGATTTCAGCAGCAATTAGAGCGCACAAAGCTCACATTTCTAAAGGGCGAGCTTTTACTCGCATATAGAACTAGTCTAAAAATGACTCAATGCGTTCTTTTAATGGCTTCATTTCGTCATGGAATGCTAATTTTATAATGTGACATAGATGCTGAAGCGTGTGGTTTTTCTCTAGCCCTACGTGGGAGGATATTTCAAAAAACTCATTATGTTTGCCAGCTTGCAATCCATACTCTAAAACTTCCGGAACTCTATCTTCCTCCAATCCTAATGCGACCTCAACGAGCTTGGGCACTTCTACGCATTTTTGTACAATCCATGCCTCAGGCCAAGTATCACCAGGCAAATATGCAGTTCTATCCGCGAACCAACTTTCGAAATCCTTAGATGGGTTTTCTGCCATTTTTCTGGCATGGTTTAAATTGTCCTTTTTCAAAGCTCTTTGATCTCCATCGAACACTGCAAGTGTCGGTCTCTCTTCGCCTCTCACATGAAGTGCTGCTAATTGTTTAGCGATGGCAGTTGCAGAACCTATGACGGAAATTTTAATTCGAGCTCTAAGAGCAGATGGCAAGCATGCTTGGATTAATGCTCTAGCTACTTCATCCTCAACAAAAAGATCAAGCTCAGCAGTCTCTTTTGCACCGAGCTTAGAAAAAGCAAAGTCTGGTGAAATTCCCGGGGTAACCTTGGTTTTTCCGCCCACGGATTCTATAAAATAACGTGCTTCATCTGGCAAGCACTGAAAAATCTCTTTTGAATGTGTAGTGCAGATTACTTGGGTTCCTGTTTCTTTGCATAGCTCTTTGAGCTTTGTCATAAATAATCTTTGCGCTTTTGCATGCAGACCTAATTCGATCTCATCCAAAACTAGTATCGTATTTGCTTTGCAGGAATATATTGTTGAAAATATTTCAAATAGTGCGTTTTCACCTGCCCCCATGTTGAAACCTGAATAAGTAAGCTCGCCAACTGTCACAACCGGCAAGCTATACCTCGCATGCTCGAGGTGCAGGTAAGAGTCATATTTTTTTCCAAGTATGTATCCAACGGCATCTTTTACTTTATCTTCCCACCCTTTAAGCTCAATATTTTTGAAAGATTTTGAATAAGAACGAGATTGACTTCTCTCGGAATGAGGAACAATTCTTTCAATTCCGAGAAAGACGACATTTTTATGCATTCTCGAATCATAGTTATTCCATTTACCCCCTTGGCTCTTCTTCCGAGTTTGATACCCTACACCCTTACCATCCGGGAATATTGTTTTAGCGAAGTTATCCATCGCAAACCAATATTGGATTTCAATTCCTTGGGGGGGGATCTCGTCTGTGTGCTGTAAAAAAAAGTCGGAGTAAGTGTAGTAACTATTTTTCCGCCTTGGCAGCTTAAAGCCCTTTTTATTATTGTGATACGCACAGCACGCCAATGCAAGAATGGTCGACTTCCCTGACCCATTTACTCCTGCGAAAGCAGTTATTGGATAGTCGAAAGACACATCAAGCTTGTTAAGTCCGCGTATCGTCCCTTCTGTGATATATATACGCCGCAAAAGTTTTTTAGAGTAATCATTGACGAACCATTGTCGTAGATCCTTATCTAGCTTGCTCTCACGGTATTTCATCGTCTTCCCTGCAATTATGCAATGGCGATTTGCCATCCGACAGGCTACGCTAGATGCTTTTTATGATTTTGTCTATACGCAGCCAGAGAAGATGCTGTGAAAATTAGTCGCAGTGCAATTAATGTGAACGACTCTATACCTCTGCCAGAGTATTCAATGTGATCCGTTCTGAACTGATGAACCTAGACCTATATTTAGCAAATATATATCCCGTTGTTTGCATTTCAAGGATGATTTACTTGCCAATTACGACAAGCAATAATTAGCGGATTGACGGGGAAGTCGGCTCGCGTTGCGCATCTACTAACTGGAACAGTCGCAGGTCGAACGTCAGCTATTGGTAAGACGCGCACCTACGCGGCATTCAGCATCGAGAGAACATGGCAAAGTCTTTCTACCCCAGGCTAGTCCGAGTCGTAGTTAAAGTGGCAAGCTGCGAGTGACTGGGTTGGTGGATAGACCCCATACCGTCCTCTCGGTCGTCCCGACTCAGAGATCAAGTGCAGATTTTTACGAGCACGGGAGCCCAATACATACAGGAGTTTGCTCGCGACAACATGCCCATCCGCTTCATTGAAGTGCGGCACCATTCCCTCCAACAGGCCGAAGGCAATTACAACGTCGAACTCCGCGCCCTTAACCCCGTGGATGGTGGAAACCGTGATGCCGGACCGCTCCCGGAACACTTTTTTGAAGAACGACACTTGGTTGATGTAGCTCGCCCCATCCTTCTGCAGTTTCTCGATTCTAGCTGCTGAGCTGCTGAAGAACGCCTCGCGGTGTGAAGAAAGTGGTGGAAAGCTTCCTTGAGAGATATTGAGTCGTTCGAGCAAATCGGTGAAGGCAAGGTCCAGGTAACGAAGTCCGTCTGTTTCATCAATTGCGAGTGCGTTGCACTCCCGCAGCAGCATACGTGAAGTAAGTCTGGTGGTGTTCACACCAAAATCGCTAAGATCTTTGATCACGTCATTTGCCCAGCGCATGCGTCGAACGAGTAACCTCGGCGATGACTCCGTCAGCAATATTTTGGAAGCCTTAAACCAGAAGTTATCAAAGTCGTTGCTGAAAGGAACAAGACCAGGACCATCGAATTGCTGATCGGGGAGCATAGCTACCAGCTTCCGAGTTGTTGACGCTAGCAAAATCCACCAGGGCGCGAGGACGCAGATATTCTCGGGTAAATTGCCGTCGGCCAGACTAACTTTAATCAACCTCACCAGTTCGTCATGCACATCGGTATGTGCAACATCTTGGTTGTAGGTAACCAAACTGGGGAACTTCGCATGCTTGCCAACACCGTTGATGCTTGTCGCATGCACGCTGTAATTTGAGAAGTAGCTTATAATCCGATCGCTGGAGCGGTAGTTTCGGCTGAGCGCCAATTCTTTAATCGGGATACTGGCCCGTGCACGAAAATCCTCCACTGACATAGCGTAGCCACCAAGTGAGCCGTAGATCGCTTGGTTCGGATCGCCAACTATAAATGTCTTAGTCTGTCCGCGACCTGCACGAAGGATAGACGTCACAAGGCTGTACTGAATCTGTTTTGTGTCCTGATACTCATCCACAAGGATGTGAGAGAATACTCGTGAAAGCAGTACTGAAATATTTGCGTGGTCCCGCATCAGAGCATGGGAATGCCACAGGATTTGCTCGAAGTCGATCTGTCGATTCTCTAAAAGCTCCTTAAAGTACATCGCAAGCACCTCGTGGATCGCATTGTGCTTCCGAGAGTCTGGACAGCCAAGATGGTACCCATCTTCGGTAACATAGTAATTACAATCCCAGTGAGTGACACCTCGATACGATGCACACAGACTCTCCAACAAGAGTTCGCGATCATGCGTGTCGATAACGCGATATCCGTGCGCGAGTGCAGGGCAGTATATGCCGTAGGGCTTGATGATCCACTCCAAGCAGAAAGAGTGGATAGTGCCGATCCACAACCCAGAGGTGTCGACTCCAAGGTCCTCAATGCGCTCTTGGATCTCGTCTGCTGCGCGATGGGTATAGGTTATGGCGACAATGATGCGCTTGTCGGTGCGACGAGACAGTTCGTAGGCAATTTTGTAGGTCAGAGTACGCGTCTTGCCACTGCCTGGGCACGCAATCAGAAAAAGACTTGATGGCTCTACAACGGCCGCTGATTGCTCGCTGTTAAGATCCCGAAGATCCCAGGTGAACATCACATCATATCCGCTAGAAAAGCATTGATGGCATCGTTCGGGAGCTTGAGTAAGGCAGCCGCTTTGAGCTGATCCATGCTGATCTCATTTTGCTGAAAGCGCTTTACTTCAAGTAGGAATTCCATCTTCTGAAAAGCATGCCAAGGCAAGGAGTTGAACAGACATTCAGCGCGATGTTGGAGAATTCTGGCGATCAGTGAGTGCGAAAAGGGTCCATGTGCAAAATGAATCGCTTGGAGGATGTAGCTAGGTATCTGAACCTGAGTGGTGAGATGCTCGGCAAGAAGTATGGCGAACCATCCCTTGCCCTCTTGTTTAGCCATCCTCAGCGCTCGACTTCCCATGCGAGACAGTTGACCGGATTGGAGATCTTTCGTCGCCTGCTCAATCGTCTGCGTATCCGTATAGACTGTCGGTACCGTCTGAATAACTGGCTGATCGTTACCAGCAGCAATAAAGTCCACTTCGAAGGTATGTCTGGCGTAAAAGACTGCAAGCCAAGGGTTGGCGGCAACGAACGAATCCAGGTCAGTCTTACGCTCTAAACCTGACTTCTGTGAACCAGCCGCTTTGGCTTTTCTAGCTATTGTAGGAGGCGTGTCGGTGGGTAGTGGTGTGATGTCGAAAAAGGCATGGTCGAGGTCGGTGACTATGGCACACCGTTTTCTGATGCGTAGGTTATGGAACAGAACTGCTACATTTTTAAATCCCGTGCTCCGTATATTGATAACACTTACGCCCAGTTCATCCACGCTTAAACCCAACACCTTTTTGACGAGCACCGGTATCAGGATTTCTTCAACATCACCTTCGACGAGAATCACACTCTTGGCGAAGAGCAGATTGCTACGCACCGCATCCAGATAACGCTGAATGCTGGTCACTTGTGTGGGCTCAAGGCCCGTAGCTGGCTGGTAAGCCTCACAGAAGGAGCCATGACGTCCCAGGATGTTGACGTTGCTAACATTGCTCACTTCAGAGATGTGAGTGGAATGGGTGGTATAGATGATCTGTGCGTCGCTGTACTTAATACGGTCGAATAGGGTTTTCTGTATGTGAGTGTGGATGTGCGCTTCCGGCTCCTCGATCAAGAGAAAGTTGGCCATGGCCATTTTTTCGCGTTGATACTTGAACTGCAAGAGCTTGAGCGTCAGATATATGAGGTTGGCCCCGCCCAGGCTCAACTCATGAATCGCACCTTCGTATCCTTCTTCTGACTCCCCCACGAAAAGTCGTAATGACTGGAACAGCTTATCGGTTTCCTCGGGCAAATCCGATTTGATTGAGAGTGATGCAGGTGAGTAGGTTTCTCCCGCCGCGTCCTTAATGGTCTCTCGAATGTGGTTGCGAACTGATTGCACATCCTCAAGCGCCTCAATGGATGTATTGAGTTCGCGAACCAGCTCACTAATCGGTTGCATAGTGGCGGGGTTGATCTCTCCACTTTTGCTCTTGAGCAAGGTAAGCAAAGGGTTGGTGCGGTTGTTATGGAACTCGGCAACAACGTCACGCAGCGCCTGAATGAAGGTCAGCGATACCTCTTTGGTTACGGAGAGGAAACCGGGTACTTTCGACCCGATAGCTGGAAATTCCGTCTCTGACGCAAAGAGACACCGATCAAAGTCGCCAGCTAAGGCTTTGTAAAGATCAGAGTCACTAAAGTCAGCCCAGCTACGTCCTGTAAAAATCGTTTCGTAGTCATTGATCGTAATCGCGTCGCGGATCTCAGCAAGCTGGTCAGCGTCAAAAAGATCAAGGCCGGCTAGCTTCAACCGGATTTCTTTTTTGGGCCGGAAGATGAGGTTATAGGTCGCCTTACGTACGGGCGTTTCGTCCAACTTGGCTGTGCCGTGAAGGAACAGTGCCTGAACTGATTCATCAGTGCTGATCTCCTCGAACTCCATGCTGATGATAATCCAATGGCCCCGCCATTGACCGAGGGAGCGGCTAAAGTCCGATTCGTCCAAACGGTAGGAGGCGCGCACCATTGTGTCGTCGAGCAAAAGGCGAATCGCTCGTAGGATGTTCGATTTGCCTGAGCCATTTTCTCCAATAATGGTGTTCACGCCTTTGCGAAACTGAAGCGTCGCATTCTTAAAATTTCGGTAGTTGACCAATGTCAATTTGGAAATATGCATGCTTCCTCGGCCTGCCGCTCCCTGAGCAGCCTTATTGGTTTGGACTCAATCGTAGCGCATCCCCTAGCAACCGCCGCTGCCGGCCGGCAGAGTCCGCTCATGACTAGTACTGTAGTCCAATGACATTAGTCTTCATCAGAGTCAACCTCTCCTCACAAAACAGTTGTTGATGTAACACCTATTTATCGTGTAACACGTGCCCACAACGATAAAACACAGATGTGTTACGCGATAAATATTCTTTAAAAACATATAGTTATATTCGTACGTAACACCCGTAACACCGTTTTTGAGGAGGTACGCCCCCTAGCCCCTTTAAAGCGTTTCCTCCAGCGAGAAACCTCGGTTGCGTCAGTGACTCAGAAAAGCCGGGGACCCTGGAGATATCGGAAAGACACGGGGTAGGAAACCCGCGCGTTCGCGTTAGCGGCTGGATTTTTTAAGTTGGTTGACAGGTTGACGTGGTTGACACCCATTACCGTGGTTGACGCTATGCAGGTGTTCACTATCAGCAACAGATACAGCCACCTTTATCAAAGCAGTAACGATGGCTCTTTTTCTTCAAGATCCTTTCAATTTCAACGATTGAAATTTCAGTAACTTCCAATGCCTCCCACTAACTCGATCCCGCGGGTTTCATGCCACGTGTTGCGACAGAACTGCCAGGGTCCCCGGCGCCTATCCGGCATTCAAGATCGAATGATTTCGAAAATCAAAACCGGGCAACGCACGCTCCAAATAACAGATGGTCCGTTCTTCCAAAAGAGCTTTGGCGGAGGGTAGTAATGCCTGAACCTCTCCAAGAGTGGGAGCTCTGTCCAACCGTTTATTGGTCAACAGGTCTGCTAGCTCGTTACGGAGTCTGCTAGCTGCCTGTTTCGGATCAATCCTCGCGTAGACCGACGCTCGAACCAGAAAGCTCGGAAAGGTTTTTTGATAGATCTCAATGAGATTCCCCCAACGCGAGTCATGAAACTCTTTCCCAACAAGCTCTTTAACCATTCTGTATGCCTGCTTACGCTTATCTCGGAAAGCATCCGAATCGGCGTAACTGTCGATCAAAGCCTTTTGGTCCTGTTCTTCTTGAAACTGCCAAAAGTTGCTAATTGCCGTGATGACCTCTTGTGCCTTGGCGATCAGCAACGGGTCGTTCGTCATGATCCCGACATCCAGAGCAAGGTGAGCAGCACCAAGAGCGATATTCTCGCTTTGGTAATCATCATCCTTGCGACCCTTGAATGCGGCGAACCTGATTTGCAAAGCTTGGGTTATTGCATGGTTGGTATTCATCGTGAATCACTCATATCTTGGGTTCGCTGGCAGCGGAGAACGAACAAGGGGTAGCCATAATCAGAGTTAGCACGCCTACATCTGGAGGTGTTTTACCATGCGTAGCTATGGGAGGGAGTAGCCAGCAAGAAGCACCCTGTATGCCTACGTGTAGGCCTAACCCACGCTCACATGATAGAACCCTTATAAACCGGCATCTCTAGCTCTCGGTTCAAACGACGCCGGGGCACCAGACACACACAAAAGCCCCAAGTCGAAAGACCTAGGGCTTTTTCGTGGGCAATTTTTTTATGCCTCGCGTTTCAAGTATCCACAACCTCCAAATAATTGACCTGCCGTGTAAATAAATCTCTGTGCCCATTTCCCCCCCAGCACATTTCCTGGCAAACGATGCTCAAAATGCCGGAGCGAGCTTGCTCGCAAAGACGGAGTGTCAGCCAATACATATATGACTGATACACCGCTTTCGCGAGCAAGCCCGCTCCCACATTTTTGGCCAAGTTGCTTTCAAGACTCCATTAAAAAGCCCACCACCGAGTAGTCGGTGGCGGGCTTTCTTTGAAGGCATTTATCGCTTCTGCAAGGCCTCCAACCGCGCCGGCAAGTCTTCCTCGGGGAAGCGCTCATGCAGCGTCAACAGCTTTTCATCCGCCGCTTTGGCTTGCCCCGCCATGCGCAGGTTCACAATCTCCTGCAGCCCTTCCTCCAACGAAGGCAACGCCAGCGGCGCGCGCTTACTGAGTTTTTCTGCCGGCTGATCGGCAAACGCACCGATGGCTTCAGCCTGAACCAGCGCATGCTCAACTTTCGGTGCTGCTGCCATCCGTGCCATAGGTGCGGGCGCAGGTGCGGCATACATCTGTGGGGCTGGCGCCGCGGAAAACGTTGCGGTGGAGATCTCCGGCTGCGACTCGGGCACGCGCATCACTACGCCGATCATCAGTGCTACACCGGCGACGGTGGCGAATGCCATTTGCCAGCGCGGTTGGCGGCAGGCTTGCAGCCAGCGTTGCCACAGGCTGGGTTGCGGCGTCGGGGCTTCGCGGCGGGCGGTGGCGAGGATGAAGGCGTCGAGGGACGCAGGCGGTTCGCCGGTGCTGTGTTGACGAAAGTGCTGGATCAGCTCGTCGTCAGGTGTGTGTGGGGAGTGGTTCATACGAGTATCTCCTCGGCCAGCAGGCGGCGCAGTTTCTGCTGGGCGTAACGCAGGCGGCTTTTTACGGTTTCCAGCGGGACGCCGGTGAGGGCGGCGATTTGCGGCACTTCGAGGTCGCCGTGCAGGCGCAGCAGGAAGACTTCGCGCTGGTCTTCGGGCAGGTCTTGCAAAGCGGCGTCGAGGCGCGCCTGGTCGCGGCTCAGGCTCAGTTGCTGCTCAGGGCCGGCGCTGTCGTCGGCCTGGGCGTGCAGTTGTTCGTCGTAGCTGTCATGTAAGGGGTTGTGGATGCCGTGCTTGCGCCAGTGGTCAATCAGGCGGTTGCGGGCAATCTGGAACAGCCATGTACGAAAACTCGCCCGGCCCTGTGGCTGGGTGGCGCTGCGGATCAGGCTGAGCCAGGTTTCCTGGTACACCTCTTCAGCCAGTTCGGCCTTGTTGCTCAGTGACACCAGGAACCGGTAAAGGCCCTGGCGGTGCCGCGCGTACAACACCTCGAACGCGGCAGCGTCGCCGGTTCGGTAGCGGGCCAGCAGCGATTCGTCGCTGGGTGAGTCATCTGGAACGGCCATGTAGGTAGCGAACTCCTTTTGATGGATCGATGCAAATTTACCGTGGGAGCTGGCTTGCCTGCGATGCAGGCGACTCGGTACATCCTGTACACCGAGTTGCTGCCATCGCAGGCAAGCCAGCTCCTACAGTTGGTTGTTGCCATGTTCGGGATCAGTGTTTGAGGCTCTGCGCCACTTCCACCAGTTGCACGAACTCGTTGCGCAACCCGAACGGGTCATCGCCGCGAGCCGAGCGGGCCAGTGCGGCGGTGTCCTTTAAGCTCATGCTGCCAGTGTAGCGGCCATCGCCCTTGAGCTGTTGGGCGAAGGCGGCCACCGCTGCCGCGAAGCGCAGGTCGGCGCTGGCCTGGGTGGTGTCGTTGCGGATGGGCCGCTCAATCAGTTGGCTGGCACCGCCCGCCGCCGGTTTGTAGCGTACGCGCAGCATGGCCAGCTCAGCGGAGGTGTTTTCGGCCGCAGGCGCGGCGGCGTAACGCAACGGCTCCAACCAGCCCTTCTCGCCCTTGGGCACAATTTCGTACAGCGCGGTCACGGTGTGCCCGGCGCCAATTTCACCGGCGTCGACCTTGTCGTTGTTGAAATCCTCACGTTTGAGTGCACGGTTTTCATAACCCAACAAGCGGTATTCGCTGACCTGGGCGGGGTTGAATTCCACCTGCAACTTTACATCCCGCGCCACCACCGCCAGGGTCGAGCTGAGCTGGTCTACCAACACTTTGCGGGCTTCGCGCAGGTTGTCGATGTAGGCGTAGTTGCCGTCGCCGGCGTCGGCAAGCTGCTCCATCAGGTGCTCGTTGTAGTTATCCACACCGAAACCCAGGGTGGTCAAGGACACGCCGCTTTTGCGCTGGTCGACGGCCATCTGCTTGAGGCTGTCGAAGTCGCTGACGCCCACATTGAAGTCACCGTCGGTGGCCAGCAGGATGCGGTTGATGCCCTTCTCTATAAAGCCGGCACGGGCCATCTGGTAAGCCAGCTCGATGCCGGAGGCGCCTGCCGTTGAGCCGCCGGCGGTGAGTTGGTCGATGGCGTTGCGGATCTTGGTTTTGTCGCGCCCGCTGGTGGGTTCAAGCACCACACGCGACTCACCGGCGTAGACCACCAGCGACACACGGTCTTGATCACGCAGCTGGTCCACCAGCAATTTCAGCGTGCTTTTCACCAGCGGCAAACCTTCACGGCGGTCCATGGAGCCCGACACATCCACCAGGAACACCAGGTTGGCCGGCGCAAGGTCTGCCACCGCACGGTCGGACGCTTTGATGCCGATGCGCAGCAATCGCGTGTGCGGGTTCCACGGTGTGGCGGCGACTTCGGTGGTCACGCCAAAGGGCGAGCCATCAGTGGGCAGCGCGTAGTCATAGGGGAAATAATTGAGCATTTCCTCGAGTCGAACGGCGCCGTCAGGTGGCAGCCGCCCTTGGTTGAGGAAACGTCTCACATTGGCGTAGCTGCCGGTGTCGACGTCGGCGCTGAAGGTCGAGACCGGGGTTTGTGCAACGCTGTAGACCGGGTTGTCGGGCAGGTTCTGGTAGCGTTCGTGAGGCTCGGCCCGATAGGCCAAAGCCGCGGCGTCGCGCATGGCCATTGGCGCGGCCATCAGCACAGGCATCGCTGCCTGCTTGCTCAAGGCACCCTCAGCCTGAGGCTCGGCGGGCGCGGGCGCGAGAGGCTTGGCCACCTCTCTGGACGATGAAAGCCCACAGCCGGCCAGCGAAGCCAGTACGGCAACCACAACGCTGCAGACAAGGGGACGCAGCACTAAACGAGCATGTGACATGGCGCAGAACCTCAACAGTAAATAATCCGTTCATAGGCTCAGACGCAAAACACTTCGGGTTCGGGTTAAATCCCGGAATTTACGCATACAACACGCTTACCCTACAGAGTACCGAGCCATCGGGCGTCAGCTGGAAGCATCGAGCCCTGTAGGTCACTCAACGATGCCGAGCCCGAAACAACTTACGATTACCGAGAAACTCCAGAATGCTCTTAACGAAAATACTCACACTGTAAGCAATTCTATATTTCCAAAAAAAACACGTTAAACACAAACGACATATCAGCTTTCAACAAGACGAGTAATGCTTGGGGAACCCGACTCTTTGACACGAAATTTAAAATTCGGATAAACATAACAGCCGTTGCAAACCATGTCACACCGGCCTGTTGACACACACTAGAAATAAATACTCTATTGGAAATTAACTTATAGGGTGCGAAGGTATTTCCAGCACACGGACATGCACTTCCCTACACAAGGAATAGGCCAACAACAAGAACATGGATTACTCTTATGAGAATCGACTTGCGCCCGTCTGTTTTCCAGCAACCCAACTACAGCCAACATTTTCTGCGCCCGCTTATTCAGCCTTTTGCCCAACCCTATCTCAACCACCCGGTCTTCAGACCTTTCGTGCAGCCATTTCTCAAACACCCCTTCGTGCGTAAGTTCGTACAGCCCTCTATTCAGCCACCCACACGGCGGCCATTTAATCCAACCACAACAACCAACCCGACGACATTCGACACCGCCACCAAACGCTACTGGGACGGCAAAGATCCAACTCTGCGCGCCAACGACCCCTACGCGGCTAACCTCAATGTGCGCTCTTTCGATGAGCGCCAGGCAACCAACAATCTCACTCGGGGAAACCTTAAGTGGCATGACAAAAATGTCGACGGCAAGGTCTCTGTTTCCTACTCGTTCAACAGCGCCGCCTGGCAATTCGATGGTCGCCAGAGAGAAATGGCACGACGTGCCATGCAGTCATGGAGCGATGTGTCCAATCTCTCCTTTGAAGAGAATGGGCCACGCACAGAGGGCAAAATGTCATTTGGCATATCGAACGCCGTCGGCACCGCCGTAGGCTATTACCCAAGCAACCATTACCAAGGAGGCAACACCCTGTATAACCCCACCAGGGTCACGCGCCACGACTTGATTCATGAAACGGGTCACGCCCTGGGGTTGTCGCATACCGGCAACTACGATGGCGGCTATGACGAGAACCGAAGGAGTCACGTACAGGATTCCCAGGCTCATAGCGTCATGAGCTATTTCGGGGCGGCACTGAGCGGCAAAAGCCATGGCGGCGCCCAACCAGCATCAGCCATGATGGATGATATTTCCGCCATCCAGGCGCTTTATGGCGTCAATCGTCAAATCCGTCAGGACAACACCACCTACGGGTTCAATTCCAACAGCCAGCGCGATTACTACACGCTCAATTCCAACCGGGACACTGCCGTGTTCTGCATATGGGACGGCGGTGGCAACGATACCCTGGACGTTTCCGGCTACCGTTCCAACCAGACCATTAATCTCAAGGCCGGCTCGTACTCCGATGTCGGCGGGCTCAGGGGCAATGTTTCCATCGCTCGCGGTGTGGTCATGGAAAACGCCATCGGCGGCTCAGGCGATGACGCGCTGATCGGCAACGATGCCGATAACCGGCTCACCGGCGGCGCGGGTGGCGACCGGCTGCGCGGAGGCGGCGGCTCGGATACGTTTGACTACAACAGTGCCAGTGACTCCACGCCCGAAAACCCCGACACGCTTATGGATTTTGTCAGCGGCACCGACAAAATTAATGTGTCCGTGGCCATGAAAAACGCCAATGTCGGCGCCCTGGCCTTCGTCAGCGAGATGACAGGCAAGGCAGGTGAGACGGTGCTCACCTACGATGAACAAAGCGGCAAGGGCAACGTGGCGATTGACCTGACGGGCGACGGCAAAGCCAACTTGCTGATCCGCACTTATGGGCAAGTCAAAGCAGACGATATTGTCGCCTCCGCAAACACCACAGCCCATCATCAACAGCCTGAGACCCCCACTACTCGATCCACGCTCACACCCACCCGCCCCTCCCACCGTTCAATGACACACACTTACGAAAAGGTCAGTAACTCGTCCTATCAGAATGCCGACGTGATTGAGGACTTTGTCAGTGGCAAAGACAAGATCAATCTCACTGCCTTGGCCAAGAATACCGGCACATCGCTGCGGCTTGTCGATAACTATACAGGCCGCATTGGCGATACCGTTGTTAAGTTAAATTCACGCAGTGGTCGATACTTTGTGGGCGTGGACTTTACGGGTAATCGCCAGACCGACTTTCTGGTCAAAAGCACTCAACTAATAAAACCCGAGGACATTATGGGTTTGACTGCAAACTTCCAAAGCCAAGCCAGGGTATTTTCGCGCAGGTAGTCACCTCGAAGGTTTAACCCTATCAACCCCTGACACCATCGCGTGTTCCCATGAGCGTTAACGTTTACACCTCCGCTCGCCTATTAAAAGGATTCAAGTAGATGCTCTCTGTTGATAACAAGCCTTATACGGCGCTTGCATTATTTGAGCCTGCCCATCAACAACCGGGTGCTGTAAAGGACCAGCCATTGGCGTCCTACACCACCGACCGCGCCGCCAGGCACCTGCTGCGCACCAGCCGGGAAATGGGATTGAAGTGGCAAGACCATAACCGCGACGGCGTCATTGATATTGCCTACGAGTTCTTCACGCCGGATGAGCCACACCGGGTCAGTCATGTACCCAAGGGTGCTTATGAATTAAATGAACAACAAAAGAAACGGGCGCTTATATCGATGCAAGCGTGGGCGGATGTCACCCGTATAAAGTTCTCACATAAAGGCGCGAGTACCGAGGGCCGACTGACCCTGGGTCTTTACAAGGGTAACGAGGAATCCTATGCGACCCTGCCCTTTCCCAAGAGCTTCAAAAAAGGAGGCGAGGCATGGCTGGACTCAGGGCATGCACAACCCAGGACTGACCGTTACGACCAACATGTCATGGCTCACGAAATTGGGCATACCCTGGGCCTCGACCATACCGGTGACTATACCCAGCAACCCGCCACGCGCGACTACTTGGAGGACACTCAAGCCTACAGCGTGATGAGTTACAACCCCGAGATCAGAAGTGGTCAGAACTTCTCAAAAGACGCACAGTGGACCCATTACTCGGTGGCGCCCCTGATGCATGACATTGCAGCTATACAGGCCGCCTACGGCGCCAACTACCAGACCCGTCGCGGCGATACCGTTTACGGTTTCAACTCCACTACCGAGCGTGATTATTTCAGCCTGAAGTCCGCGCGGGACGCGCCGGTTTTTTGCATATGGGATGGCGGTGGCGACGATACGTTGGACTGTTCCGGTTTCAATCAGAAACAAACCATCAACTTGAACGCCGAAGCCTTCTCTGATGTGGGCGGTATGAAAGGCAACGTTTCCATTGCCAAGGGCGTGACCGTGGAAAATGCCATTGGCGGCAGCCATGACGATACGTTGATCGGCAACAACGCCAACAACCGCCTCAAGGGCGGGGGCGGCGCAGACACGTTGAGGGGCGGCGGCGGCGCGGATGTTTTTGTCTACGACAAGGCCAGCGATTCAACCGCTGCGGGTGCTGACCTGATCACCGATTTTGTCAGCGGCCGAGACAGGATCGACCTTACCGGGCTGAGCCAGAGCACCCGCACTCAGCTGCGACTGGTCCACAACTACTCCGGCCGCGCGGGCGACACGCTGGTGAGGTTCAACGCCTACAGTAATCGGTACTTTGTCGCCATTGACCTGACCGGAAACGGCCAGACGGACTTCCTGCTGAAAAGCACGCGGTTGATAAGGCCCCAGGATATCAGTGGGCTGATGACCTCACGGCCTATCTTCGGATAACCGCACTGTCGCACCAGGGTTCAAAGTCGACCCTGAACACGTGTGAAAAACGGTCATTCGCGGTGGCCGTTTTTTCTGATGCAGGGCGAAAATTCAGCCCAGGACTGGGCATTGGCTTAACCCTGTGTAGGAACACTTTACCTGCAAGAAAAACGACTTACTCGGACACACATCGGGCTTTGGAAAGTGACGCCAACACTGGCAACTTCACACTTAGCAAAAGGGAACCTGCCTGCCTCACCAAGAAGGAAAAGTACCAATACCCCGTGAGAATAACGACCTTGAGAATTAATCCTGTAACGCCGATGTACAAGCCTTATTCGAGCAGCGCTCAGTCAGCCCAAAGCCCTGCACACCGCCGCTGGGACGCCCCGGTGGCCCGTTCTCTCAGCGGCAATGGGGGCGACTATGACCCGACTCAACGCTCGGATGATCCCTACACAAGTAGAGCCGACAGGCCGTCATTTAATCAGCGTCAGGCCGTTGAGCAACTGACGGGTGGCAGGTTGAAATGGCAGGACCGAAACCAAAACAACAGGACCGAGATTTCCTACAACTTCACTTATGAACAGGGTCTTGGATTCAACGACTACGAGAAACAAGAAGCACGGCGCGCCATCCAGTCCTGGGGCGATGTGGCGAACCTGACGTTCACTGAAAACGCCGGCCCGGCAGAAGGACGGCTGGCCTTCCGTATTTCCAATAATGTGATAGTTGCCGACGGCTACTACCCCTATAGCAACGACAAAAACGGCATCGCTGGCGATACCCGCTATCAACCGGGCTTTGTGACACGCCCCACCATAACCCACGAAATCGGTCACACGCTCGGCCTGAATCACCCCGGTACTTACAACGGCCAAAAAGACGACGCCAAACGGTTTTATGCCCAAGACTCTAAAGCCCATACCGTCATGAGCTATTACCCTGCCCAAAGCAGTGGCAAACACTTCGAGGGCAGGCCGCTGGCTCCCATGATGGATGACATCAGCGCTATCCAGCACCAGTACGGCGCCAACTATCAAACCCGCCGAGAAAACAACATCTACGGTTTCAACTCCAACACCGGAAGGGACCACTACTCCCTGAAAAGCCATCAGGACGCCGCTATTTTTTGCGTATGGGATGGCGCCGGCAATGACACGCTGGACTTCTCGGGTTATGGCAATAACCAAGCGATCAATCTGAGAGATGGCTCGTTTTCCGACGTAGGTGGTTATCAGGGCAACGTCTCTATCGCCCGCAACTGCCTCATCGAAAACGCTATCGGTGGCTCAGGCCACGATGTGCTGATCGGCAACGCCGCCGATAACCGGCTCACCGGTGGGGCGGGTGCGGACCGCATGCGCGGCGGCGGCGGCGCCGACAGTTTCGTCTATAACCACGCCAGCGACTCCACGCCTGCAAACCCCGATGTCATCATGGATTTCACCAGCGGCACCGACAAGATTGACCTGCGCGGGCTGGAGCGAAGGTCCAACACGCGATTCAAGCCCGTCCAGGCGTTCAGCGGGCGTATCGGCGACGCGATCGTGGGCTTCAACCCGCAGACCCAGCGCCACTTCATCGCCATCGACTTGACCGGCAACCGCACAGCAGACTTCGTGGTGACCAGTACGCAAGTGATCAGGCCACCGGATGTGCTTGTAAACTGACGACAACGCGTGACACCCAACCCGCGAAGCCTTTGCAGACCCGAGCGGTCAGCAAAGGCTGTTCACGGTTGAACAGGCACTTAGTCGGTGCCGTATTTCGGGTTACGCGGGCCATACAAAATGCCGGTGCGCTGCCCGGCCGACAGCAGGCGGACACTGGCAATACCGGCAATCGGGTGCGCCGCATCGGTGGAGCTGTTGATCACCTGCTTGACCGCTGCCGAGACCAGCATGCCCACCAGGCCGCCGCCATTGTTGTTGCCTTCCTCGCTGGAAGCGCGTGCCGAGCCGGTCCACAACGTGGTGCCGGTGCGCAGGTCCACCAGCTTGGCCGAGGCCGTCACGGAGGTGTCGCTGGAGATCAGCATGTACTTGGTGCCGTAGTCGCTGATGGTGATGTACAGCGCCGCGTCCGCACCAAAAATGTCATGCAGCTTGCCCGGCGCCACGCCCTGGATATCGTTGGCGGTGGTCAGGCCGTTCTGGCGGAAAGTTTCGTCCACCAGGGCAATCGGCAACACGTAGTAACCGGCTTCGGCCAACGGGTAGGTGACCTGCGAAACCAGGCTGTAGGAGGCCTGCACTTCCGGCGACTCATTGATGGGTGGCAGTACCAGGATCGACTTCGGCCGAGCCTGTTTGAACGCTGTGTAATCAATGGTCTTGGGCGCCGCGCAGCCGCCGAGCAATGCCAGGGCCAGCAAGGCGCCGGTGAGTTTTAACAGGTTCATTTAGTGGCAACTCCAGCCTTGGCGTTTTTGAGCAAAAAGTCCATGTACGCAGCGGACTCAGGGAACAATGCCTTCTCGGTGCGGAACTCCTGCACCATCTGGTCATCCTTGCCCATGCTCAGGTACAGCATGCCCAGGTGCGCGTGGTAACCCGGCGGGGCCTTGCGGCCGCTGGCGTTGATCTTTTGCAGATCGCGTTCCAGGGCTTCCACCTGCGCTTCCTTGGGCTCGCCCTTGAAGTACTCGTAAACCTGCGGCTGGTAGCTTTCCCACTGATACAGGGGTTGGGGCGCCGTGTGGCACCCGGCGACCGTCGCGATTGCTGTCAGCATCAGCGCCAACTTAACTGCCTTGCTCATCCGTGTAGTGCTCCTTGGCGTTGTTGTTATTAGTTGCGCGGGTTCCAGGCGCCGGCGTTGATGCCGTCTACCAGGCGGTTGATCGCTTCGCGCATGGCCAGGTCCAGAACCTTGCCATTGAGCGTGGAGTCGTAGCTGGCAGTGCCGCCAAAACCGATGACTTCACGGTTGGAGAGCGCGTACTCACCGGCGCCCTGGGTGGAATACACCACTTCGGAGGTGCTGATGTTGACGATATTCAACGCGACTTTGGCGTAAGCCACTTGGGTTTTGCCACGGCCGAGAATGCCGAACAACTGGCGGTCGCCGGTCTCTTTGCGGCCGAACTCGGTCACGTCGCCCGTCACCACGTAGTCAGCACCTTTAAGCTTTTGCACGGTGCCTTTGATCGCGGCTTCCTGGGAGATTTCGCCCATGTTGTCGCGGTCCAGCACGCTGAAGCGGTTGGTCTGCTGCAGGTGGGTGATCAGGATGGTCTTGGCCTGGCCGCCAAGGCGGTCAACGCCATCGGAGAAGATGCCGCGCATGTAGCTGGAGCGGTTATCGAACTTGCCTACGGCAATCGGTACACGTACGCCGGAATAGGCCACGCTGGCGCTGGCAACTTGCTCCACCGGCATCGCACGGTTGCTCTCGGTGGCGCAACCGGCCACGCTCAGCAGCGCTGCGGCGGTGAGGCCCGACAGCAGGATTTTGGACAGTGTTTTCACAGAGTGCTCCTAGAGGTGAAACCAGCGCAAAGGGCTGTTATGTAAGTTATCAACGAAGTCGCGGCAATCAGATTTTGCTGAAAACGCGCGCGCGTTTGCACGCAGCCTCAACATGGAAAGTGTCGAGCCCGCCAATAGCGGTATCAGGAAGGGTGACTGCCTCGCAGCAGTGCGGTTGAAACGTGCGGCCCGCGGTGAGGCGGGTGGCAGGGAGAAAAGCAGAGAGGCGCATTGCTTGATTCATCCTTGAAAAATGCCTTGTATCCAGTGCGCGGCATTTTACGGGGTTGCCCTGTGTACTCAAGCGGTTTCGCTGCTGCGGGGGCGTTCGCCGCTCAACGGCATTCTGTTACGCTGCGCGCCCGCCTCAAGTTACACAGCCATCGGTCGAGACATTGGCTTGGCTTGTTCATTAAATAGGGATATTGCGTGTTGAAAACCCTCCTTCGGGCTGCGGCCCTGCTCGCGACGCTGTCGATGACCGGCTGCGTCTCTTACACCGTCACCGGCCCCATCGGCGCCCCGCTCCACCCGGCACCCGTCAGCAGCCCGCGCAGTGCGCAAGTCGCTGATGTGACAGTGAGCGCCGCCGACGTCAACGACGCCAATAAAACTGCGATCAGCCGTTCGCTCACGGCCCAACTCAACCAGTACGTGCGCACGGCGGGTTACTTCAAGCAGGTCACTGAGTACCCGGTGCGCCTTGGCGAAAACGATGTCGCGCTGAAATTCAACATGACCTCCCTCAAAGGCCACCGTGGCGTTCACCCCGCCTACGTGCCTGGTGCCCTGCTGACGCTGACGATCTGGATCTGGGTCAACGGCCCGATTTTCGTCGACACCTTCGACGTGGCCGGCGACCTGGTGATTGTCGACCGCGACGGCAAGGAACTGGCGAGCGCCAAGCAAGAGGTCAAGTTTGAACGCAACGTGGGCCTCTACGGCCGCGAATACTGGGCCCCGACCATGGGCGCCAAACAGTTGAACGAACTGGTCGCGCAACTGCTCGATACCGCCACTGCCAAACTGGCCAAACCGTAATTTCAGGGAGCAACACATGAAAGGGTTGATCAAACACAGCCTGGTCCTCGCCGCCGTCTTGTTGACCGGTTGCGTGTCCTACTCGCAACACGAATTGCCGGCCGTGCAAACCTGGCCGCCGACCGCCAGCACACCGGCACAGAAACCCACCGCCTACGTGCGCACCACGGCGCTGAGCCAAGTCAACGGCGGCCCCGGCAATACCACGGCCGGCGCACCGGCGGCGCTGTGGGAAAAAACCGTGGCCGATGGGTTCCGCCAGTCCAACCGCTTTGCACGGGTGAGCACCGACAAGGTCGACTCGGACATCTACGCCGACGCCACGCTGTATAACAACGAACAGTTCAGCATGGCCTCGGCGATTATTACCGGCGTCACGTTCTTCATCATCCCGTCCACGGCGAAGAACACCTTCACCCTGGAAACCGTGTTCAAGGACAAGGACGGCAAAGAACTGGGCCGGGTCAAGAAAAGCGAATCGGTGCGCACCTGGATGCACCTGGTGCTGATCGTAGGCATCCCGTTCCAGGCCAATACCGGAGAAGTGGTTGAAGCGCTGACCCGCAGTACGCTGGATGAAGCTGTGCAGCGCAAGTTGTTCTGACAAACACAACACCAAATGTGGGAGCGGGCTTGCCCGCGATAGCAGTGTGTCAGTCACTGGATTTATTCACTGACCCACCGCCATCGCGGGCAAGCCCGCTCCCACAGAGTCAAGTGATGTTGGCTTGCAACGCATACCGCACTGGCGATAGCTGAACTGAAAGCAAACCCAAGCTACCTGAAACACCCACATCCAAATGTGGGAGCGGGCTTGCTCGCGAAGGCGGTGTGCCAGCCAGTGCATGTATCGACTGGACTACCGCTTTCGCGAGCAAGCCCGCTCCCACAGGGCTTAAAACGCGTAACGCGCTTTGAGCATCACGCCATCGGCGTCAAAGCCACTGCGCGCTTGGCGGGTGTAGCTGGCGCCCACGGTGAAGTCCGACACCTGGTAGTTCACGCCCACACTCGCCTCGTAGCTGTCACGCGCCACCGACGCGCCGGTGGTGGTGAACGCCGCACCACCCGCCACAAAGTTGGAGGTTTGCGCGACGCGATCACCCATCAGGTCGTGATACGCCATCAAGGTCGCTTCCGGTTGCAGGCTGCCTGCGCCCATCGGCAAGTTGCCGGCCAAACGCACACCGGCGCCCAACTCACCCACTTCATAACGCTGCGAACGCGTGCTCAGCGCCGCCGAAGAACCCTTCTCGTCGTAGCCGTCCATGCGCACATTGGCATAACGCGCCGCTACGCGTGGCTCGATCACCACCGCCTGCGATGGCTTGAAGCTGTAGCCGCCGATCACGCTGGCTGCCAACACGTTGCTGTCGTAACTGCCCTTGGCCGTGGTGCCCGCCACATGGCGCTTGCTGTCGTTGTCGTTGTGGCCGTAGCTGAGGCTGCCATCGACAAACCAGTTTTGCAGCGCCCAGTTGCCATACAGCGACAGCGCGTGGCCCTCCACATCGGTCTTGTTGCCCAGGTCCGAATGGATGTTGGAATTGAGGTAGCTGTAAGCCACGCCCAGGGTGGTGGTGTCGTTCAAACGCCCGTCCACACCCACGGCCATGCCGCTGCTGTTGGCCGAGTAACCGTTGTTACCGCCGCGCCCATCCTGGTCCATGTTGCTGCTCAAACCCTGCACCCACACGCCGCCGGTTTGATGGCCTTCGCGCTGGTCGGTAAGGCGGTTGAAGATTGCGCCATTGATAACAGTCTGCCCCGACAACGCCACATCCAGCGCGCCACGGTTCACGTCCGGCTTGAGCTGCTCGCTCACTTGAGCAAGCTGTTGCGCAGTCCCGGCGTTGGCGAGGGACTGGAACACAGGGTCGTTCTGGTTGAGCCCGCCGAGCACATCGTTCTTGAACGTATTTACCGCCGTGGCCGCTGCGGCGCTGGCACCTGCACCGGCAAGTTCCTGCTGCACTTGCTGGTTGTCTTTAACTGCGACAACAGCCTTGACCGTTTGCGCATCCGCCGAGTAGCTCAGCACGTTGAGCAGCGATGACGAACTAGCAACCGACAGGCCGTTATTCTGCACACTGGTGGCCTGCAACAGCGTGTATTGGGTGCCGTTATTGGTGCGCGCAAAGTCGCCTGGCTGCGCACTCACCGTGAGCTTCGACGCCTGGGCGAAATTGGCCGTGCCGTTAACCGACAGATACGGCGTGGTCGGCACCACGCTATCGGCCAGGTGCATATCAATGCCCGCGCCGCTGGCCACATTGAGGTTGCCGCTGATCGTGGTACCGGGCGCGGCCAGGTTCAGCGAGCCGGAATTGATCGACACCGGCGCGATGATGCGATTGCCGACAAAATCAGCTTGGCCGGCGACATTCACCGCGCTCAGGTTGAGCAGGTCACCGGTGATTTTGCCGCCCGTCCAGTTCAACGTGGCAAGGTTGGCGGCGTCGATGGCCGTGCCGGATTTGCTGCGGATCTCGCCTGCTTGCTGGTTGATCTCGAACGGCGAAGTCTGGTCACGGGCATCGACCAGGATCGCGGTGCTGTCGGCACTGATCAGGCCACGGTTGATAACGCCGCGCGCGCCCGACTGCGGGTTCTGGGTAAAGGTCGCCCCAGTCAGATGCACAGCCACCGCATTGGCGCCGTTGGCTTCAATCGTGCCGGTGTTGAGCAAGTAATCGAAGGTGCCGGAGTTGAACTGTACGGCCCTGGCCATGCCACCGTTGACCGTCACCACACCGCTGTTTTCTATACGCAGGTCACTGGTGTCGGTTTCAACTTCAATGCCCAACGCCTCTTCACCCGTGACGCGGATGGTGCCGGAGTTGAGGATTTTGCCGCCGACGGTCACCGGCATGTTGTTATGGGTGTCCAGGATCAGGCCGTAGCCGTAGATGGAAGTGACATCAATCAGGCCGGAGTTGATCACGTCACCACCGACGGTCGTACCATTGAGGTACATGCCCTCGCCGTCACTGTCCGACCCCGGCACGTCAACGGCGACGATAGTCCCGGAGTTGATCACGCTGCCGCCAATGTTCGCGGCGCCCACCTCAAAACCTTCGGCCCAGGTCTGGTTGGTGAGCCTGATCGTACCGGCCTGGATCACATCACCGGTGATCGTGCCGCCACGGGCACGCAGATCAGAGTCCAGCGCGCCATCCACCACAAAACCACGAATGTTGAGGCCACTGCCATCAATGTTGTAGTCGGCACGGTTGATCAGCGAACCCTGAACATTAGTCTCGGCAACACTGGCCCCATCGACATTACGCTGGGTGGCCACCACATTGCGCGACCCGACCAAGGTGACAGGCTCGTTGAACACCTGACCTTTCCACTTGTTCTGGCCGCTGCTCACGTCGAATTCCACCGCAGCAACATGCGCGGCGCCTGCGCTGACCATCAGGGCCAGCAGGGTTTTCTGGAACGGCTTGCGCTTCATTTCAAACTCCATGAACTACAGTCAAAGCCGCCAATACGCCCGGCGGCTGTAGGTGTACTGAGCGAGGGATCAGATGATCCGAATGCATTCCCCCAAGGCACTTTGCTGAACCACAGGCGCGGGCAATCGCACCGCAGCCAGTGATGGCAGAAAAGGGAATGGGGAGGCGAGGTTCACATTAGTCCTTAATGTATTTTGAAAACGCTGCAGTCCATGCAGCCCGACCGGTTGCGGGTGGGCGGGGTAAAGACCCGGGCTTGAGGGAAATGGTTCCTTTTGCGGTAGGACGCTTCCCGAAACGACTGGGGATTTGCGTAATACCCGTGAGCAGACGGCGGGAAGCGTTGGCGTCGGTGGGGGTTGGGGATAGGACGCGGGGGTTTGAGTCAGGGCGTTGATGCCTTGCGTGGGTTTGGGTGCGGGGCTTATAGTCCGGCCCGTCGCCCATATGGCGATCAGGTTTGGCGACCTGACAACAGAGTGCAAAAGCAACCCGCTTCCATGCAGGTGTTTTTGCACCCGCAAAGCTGTGCATGTTATGGCGGCTGTGCGCGGGAGACCTTCGGGTCTGCCGGTTACTCTGTTCCGGTTCGCCAACCTGCGTACAGCTGCCACCCATTCGTTTGGCGACGAATGCGTGGTGGCTTAATCCACCAACAGAGTACTGAAAAATGAACCAATACATGCCCCTAACGGGCCACGACTGCACCGTCCCCGCTCTGCTTATCGACACCAGCGCGCCCCTCGACGTGCTCCACGACGCCGCCGCGTACCGGATTCGCGCCGTCACGCAACTGCTGGAAAACCTGGCCTTCCGCGAACAACTCAGCAGTGATGCTGTGGTGCTTCAAGACTTCGCTCAACTACTGGCTATACCGCTGCGCGATGGGTGTGATTTGCTGGATGTCATCATTCGCAGACTTAACAGCGTCAACTGACCGCGACAGGGCGGCTGACGAGTTGCCCTGTTAACGGTGAGGCAGTGAGTAGGTGCGGGCCACGCCTGGGCAGTAAAAGTGGCCTGTCACCTATGCAACCTTGGCGCTGCGCGAAAAGCATGAACAGCTGCCGGCCCAGCCCGCCAGTTACCTTTATTTTCTCCCGCAACTATTCGACGGAACGTGTGCGATAGCACCAGGCGTCTCCAGATCAGAGAGCAGTCGAATCACGCCACCGCACTGCCAGTCTTGCCTGTATAGGTACGCCTCATAATCTTTACCCGCCTCAGGAACAAATACACGTGGATCAGGCACACAAGACGCCTCGGCGGCAACCATCTTCATCACAACCACAGACGGCACACCCGCAGGGATCACAAACTCGGCATAAGACTCGCCATAGCTCAGGTGCTCGCTCCTCCAGGAGGCGGGCATTCCGACACTTCGCTTGGTGTGTTGCCCCAAGGTGGAATTGACCTTATCCGCAACGGTATAACCGTAGGCAAAAAGAGGTTCTTTACTCGACGCGCAGTCTTGCCCGGGGTTGATGGCGACAGGCAAGCCGTTATTCCCAAAAAGACGGATACGTGCGGTGGTGGCCTGGTCGTAGGGGATAGGCTTCTCATAGCGCGCAGAGCCGCAGCCACTCAGCAATAGAGCAGAAAAAAGGGTCAACAAAAGTATTTTCAAGACGACTCCTAGGCTCACATATCAAGCGGTTATAGGCGAAAAGGGGACAGATTTATTTAAGCAACAAAGGGCTCGGAAAATTAAATAAATCCTTCCCCTTTCTCTACTGATTGTTTCCCCGCTGTATAATATGCAACGGGATATCCGGCAGTAAAACCCTAGGACGGCGAGCCATATAAACCCCTAACTGAAAAAGAGCTTACAGCTTAGCCGCCCTTCAACAGGCCAACAGATTGGAATAATTACAAAAAATAAATCATGTTTTTAAAGAGCAACTCCGCCGAACTATAAAAAGCAAAAACCGTGGTCTGACCCCTATTGCCTTGATAGACAGTCCTATCTAGAACTGTTGTTTTATTCCAAAAAACACCAGCTTTAGGCGTTGTACTTGCAACATCACTACCCGCGGTCGTGCCCGTACCAGCAGAACCCGGCCCTTTTGCACCATTTTACAGCAGGACAATATCGGACTGACCCTATTGCCTACCTCGCTTCTAAAAGTGCTGAAACAACCCTTACACAAAACAGTTTCATTTCGAACTCATCTATAAGATGCTCGCCGCCTCCAGGCCGATAAAGCGAGAGCTTTTCCTGCAGCTCATCAAAGAGATTTTCAAACTTACCAAAACCTTCATTTTCTTCAATTTCATCCAGAAGGGTTTCCGTATCTTTTGCCCATTGAACCGAAATATTAGAACCACTCACAAATCTATCAAGATGCTCAATCAAATTATCTATCGTCATTTTTTCTTTACCGGATTAACAACCGTGATAATACGATCCCCATCCACAGCAATTTGAGCTTTAGGATATTTAGAGTTCATGAGCGTAACTGAGGTACCACGATAAAATAGGCATAAAATAGCATAAGATAGGGGTCAGACCACTATTAATACTTGATTTAAAAAATATGGCCTGCTCCCTATTCCCTCTTAAATTAAAAAGCCGTAGCTTGAAACCGATTTTTTCCTTCAAATCACCAGGCTAACAAAATAGAATAATTACAAAAAATAAATCATATTTTTAAAGAGTAACTCCGCCGAACTATAAAAGGCAAAAACCGTGGTCTGACCCCTATTCTCTAATCGTTCTCTGTCCACATTTCGATAAATTCTTGATCGTGCCTCTTATTTGTTAGCCAGATGAAGAAATCATCGAATTTCTCCTCTGACCATGGATCTACTGGATCAAGTTCCACAGCTGAATATTCGAATACAAGGCTGCTTTGACCTAAACCGACGAAACTAACTTCATTTACACCTAAATTTCTTTGAACCCGAATATTCCATGAGGGATCAGCAAATAAATACTTGCAATCATTTATAAATAAAACCGGCCCTTCAACTGAGGAATAAACCCCGATAAACCCGTCGCAAAACCCAACATAAAAAGCCTTGCTTCTTGGTTCGTTTTTACCAATATATTCCTCTGAAATGGGATTGTAATTTTTATCGCATAACAGAACCAAGCGTCTATCGTTTTTATGTCGCATATAAACGTGATTCATGATCATTTTCGCTCTATTAAATGCGGGAAAATAGGGGTCAGACCACTATTCTTTTAACTTATACTTTTTTGGGCGTCCTGACACGCCCTGCGAAACTCTTTTACCTAATGCCTGCGCGATCTCGGACGCAAACTTCTGATCGCCCAAAACGTAATTACCGTTTATAGAAGATCGAATTTGTTCTATCAGCCCAAGTGAAAGTCGATCATTGAATATAGACCGGTAAGCTTCGGCTCGTTGCGCGGTGCCGCTACCTAATTCGTTATAAACCGCATGCGGGCTTATAAAGCCTGACAGCTCGCCCTGTGCGTTTGCCCTATAGCTGGTCCAGCGATAGTCGCCCGGATGAGCAACCATACCGGCTATGACCGGGTTCATTTCGATATATCGATAGCAACCTAAAACATAGTTGTCTTGTTGAACCAAACAGGAGCGGAAACGGCCTTCCCACAACGTGCCCCTTTCGTTGATATGTTCGATTGACATATTGAACGTAGCGCTGCCCCAGTCCCTTCATAAGCAAGCCGGCCCCTGCGCAGCAACTGGGAGTCAACAACAAATGAACATGATTTGTCATCAAGCACAATGCGTGAACTTTACAGCCATACAATTCAGCAAGCACGGCTAATGTATCAATGTAAAAAATATAGTCTTCATCTGAATAAAAAC